>CAJXKP010000012.1 GCA_913055565.1 uncultured Ectothiorhodospiraceae bacterium
AGTTTGGCGGCATCAATGCCCCCGGTGCCCGGCAGATTCACATCCATCAGGACGGCGTCGAACGCCTCTTGCTCCAATAGCTCCAGCGCCTCGTCACCCGTCGTGGCGAGTTTGACCTGGTGGCTGGCCTGCTCAAGCACCTTGGTCGTTACGCGCTGGTTAACGGCATTATCTTCGGCGACGAGAATATGCAGCCGTCGGCGCCCCGCCAATTCGTCCATCGCGTCATCCCCGGCCTCCTCGGCATGGCCGGTCGCCGGCTCAAACACACGCAAGGCGTTGAGGGCGCAGAGAAGCTCGGACCGAGGCATATCGACCCTCACCAGACAGACCAGATCCGCAGCCATCACCGGTGACACATCGGGAACACTGGCCCCCTCGTTAACGAGGAGGACCACTCCGAGCCGCGTGCGGGGCCAACGATGGCGCAACTCAGCCAATTCCCGGCGGACTTGCTCGCAGCCCTCGCCGCGGCCATCGAGCACCACATGGCAGCAAGCCGGCGCATCGGAGGCTGCCACTACCGGAGCGCTATCGCTGCTAACCGCCTGATGGAGCCGCCAAGACGTCGCGGCCAATCGATCCTGGAGGACCTTGTACAACCCCGGGTCAATGCCAACAGCCGTTACATCGCGCTCCGCACTGCCCACCTCCTCAGGGCCTCCCAAGTCGGACGCCGTGAGGGTCACCTCAAAGGTAAAACGGCTCCCAACGTCTTCCTCACTCTCGACGGTGATCGTACCGCCGAGCAGTTCCGCAAGATGCTGTGAGATGGTGAGACCCAACCCCGTACCACCGCGTTGCGGAATCCGGGCGTTTTCACCCTGCGTAAAACTGTCGAAGATCGCCTTAACGATCTGGTCAGACATCCCGATCCCGGTATCACTCACCGAATAGCGCACGCGGACATGCCCACCGCGCCGCTCAACCAAGCTAGCCGCTAACTGGATCCCGCCGCTCTCGGTGAACTTCGTCGCGTTACTCCCCAGATTAAGCAGGATCTGTTGGAGATGGCGTTGGTCACCGTGAACCCACGCCGGAAGGGCCCCATCCACCACAACAGTCAAGGCCAAGTCCTTGCGCTGCGAATACGCACGCAGCACCGAGGCTACCTGCGCCAACTGGTCATGGAGCTCGAAATCAACCGTCTCGGTCTGCAGGCGTCCGGCCTCGATCTTCGACAGATCTAGGACCTCATTGATGAGTTCAAGCAAGGTCCGGCCCGAGGTCTGCACCGTCGAGGCCATTTCCCGCTGTTCATCATCGAGGCGTGTCTTAGCCAGCAGATCCCCCATGCCGATAATAGCATTCAACGGCGTCCGCAATTCGTGGCTCATGTTGGCCAGAAAACGACTCTTGGCCTGGTTGGCTGCCTCGGCTTCCGCCTTGGCATGCGTCAACGTCCGAATCAAACGGGCCGCATAGGCGGGCACAATAACCAAGCCCACCAATAGCCCGTACTGCTCGATCCGCCAGCCGGGACTGGTCCCCTCCATGCTGGCCACGACGGATCCGAACCCCACCACGCTCATTAGCGCTGAGGCAACCAGATAGAACACCCCGTAACGAAAACCGTTGCCCAGGGTGATCCAGAGATAGAGGGGATACAGCGCCATGCCCCACACGTAGCCGACGGCGATAAACAGCGTTAGCGTCACCATATCCGTGACCATGGCTACCAGCCGGCGGGCCGGCGATGGCGCGGGATTCGCCAGGATCAGGCAGAAATAGAGGAACGACAGCGAGAGGTAGGCCGCCGCGACCCTCGCGGTATTCTCGAAGACAGACAGGGGCACGGCCCCGGCCCCGTAGGCGGCTAGATAGTAGCCACCGATAAGCGCGACGATAGCGATCCGAACCAGCGCCTGGCTGTGCTCGCTATCCTCACGGCCGGCGAGGCGACTTCGGACGACAGCGCCCAATCCCCGGAAGCTGTTCATACCCACTTGAGAGCCGCCTCCCCGCCACGCTACGGCAAATCGGATCGATGACGCTGATGGCCTAGATAATAGGCTCTCGCCCGACACTCATATCGTACCAGCGCCGAGCATTTTGCCTACTCAGCTAATCGACCATCATGCATCATCGAAGGAGCCGACGATCTGTGGGTACCCGTACAGATAGCCCTGAACGCGATCCAAGCCGAGTTCCTTGAGCGTTGCCGCGTCTTCGGGATCTTCCACGCCCTCGCCAACCACTTCCAAGCCGAAATGATCAGCAATGGCCACCGTTGCCGCCACAATCGCGCGATTGTCGGGATCCCGGCTTATACCGGCAATAAAGGCGCGATCCATCTTGAGCCGATCCGCCGGTAACGCCTTGATATATTGCAACGATGAATATCCCGTTCCGAAATCATCAATAGCAATCGTAATGCCGTCACGGCGCAACGACTCCAGACGCTCCAGCGTCTCGCGGTCTTGATCCATGAGGCCGTTTTCGGTGATCTCCAGCTCAAGGCGATGGGCTGGCAACCCGGTACGCGCAAGAATCGTTCGGCAACGCTCCTCGAAGTCACTCGAGGCGATCTCAGCGGGGGAGATATTGATGGCGATCTGTTGCCGCGAGTCGGGCTCGGCATGGGCCATCATCCAACGTCCGCTCGCTTCGAGCATCTGGGCGCCGAGAACCCGGATGAGGCCGGTCGCTTCGGCGAGCGGAATAAACTCGTTGGGCGGCACGAAGCCCTCATCGGGGTGCTGCCAGCGCACCAGGGCCTCATAGGCCACCAACTCGGATGTCGTCAGATCGCGAACGGGCTGAAGGGCTAGGGCCAACTGCCCGGGGTCCGATTCCAGGGCGTGGCGCAGCGCGGCCTCGATCTGAATTCGACGCTGGGCTTGCTCGGTCAGCTCCGGCTTGTAATACGCCCAGCAATGCCTTCCCTTGGCCTTGGCGCGGTACAGCGCGGCGTTCGCGTTAGCGAGCAGGCTCGCTGGGGCAGACGTCGCAGCAGCGCGGAGCGCTATTCCGATGCTACCGCGTATCTGAAAGGTGAGCCCCGTGGCCTTGACGGGCTCATCCAACGCGTCCATTAGATTCTGGGCGAGGTAATCGACCTGACGCGTCTCGGGCGCATCCCTGATCACGCAGATGAATTCGTCACCCCCCAAGCGGGCCAACATGTCACACGGCACGGCCCAATCGGACAAGCGCTCAGCGGTCGCCTGAAGGACCTCATCGCCGACACCGTGGCCGTAGGCATCATTGATGTGCTTAAACCCATCGAGGTCCAGATAAAAAACGGCCAACCCCGGCGAGCCATTACCGTCTGTGCCCAGCCACCTTGCCAGCTGCTGCTCGAGCAGCTTGCGATTGGGCAGACCGGTCAAGGCATCGTAATGGGCTTCGTGCCACAGGCGCTCTTCGAGCTTTTTGCGCTCGGAGATATCCACGGAAACAGTAACGATGCTCGATACATCATCGGCCGTATCATTAAGGGGAGCTTTCGTCGTCAGGAAGAAGTACTCGACACCGTGCGCATCAACGAGCGTTTCTTCGATGTCCTCAATCGGTTCATTGCGAGCAACGACTAGGTCGTTTAGCGCCCGGTGCTTGGCAGCATAATCGGCATCGAAGACCGCCTCCATGGGCTGCTCCGTAACCATCTCCGGGTCAACGCCGAGGAATACCCCCTGCCTATTATTAATGTAGACGCAATGACCGGAGCGATCGAAGGCACTCACCATCGCTGGCACCGTGTTCATTACTAGGCGGGACTTGTCCTCACTGTGCCGTAGCTCTTCGCGCTGGAGGCGGCTTCGGTTTTTTAGACGCGCCTTAAGCATCGACGCACGCCGCTGCAGAATGCGTTGCTGGAACCGCAACGTCAGCAGGTTACCGGCGCGCGCCTTGAATTCTTCATGATCAACGGGACTAATCAGGAAATCAGTCGCCCCAGCACGTAGGGCGTCATACCGAAAGGACTGCTCGTTATAGGCCGTAACAACGATCATCGGGGTCTGGTCACAAGCGTGCCATTGCCGAAGTTGCCTGATGAGCTCCGCTCCGGTCATCTCGGGCATTCGGTAATCGGTGATAACGAGATCCGGGGTGGTGGTGGCTGCGGCGTCAACGGCATCCTGAGGCCCTTCAAACTCGTGGACCTCTACACCCGATCGCAGCCCGCTTGCCAGCTTCGAGACCAACCGCCGGTTAGTCCTCTGATCATCAACGACGAACACATGGAGAGACCGGCCCGTGCCGAGTCCCTCCTGGCCGCCGGTGATTGCCCGAAGCTTCGATCCGGATGTGCCGGCTGCACTCGACATAATCCCATACCCCCACTAGACGCGCCCCGCCGGATGCAAAAGGCCCACGCTCGTTTACATCAGCCGATAACGGCTGGGCTCTTTCGGGCCAAAGGTCCAGCGGGCCCAGTGCCTGTCGGAAGACAGCGCTAACGCCAGGCTACTCCCGCATGGCCTGCTCTGCATACTACGCCATATCAATGTCAATCTGATCACAGAAACGGCTGACCAATGGTGAGGCTATGACCCAAATGCGCCCAACCCCGGCCCATGCCGAGTGCGGGGTTAGCTTCCATGGACGCTAAACGCGCAGTCGACGCAATGGGCCCCTTCATTCCACAGCGCGAGTCGGCCATCACATGGGACACGCGCTAGGACGTTGGGGGCCGCGCCGTGGCTGGCCAAGTTCCGAGCCGTAACGAAAGCGGCGCGGCGCGAGTCCGAGGTCCCTAGCGTCGGCGCAGATGAATAATCGGATACCCCGTAAACGGGGTGAGACCGTGATTCCCCTCCTGGCAGTAGGCAGCGCCCTGATCGGCCGGCGAGAAGTTCTCGACGACATCAAAACCGTACTGATCCGCCATGGTGCGCAGGTCCGCCAGGGTGAAATAGGACGATAGCGGCTCGCCTCGTCGCTCCGTGAATCGTTGCAACCGCTCCAGGATGGGTCGGTCAGAGGGGGAGAGCTCTGACGCCGGGAGGAGATAGTCGAACACGACCTCGCTGCCGGGGACTGCGTAGGCAGCCAACGTCTCCAAGGTGCTAGCAACCGCATTGCTGGGCAGGTACTGGACCACACCCAGCCAGGAGAAGAACGCCGGCTTTTGCGGATCGTAGCTCGACCGCTCCAGAACCTCGGCCAACGTCTGCGCTTCGAAATCTATCGGCACGAACTCAAGCGAGTTGGGGAGTTGGTCGCCGTGAGAACCAAGCCGTTGCCGCTTCACCTCCTGACTCAAAGGGTGGTCCAATTCGAAGATGCGTAGCTTCTCCGCGCCGGGCGGCTGCCGCAATGCGTACGAATCAAACCCCGCACCGAGCAAGACATACTGATCGATCCCCTTACCCATCGCCGCTTCCAGCTTGTCCTCGGTGTAACGCGAGCGGCAGATAATCTCGGCGGCTATGGGCTTTAACGTCTTAAGCACCCACTCGAACGTCAGCCAGCTGAGCAAACGACTACGGCAGATACGCCGCCATGCCCCGCTGGTGAGGTCGATCGCGTAGGGGTCATCAAGGATCCGTGGTTCATGATGAAGCGTATGCCAGGCGCGGACGGCGGCGGTCGCCTCGGCGGTACTACTGTGCCGGTTTTTCTTCATGGTTCCCTCCCTCCAAGTGGTTCCTAATGAATGCGATCTGATCCCCAACGGCCGTTTCGAACATGGCTTCAACAAACGCATCGAAGTGGCCACAGGGGTAGTGTTTTGCCTGCACGGCATCTGTGGATCGATTGACGAATCGCTCAATGGAGCTGACGGGGAGTATCGAATCGCTGTCAGCAATCTGGATGAGCACCGGAACCCGAATTCGCTTTAACCGTTTGCCGGGTCGGTAGAACGGCACCGTCAGCGTTATGCCACCACAGACCTCATTGCGCCAGCCGGGCGGGGCGATGGCCCTATAGCCAGACTCGGCCTCAAAGGCAGCCAGGGCCGCAAATCCACCCGGTGGAGCGACAATCGGGATCATGACCGACGAGCCGCCGCCTAATCGGCTCAGCGTATCCCGTAATCCGGCAACCAATAAGCGAGCCAACTGGCGCACGCCGGCATACCGGCCGATATTCAGCACGGCGGCGGCACCGTCAAGCATGGGAAATTGCGCGATCACCGCTGCCACGCGGTCATCCCGCGCGGCCACCTCGACCACATGGCCACCCGATAGCGAGACGCCCCACAGGGCAATCTGATCCGCCGCGATAGCCGCTTTCGAACGAGCCCATCCAATCGCAGCGTGCCAATCCTGCAGCTGGGCCGTTGCTGACACATGCTGGCGTAGCTTCCCACCGCTGCTCCCAAAACCGCGATAGTCAAACAGCACAGCGTGCCAACCGGCGTCAGCAAAGGCCCGCGCGTAGGCTTGAAGGCCCGCATCCACCGTGCCCCCAAAGCCGTGGCCAAGGATCACGCAAGGCCTCGGTTCATGGGGACTTTCGGACACGTTTACCGTCGGCCAATAGTGAACACCGCGACAGGTAACGCCCCGGCTCTGAAAAACGACACAACCGGACGCGGATTCATCAGCTTGGTTCGGCGACTCGGGCATTCAGAGCGGGCGCCAGACGGTGGATGAGTTCGGATGGTCGGGTCGTTGCCCTACCCAGTCAAGACATCGACCCCGGACAGATGCATAAAACAGACCCGTGAGGCCACTCGTTGCACAAGGATGGGTCATCCCTTGAGCGCGTTGATCCACCCTATTCGAGGATCCTGCCCCAACCTCCGTAGCCCTTCGCCTTCGGGGTGGCACTCGCGACACCATGATGGTGCAGCTCATTGCTCATCAACGGCTACCCCATGGCGTGCCACGGCAACGACACTGCGTACCGTCAGACACAAGATCACCATAGGTACCAGTACGACGGGGATGCCGCCAAGGACCAGAAGCACGGGGCTGTTGACCCGCTCGGCGTAGAGGAGCGTCGCCGTGGTGATCGCGGCCAACGGGAACGAATACGCCCACCAGGAGAGGAAGAACGGCAGCTGCAGGAAGTGACGAGCCTGGGTCAACAGCAGCAGTGTGAGGAACAGACCGTGGTAGTAGAGGACGCGCGCCATGATATCCAGCTCACCACCATTGAGCTGCTGATAGGCGAGGAAACCTGCCGCCGGCGGCGCAATGAGGATGAATAGCGTTGGCAACAGTTTCCCCGGCAGGGGTGTGTGAAACAGGACGCGATAGAAGATGATGGCCAGCAGGACCCCCCAGAAGACGATCCCGATGCTGAAGAAAAACCAGGCAACCTCGACGTAGCCCAGCGGCACGCCGGCAATCGGCACAAGGATGTTGCCAACCACGGGGATGAACCAGGCCGGATTGATATGCTGGATCTCGAAATACGCGTGTTGCATCCACGTCGTCATCACATACAACGTGAACAGCAGATGCAGGCCGCTATCGGCGATCCATAGTGCGTACGCCGCGCCCGGTGCGTATTGCAAACCCGCTGTGGCGAGCAGGATCAGGCTCACGGAGCATGCCGGAAAAAAGCTCAGCTTGATCGGATGCGCCAGCTCTTGGCGTACGGCTTGCGGATAACGCACAACCTTGGCCCCGTAGGTCACCACTAGGACGACAAACAGCGCGAGCGTGGCCGCGAGTAATAGGGGCGCTATCGGCCAACTCGGCAGGAGCTGATGGGCCACGCGCTGCCAAACGAGGGTTAGCCCGGACAACCCCATGACACTGGCAAACCAGGAGACGGGGAAACTCGCTAGACTCGTGCCCGATTGCATCTTGAGCCCTCTAACAAGCCAACAATGATCGAAATGGACCAACGCCACGCATAAGCTGCTTCGATCGGCGGCGTGGAATCAGTGATTAAGTCACACCCGCACTAGCGCCGCTGAAATACGGCTCAATCGCTTACGAGCGCAAGCTCGACGGCCCGATGGCCGAATTACCAAAATGATGGGAAGCCGCCCCGCGAACCGACACCAACCGGCGACAGGACGTCGGCTTCGCTTAGGCGTGGAGGTCGATTCTTGCACTGCGACAAGTCACCTCTTGAGCGTCTTGGTCGGTTATGCCTAGGAGCCTACTTGGGTGGGGAAGGGGTTATGGGCGACTGAACCGGCTCGCACACCTGCAAGGGCCTTCAGCATATGCAACCGAGCTTTGACTGTAGACTTCAGCCCTTGCTTCACCCGAGTGCCCGCTACCAATTGCGCTACCATGCGGCTAGATCTCTAGCTCACAAGGCTTGTGCGATGCGCCGGAGAGACGAACTGATCTGCGCTATCCGCGGGGAGGTCGGGCGGGCCTTCGGCGCTGGGGCGTCGGTGCGTCTGTTCGCGGGGAACGTGTGGACATCTACGGGAACGTGTGGACCGGGAACGTGTGGACATCCACGTTTTGAGGATCCAACAGAACCGACCGGGTCACACGTGTTGGTTAACCTATCACCGGAGCGTACTGAGACCCTGCGAGGTCTGGACCGGGCAAGGGATGCCAATCACCCGCCATCGACCCGCTCAGCAGCGCACACCGCTACGGAATAGCGGGCAACGCTGCTGATCTAGGCAGTGCGCAGAATCGGCTGACCACCCCAGACTACCCAGCGCTTGCCGGGAATAGCGCCTTGGCCTCGCTGATGCCCTTAACGAAATGCTGTCCCAGTTCGGTGGCCGCTTCGCGCAGGCGCTCGGCGCGGCCCATGGCGCGTATGAACCCCGGGCGCCGGCGGCCCATTCGGTCGAGGTAAGTATCGGGATCAATGCCAAAGCGTATGAGGATCGGCGGTGCGTCTTCCGCGATGGCGCCGCGCTTATCGTCGCGGACCGCGCGCCCAGCCCAGTCCACGAGCTGGAGGTAATCGGCAAACGCGAACGGCAGGTGATCCGGAGCATCTTTACGATCCGGGCCGCGGAACGGCAACAGCGGCGGTGGGCCAGTCGAGTGGTCGGCATCTTCATCAGCGGCCGTGCTTGATTCAGCGCCTTCGCTGGCGCCCTCGCTCCAAGCCCGAATACGGGCCTGGATGGAGGTGTAGTCCGACACTTCCGGGGTGTCCGCGATGGCGGCCCGCACGGGGTTCAGGTCGACGTAGCTCATGCAGGTCAGCAGGGCGGCTTCGTCCAGCAGCGCCTGGTTTTTGAAACGACCTTCCCAAAAGTAGGCGCGTGGACACCCACCGTTTGGTTGACTGAGTGATTTGGGTGGGGCTAGCTTGATATGTATGGATATATAGCGAGGAGGCGGTATGCCGTATCCGCGCCACGCCCAAGTCGCTACCGAGACGACGCCTTACTACCATTGTGTCTCGCGCTGCGTGCGCCGGGCGTTCCTCTGTGGCTGGGACCGACTGACCGGTCGCAGCTATGAGCACCGCAAGCAGTGGATTGTTGAGCGGCTGCGATTGCTCGGGGAGGTCTTCTGCATCGACGTCTGTGCCTATGCGGTCATGGCCAATCACCACCACTTGGTGCTGCGACTGAACCCGAAGGAAGCGGGGAGTCTGAGCGACGAAGACGTCTTAGAGCGATGGTCGCAGCTATTCGGGCTGCCGGTGCTCGTCGAGCGTTACCGCCAGGGTCTTAGCGTCAGCGACGTTGAGGCGGAAGCCGCTGGCGAGCGGATCGCAACGTACCGTGAGCGTCTGACCGATCTGTCGTGGTTCATGCGTTGCCTCAATGAGCCCATCGCCCGCTGGGCGAATGCCGAGGACGGCGTTACAGGGCGTTTTTGGGAAGGTCGCTTCAAGAGCCAAGCGCTGTTGGATGAGGCCGCCCTATTAACCTGCATGAGCTACGTTGACCTCAACCCTGTGCGGGCGGCCATCGCCGAGACGCCCGAGGCCTCGGATTACACCTCCATCCAAGACCGCATTCGGGCGTGGGCCGCAACCTCGGGCGAGGCGCCCGAATCCCACACGGCCGAGAATGACGACATGAAACAGGATGCGGGCCAGGCGGCTTCAAAGCCGGCACTGCTCGCGTTCGGCGGGCCGGAACGTCAGGACACCCCAGATCACCTCCCGTTCGCTTTCGCCGACTACCTCCAACTCGTCGACTGGGCGGGGCGAGCCGTGCGTGACGACAAGCGTGGCGCGATTGCCGAGGATGTGCCGCCGATGCTCATGTGGTTGGGTATTGACCCCGACGCCTATATTGATCGAATGGCTCGTCACCGACCTGGTTTTATAAGGGCCATGGGCCGAGCCGAGCGGCTCCGCCAGGCGGCAACCGAACTTGGCCAGCGATTCGTGAAGGGTATTAGCGAAGCCAACGCCTTATTCCCGGCTGGAGCGGCTTAGTTAAGGCGACGCATACCGAGCCCTTGCTCCCAAGCCGGGCAGATCATAGCCGGGCGGATGCCTAGTCGCGCGCCAAGCCGAATGTTGAGTCCTTTCGGACCGCTTGAGCGGTGGTGATCATCGAGTTCGACCCATCGCTACGGCGTGTTTGCGATAAGCAACCTTGGCCTTGCAGGTTGGTGGCGGCGTTAACGGAAATAGGAAATGGGTGTCCAAACTCTTTTCTCGGTGCTAATCAGGAAATGAGTGTCCAGGCTCCCACTCAAGAGCGCTTGCGCGGTGCTAATCAGGAAATGGGTGTCCAGGCTCCCCACGGCCGTTGGCGTGACCGGCAACATCGCCGCCCTCAAACGCGTTCGCCTCCAGATAACGCGGATCTGGATCAAATGGCTGAGCCGACGATCACAGCGTGGTATGTCTTGGGATACCGCCCAGCGCCTATTGGCCCGGTACCCGCTGCCATCCCCGCGGATTGTACACTCAGCCGTCGTCGCCCGGTGAGCCTCTCAACTCGAGGAGCCGGATGCGGTAGTCCCGCACGTCCGGTTCTGTGGGGGGCCGGTCGGGCGACCGGCCGGTCTACCCGACTGCGCCAGAAACAGGTGCTCTGGACACCCACTACCCCCAGGAACAGGGGGCCCTGGACACCTAGTGGGTGTCCAGGCTCCCACTAATCAGGAAATGGGTGTCCAGGCTCCCGCCACCGCAGGCTCCCACTCACGAGCGCGGTATTTAGTCCCTTGGGTCACGAGTTTTGTGATGCTGCAGCGCAGCACCGTGGCTGTTACGCGCTGTCTCAGTAATTGCTCGGCGATGACATGGCCCTGGCTTGGCCCCATGGCAGCTGAGTTCTATCGGAGCGGCGGAGGCGTCATGCATCAACTCAGCGATACGGCGGGGATCGTCTTGCGGACGCTGGATGGCAGTGACTGGGGCGCCGTGCGGCGTCACCTCCTGCGATTGGCGACGCGCGAGCGCCAGGAGCGTTTTGGTCACCTCGCCGGCGATGACTCGCTGCGGGATTACTGCGACCACTTGGAGCGCTCGGATGCTGTGCTAGTGGGGGCCTACGCGGACGGTGAGATTCGCGGTCTCGCGGAGCTAGTGTTGTTGGATGGGCAGCCAGCAGCGGCCGCTGAGCTGGCGGTTAGCGTGCATCGTAGCTATCAGAGCCGCGGCATCGGTACGGCCATCATCGCGCGGGCGCTAACGCTGGCACGCGAGCGAGGGATCCATCTGGTGTCGATGAAGTGTCGCTGGGGCAATCGCCGTATGCGGCGCCTGGCGAAGGCGTTGGGGGCTCGCGTATCGGTTCGTGACGGCGAGGTTGACGGCGTGCTCAG
The DNA here is from genome assembly GCA_913055565.1 of uncultured Ectothiorhodospiraceae bacterium. GTDB lineage: Bacteria > Pseudomonadota > Gammaproteobacteria > Nitrococcales > Nitrococcaceae > CAJXKP01. Next base: position 11,571 of record CAJXKP010000012.1, read on the forward strand.
GCTCCAGTGGCCAACGGCTCCATGACCCAGATCGTTGCGCCACCGGGTTACGAGAAAAGTGTTGAAACCAGCCCATCGCACCGTCTGTCATCGTGAGTCGCTTAGGATGACGCCGGGCCGCACGTTGTAGCCACGCTACAAGGGTGGGGCCACGCCGGCGTAGCTATGCCCGTTCAGAGGCCCGGGTAAGGGCACGGGGAGGGGCCTGGCAGCTATCTCGAAGGCGGGCCTCCGACGCCGTATACTGGTGGATCATGACACTCGATTATTGGCAACAGCGGTGGCTCGCCGGACGGACGGGTTTCCACCGCGAGGAAGTCAATCCGAATCTGCGCGCTTACCTGCATCGTCTGCGACTCGCCGCCGGTGATCGCATCCTAGTGCCGCTGTCGGGTAAGTCCGTCGACATCCCGTGGCTTGCTGGCCAGGGCTATGAGCCTATTGGTATCGAGGCCAGTGAGCTGGCCGTCGAGCAGCTGTTCGAGGAGCAGGGTGTCGCGCCGATGCGTTGCCATCGTGGCGGCTTGACGCTCTGGCGGGGTGGCGGCCTTGCCAGCTACGTCGGCGATTATTTCGCCCTCACGCCAGCGGAGCTCGGGACCATCGCGGCCGCCTGGGATCGGGCCGCCCTCATCGCCCTGCCAGCAGACCAGCGGCCCAGCTACGCGGCGCATACCGCTGAGCTGATGCCCGAGGGCGCGCCACTCCTTCTGGTAACGATGGCGTATGCGGATGCCGGCGTGGCGGGTCCGCCCTATTCGGTCTCGCCCTCGGAGGTGGCGTCGCTCTACGCGCCTTGGTTCGATATCGAGGGCCTGGCGTCCGACAGCGGTGCGGATGCACCGGGGCCCCTGCAGGCGCAGGGGGTCAGTGAGGTCGACGAGGCGGTATGGCTGCTTAGCCGCAACGGCCAATCGGTCTGGACGCGCTAAACCGAACGGCGCCCCTTGCCAGGTTGATCAATGCGGTATCCGAGCTGCCGCCGAGCCGGCCGAGCCCGATGGGGCACGGGGTCGCACAGCGTCTCCGTGAGGGGCATTGCCGGCTCAGAAGACCCAGGCGATCCAGAAAGTCAGGATGCCCCAGAAGAAGAAGAACGCCAGCAGCATCCAGGGCAGCTCGCCGAACACGCCGTCGGCAGCGACGATGGCGAAGCAAACCAGTAATAGGGTCGTGATGAAGAAGGCGATAATGCTCGCACTGCGCAGGCCCAGCCCCTCGGAGAGCTCGGTGGGCAGCAGGAACAGCGCGAGCACGGAGAGGATGAACAGCCCGATGCCGCCGGCGATGGTGGCGACGAGTTGCCAGGCCTCTCGACTGTCCTCAGCGTCCGTTTTGTAGTTGTCTTGCTTTTTGACCATGGCTGACTCCGCCGTGCCGGTTATAGGTCGGCGTGGTCCTTGATGATCTGGCGAACCTTGAGCGGGTCGGGGATGCCGCGCACGGTTACCTCGGGCTCATCGCCCGAGGTGTAGAGCGATATGGTGCCAACGCCGAAAAGCCGGTCCGTCAGCGAACGCTCGACGTAGGCTGAGCGCACGTTGGCGTGGCGCACATCGAGATGGCTGCGCGAGAGTACGCCACGGCGCACGATGGTCTCCTGGTCGGTCAGCGTGACCTCAGTCTGTTTGCACTTCGCGTACTGGCTTAGCAGGACGAGTATGCCGATCCCGAACACCGGGATCAGAACGATGCCGATGGTGAACATGAGCGGCCCGTTCTTGGCCATCGCCGGATGGGCCTGATAGAGGACAGTGGGGTCGCCAGTGGTCTGATTCGCCTCGGACTCCGACATGGGTGCTCCTTACCATGAGGATAAAGACTGGGGCTGCAAGTGATGCAAGCTTACTCGTTTAGATGGATAGCATACCGATCCCGGTGCCAGGGACAATACGGTTAGTTGGATATAACGCCGTGTTGGGGCTGTCGGCAATCCGGGGTGTTTCGCCGGTCAGTACAGGTGGTGTTGATCATGAGGTGGATTTTACACGTGGGTTGCCTCGCCATGAGCCTGGCCATGCCGTTGATGGCCGGGCAGGCCGAGTCAGCCTGGCAGGCTCTACAACAACCGGGCCACGCTGCCCTCATGCGACACGCTCGCGCCCCCGGTACGGGCGATCCGGCGCGCTTCGAGCTCGGGGATTGCTCGACTCAGCGCAATCTCGACGCGCGCGGCCGCGATCAGGCGCGACGGCTGGGCGAATTATTCAGGGCGCACGGCATCAGCGAGCGCACCGTCTATACCAGCCCATGGTGTCGCTGTAGCGAGACCGCGGAGCTGCTCGGTATCGGCGCCGTCGAGCCGTTGAAGGGGCTGAGTTCCTTTTTCGGCGATCATTACGCGGAGGACGACATCATGCCGGCGTTGCGGCGCTTCCTGCGTACGCGGGATCTCGACCCGGCGCCTGTCCTCGTTACCCATCAGGTCAATATCACCGCCCTGACTGGCGTTTTTCCCAGCGAGGGAGAGATCGTGGTGATTAATGTCAGCGACGATGGGGCCGTTGAGGTCAAGGGCCGGATCTCGCCGCCTTGAGCAGGCCGTTGGGCGCGGCGAGGCGCGCCTTTACTCGCTGCGGTCAGGGATGATTCGCGGCACCGCCCGGTTTAACCCCGTCAGGTACTGATCGGACAGGTCACCTCCGATCCGGATCATGCGCGAGCCCCTGTCGCCACCGGGCGGCGTGTCAGGGCTGTTATCGATGTGATAGAGCCAGCCGTACACCACGGAGCGGCCCTCGACGGCGGCCGGACCCTGCGTGATCGTAATGCGGAATCGGCGTTGGCGGTAGTTCGTTTGGTAGCGCTCGTCATCGGCGAACGCGTGATCGATGGCGCGGCGGATGAGGCGGGCGCGCAGTTGGGCGTTATGCGAATTCCGCGCGAGCCAGGAGGTCATGTTGACCAGACGCCTGTGCAGATCGCGACGCAAGTCGGCGAGCTGGGGCTGATCCCGCCGATAGGCCATGCCGCGCCAGTCGTCAAAGGCATTGATGGCCGGCCAGTAGGCGCCCTCTTGCTCTAAGTGGCGGCCAAATCGTTCGAGACGGTTCTGGCGGCTGGCTTGGAGTGCCTCGAGGTCCTGCCAGGCGAAGCGGTTGTCCGGCGAATGGTTGGCTACTAGCGCCTGGTTATGCCACATGAGTTGCCGGGTATAGACACCGAGGGCATCGTCTACCTGGGCTGCGATCCGCGACGGCGTTAGGCCGCTGCCGGCGACGGTTGCGAGCGTCGTCATAACGTAGCTATCGACGCGCTGGCGCATGGCATCCACGGCGCCCGCCTCGTGGTTGGGTGCCTCCGAGTTCGTCAGGGGCATGCGCGCTCGCAGGTCCTGCGCCTGGTCTTTCTGGCGCTCCAGCTGCCAGGTGGTGTTGGCGATATTGGCCAGCCAGGGGCTCCCGACAATCAGGCTGGAGACGCCGATGATCAGGGTCTGTGAGATGCGCAGCCGTCCGTGCGCGGTGATCTCGTCACGCCAGTCCCAGAGCATTAAGATCGCCAGGCCGGCTGCGCCTGCGGCGCCCAACAGGCCGGCCCACGCCGGGCGGGCCCGCGCCTTCGCGTAGCGCCAGGTGGCGTAGGTCAGCAACCCCAGCATGGCGATCTTAATGGGGGTGCCGAGCTCCAGCACGGGGCTGAGCAATAGCGCGGCCCGGTAGGTGTTGATGACGCCCATCACCCAGTCCAGGCAAAGGACGCTGATCGCAACGCCGAGGGCCAGGCGCAGGACGCGCCGCGCCGACTGCGCCTCGCCGGGATCAACCTCGGCGACCTCTTCGCCGGCTGCCACGCTTGCCCGGGCGCCGTAGCCGCACCACGCGCAGCTGCCCCCCATTAACCGCCGCGTGCCGCAATGGCCGCAGTGACTGGCTGGGGCCTTGGGATCGATAGCCGACGGCTCAGCGCGGTCGAGGTAGGCGTGCACGCCGGCCGCCTCGAGATGGTCGTAGAGCTGGCGCGCCGGCTCGCGTGGTAGCGGCCCGCAACGCAGGATGCCGTCACCGCGGAGCAGTCGATCGACCTCCTTTGTGGCGATGCCGAAGGCGCTAGCGAGGCGCTCGCGGGCGTTCGCGATCGGGGGGCTGCGCTCGCCTCGGCACGTGACGGTATAGGGCGTCGTAGTCATGCGCCCGCCAGCACCAGGGCCATGGACGCGGCGAGTGGCTCGGGCAATGCCGGCGGGTCGCGGTGATCGAACCAGCGGCATCGGTAGCCGCGTACGAGCGTCGCGCATTCATGCGCGTCGCCATCGGAGATGGTCCACAGCCGCTTGGCGGCGATGCCAGGTAGGGGAACGCCCAGCATATCGGGCAGCCAACCAAAGGGCAGGGCCTCGTCGCGCAGCTCGCTGGCTAGGTCCTGGGCAGCGCCGGCGGCGTGATCCGGGATCGTTGCCTGGGCCACGAGCGTACCGTTGTCGTCGAAGGCATCCAGGCGTTGGGCACGCGGTTGATAACGCAGCTGCCAGGCATGGGCATCGGTGCGGAGGGTGAATCGCCGCGGCAGACCGGGCAACGTGCGCGTCTCGACGAGGCGGAATGTGCCGAGCTCGCCCTGTATGGGTAGGCGGCCTTGGAATCGACGTGGTTGCTGGAGCAGGGCGGCTACCGCGTAAAGCAGGCCGACGAAGGTGATTAAGCCGCCGGCAACGCGAACGCCCCACGGCAAGGCATCAGCGATGGCCCGCACGAGCAGTATCTCGACCAGCAGGGCCACGACGAAGGCTGTCAGCCAACGGCTCCCAATGCCCGTCGCGAAGCGTTGGGAGGTCAGCCAGGCCCAGGGGCGGCGGTCGCTGCGCTCGATCACGGACCGGCGGCCCGGTAATATGCATACCAGCGGGATCAGGCCCGCGATCCGGAAGCTAAACGACGGGGCCTGCTGCGATGGCGATACCGCCGGAGCGGCCTCGAAGGCCGCGTGCCATACACTCGGCGACAGTTCCAGCTCAACGTCAGCAACGGCCCCGATGCCGTTCAGGCGGGTTACCAATGCCTGGGCGGTTTCCCAACCCGCGCCGCGCTTGACGCTATGACGTCGCCCGTCGCACAAGCGATCAACACTCGCCGGGGATAAGCCGAATTCGCTGGCCAGCGACTCCTTGACCGCGGCGAGCGTCTGCTCGCCCGTAACGGCGCCACCGAAGACTACTCTGTATGTGCCCGCGTATTCGCTCACTTCGGTGGCGCATCCAGCATCGCAATGGGCGTGATCCTAATGGCCGCTCGCCGCGAATCCAACGGCCGCCGTTGGATTCGGCCGCCTGGCATAGGCCTGTTCCAGCGGCGCCGCTCAAGCCTTGTGGTGCTCGTTCGATGCCCACACGGCCCCGGCTTGGCGGTACGACCGTCGTTTGGTCCGGCCGGCTTGGCGGGCGGAGGGGAGGGCCGATCGTTGAGGCGGCTGGCATGAGGCGCCCCAGCGTTGGGGCAACGATTCACGCTCCGGCGCGCTGGCTTACCTCGTCGACGAGCCGCCTCATCCCCTGGCCTGGCGCGTCGGGGTGACAGGGGATGCCTCGGGCACTAGCCGCCCCGCCATCTGGTAAGCCGAGGCATCAGAGGCCGTCGTCGGGTGTCGGCAACGCCGCGTAGGCGCCGTAACGCGCCGCGGCAAAGGCGCCGCAACGGGTGGCGAACTGGAGGGCATCGCTCAGTGCGGCCTGGTTGGCGAGCCAGGCATCGAGCTCCGCGCCGGTTGCCAAGGCACTGGCGAGCCGGGCGAGCAGACCGCCAACAAACGCATCACCGGCGGCCGTGGTATCGACGACGGCCACGGCGGGCGGTGCCACGGTGCCGTCCTGGTTGGGGGTGACGTAGCGAACCGGGTTGCTGCCATCGGTGATCACGATCAGCCGCACCCCGACCTCTAGCAGCTCGGCGAGGATCGCGTCTTCGCCCGTCCCGGCATAGAGGGCATTCAGCTCCTCGCGGCTCATCTTCACGATGTCGGCGCTCGTCAGGCAGCGCCAGATCGCCTCAGGCGCCTCCTGAGGCCGAGGCCAGAGGTTGGCCCGGTAGTTAACATCCATGCTGCGCAGGCAACCCTGATCGCCGGCCCGTGCGAGGAGGGCATGGGTGGTCGCCTCGATAGCCGGCTCGGTGAGGGTGTTCGAGCAGATATGGAAGACGCCGCCCCGGGCGAGGAGTGATTCGGGTGCTTGTTCGGCGCGATACAACAGGTCCGCGGTGGCGTTGCGGTAGAAGCTGAAGCGGCGCTCGCCGCGGCTGTCGTGGGCGACGAACGCGAGCGGCGTCGCGGCGTGGTTGCTGTATGCCAGTGGCTCGGTATTAACCCCGTGCTGGCGCAGGGTGTCGGCGATCATGTGCCCGAAAACGTCGTCACCGACCTGACCCAGGAACCAGGTGGGCGCGCCGAGCCGGGCAGTGGCAACGGCCACGTTGGCCGGGGCCCCGCCGGGGTAGGGGATGAAGGCGCGCGGCGGCGCGCCGTCGGGGCAATCCGCCGGGTAGTCCGGCATCATGTCGATCAGGGCCTCGCCAAAACTTATGATGTTTAGCATAACGGCTAGTCAGCCTTGTTGACCCCGGCTCGTGGTTGGTGCCTGCGCCGTCGTGAGGCGGCCTAAGACTGCTTCGATCGCCGTGGAACGGCCTGGCCGCGACGCTCTTAGGGCCGTATCGACGGCGGCCTCAAACGCCCCCAACCCTACCGAATCGCTTCGGCCCTCGGGCACTCGCGTGCTCATGCCTCGATGCTTCCCCAGCAGTGCGCCGCCGTTTTCCCATCGGGTTGAATATAAGTTTATCCGGGTATACAACTGTTCAAAAGAGAAGAGCTAATAAAAGCTGGCTAGCTGGCCGGTAGCAGCGGATTGGGGCTGCTGGTCGGTCGGAAGGCAACCAAGGGGAGGACGACGAATGAGCTACGGTAAACGTCTTGCTGGCGTCGCGGCGCTGGCGCTCGGTTTGGGGGTAGGGGCAACAGCCCAGGCCGTCGAGATAACGATCGCCACCGTTAACAACGCGGACATGATCCGCATGAAGAACCTGTCCGATCAGTTCGAGAAAAAGTATGCCGACATCGAACTCGACTGGGTGGTGCTCAATGAGAACACCCTGCGCCAGCGGGTGACACAGGACATCGCCACGGGGGGCGGTCAGTTCGATGTCATGATGATCGGGACCTACGAGGTGCCGATCTGGGCCGAGAAGGGCTGGCTCAATGAGCTCGATTTCTCTGACTCCTACGATGTCGGCGATCTGCTGGACCCCATCCGCAAAGGGCTGTCGTACGAGGGTGATATGTACGCCGCGCCCTTCTACGGTGAGTCCACGATGACCATGTATCGCCAGGACCTCTTCGATGAGGCGGGGTTGTCCATGCCGGCCAACCCGACCTGGGGCGATATCTACGAGCGGGCGCAGCAGCTGCACAAGCCGGACGACGATCAGTTCGGTGTCTGCCTGCGAGGCAAGCCCGGCTGGGGCCAGAACGCGGCCCTGGTAAGTACCATGGTGAATAGCTTTGGTGGGCGCTGGTTCGACATGGACTGGCAGCCGCAGTTGGATACGGCGGCCTGGCATCATGCGGTCAGCTTCTACGTCGATCTGCTGGGCAACTACGGCCCGCCGGGTGCGTCCAGCAACGGCTTCAACGAGAACCTGTCTCTGTTTAGCGGCGGCAAGTGCGCCATGTGGGTGGATGCCACCGTGGCCGCCGGCATGGTGACCGATCCCGAGTCGAGCCAGGTCGCGGATGAGGTGGCTTTCGCGCAGGCGCCGCACGCGGTTACCGAAAAGGGCTCGAAATGGCTCTGGTCCTGGGCGCTAGGTATCCCGTCGAGCACCCAGAAGCCGGAAGCGGCGCAGAAGTTCGTCGCTTGGGCGACCTCCAAGGAATACACACGCCTAGTAGCCCAGAAAGAGGGCTGGCGTAATGCTCCGCCCGGCACGCGTAAGTCGCTCTACCAGAACCCGAAGTACCAGAAAGCGGCGCCGTTCGCCGATAAGGTCTTGGATGCCATCCAAGCGGCTCGGCCCCAGGACAGCACGCTCAAGGAGAGCCCGTACGTCGGGGTGCAGTTTGTCGGCATCTCGGAGTTCCAGGGTATCGGTACCAGCGTCGGCCAGCAGCTTGCGGCGGCGTTGTCGGGCTCGAAGAGCGTCGAGCAGGTGCTAAAGAGCGCCCAGCGCTCGACCAAGCGCACCATGAAGCGGTCGGGCTACTACGACAACTAAGCTCTGACCCTGAGGCGGCCGCGGTGATGACCGTGGCCGCCGTGACGCGCTCGGCGACTTGAGGGTGATACCCAATGGCGATATCGCGCGAACGGCTCGTGGGCGTGGGGGCGACCTCGCCTTCGGTCGTGATGCTGCTGTTATGGATGGTGGTGCCGCTCGGCATGACCATCTGGTTCTCGCTGCATCGGTATCTGCTGCTACAGCCCGGCAGTTATACCTTAGTCGGTCTCGAGAATTATGCCTATTTCCTCCAGGACCCGGCCTTCCTGAACGCGTTGTGGAATACGCTGGTTCTGGTGGGCTCTGTTCTGATTATTACGGTGGTTTTCGGCGTCGCTATCGCGTTGTTGCTCAACCAACCGTTCTGGGGGCAGGGGATCGCGCGGATTCTCGCCATCTCGCCGTTCTTCATTATGCCGACGGCGAGCGGGCTGATCTGGAAGAACCTGCTGATGGACCCCAATTCGGGGTTCATTAGCTGGGCGATGAAATCGCTCAGTCTGGAACCGATCGTGTGGTTCTCCAACTGGCCACTGTTGTCGATCATTCTGATTGTCGCGTGGCGCTGGTTGCCGTTCGCGACGCTTATCCTGCTGACGGCGCTGCAATCGCTCGACGAGGAGCAGCGTGAGGCGGCCCAGATGGATGGCGCCCGCCCCATTCCCTATTTCCTCTACATCATCCTGCCGCACCTCGCCCGTGCGATTACGGTGGTGGTTCTCATCGAGATGATCTTCCTGCTGGTGGTCTTCGCCGAGATCTTCGTGACGACCAGCGGCGGACCAGGCAGTGAGAGCACGAACCTGGCCTTTATGATCTACAAGCAGGCGTTGCTGCAGTTCGATGTCGGCGGCGCTTCAGCGGGGGGCGTGATCGCGGTCGTCCTGGCGAACATCATCGCCATCTTCCTGGTGCGATTAATCGGCAAGAACCTGGACGAGGAGTAATCATGGTCAATCAGGCGCGCTGGCAACGCGTCGGCTGGGGGGTGGCCGCCTGGCTGGTCGCGCTGCTGATGTTCTTCCCGATCTACTGGATGATCATGACCAGCTTCAAGACCGAGGCAGCGGCGGTGAGCACACCGCCGAGCATCGTTCCGATGGAGCCGACGCTGCAGAACTACGAAACGGTCTTCGAGCAGAGCGACTATTTCCGTTTCGCCTGGAATTCGGTGGTGATCTCCCTGGGCTCGACGATGCTGGGGCTGCTGGTGGCGGTGCCGGCCGCCTGGGCCATGGCCTTCATACCGAGTAAGCGGACCAAGCCGACTCTATTGTGGATGCTGTCGACCAAGATGTTGCCGCCCGTCGGCGTGTTGGTCCCGATCTATCTACTCTTCAGGGACTGGGGCCTGCTCGACACGCTGTTCGGGCTCACTGTGGTGCTGATGCTCATGAATCTGCCCATCATCGTCTGGATGCTCTATACCTATTTCCGCGAGATCCCCAAGGACATCCTGGAGTCGGCCCGCATGGAGGGGGCCGGATTGTGGCAGGAGGTGGTCTATATCCTATTGCCGATCTCGCTGGGAGGGATCGCCTCGACCGTGCTTCTGAACGTGATCCTGGCGTGGAACGAGTCCTTCTGGTCGCTGAACCTGACGTCCTCGGACGCCGCGCCGCTGACGGCGTTCATCGCCTCATACACCAGTCCGGAGGGGTTGTTCTGGGCCAAGCTGTCCGCGGCGTCCACGCTCGCGATCGCGCCCATTCTGATCCTTGGCTGGTTTAGTCAAAAGCAGTTGGTCCGCGGTATGACCTTCGGTGCGGTCAAATGACGCGATCGATCAACGGGCCCACTTAGACAAAGCCGAGGAGGAGTCACGCTGTGGGCAGCATTACCTTGAACGGCGTTAGTAAGGCATTCGGAGAGACCAACGTCATTCGGGACGTTAATCTGACCATCGAGGAGCGCGACTTCGTCGTCTTCGTCGGGCCATCCGGCTCGGGCAAGTCGACACTGCTCCGGCTGGTGGCTGGGTTGGAGGACGTCACCAGCGGCCGGATCGAGATCGATGGCCGCGATGTGACCGCGACACCGCCCGCCCGCCGTAACCTCGCGATGGTCTTCCAGAGCTACGCCCTGTATCCGCACATGAGCGTGCGCAACAACATGGCGTTCGGGTTGAAGATGGCCAAGGAGGATAAGGCGGTCATCGAGCAGAAGGTCAACGAGGCCGCGCGGATCCTGGAGCTGACCGACTACCTCGACCGGCGGCCGGCGGCGCTATCAGGGGGCCAGCGTCAGCGCGTTGCCATCGGCCGGGCCATTGTGCGGGATCCAACGGCCTTCCTGTTCGATGAGCCGCTGTCCAATCTGGACGCCGCGCTACGCGTCCAGATGCGCCTGGAGATCGCGCGCCTGCATCAGGCCCTGGGGGCGACCACGGTCTACGTAACCCATGATCAGATCGAGGCCATGACCCTCGCTAATCGCATCGTCGTCCTGCGCGACGGGGTCGCGGAACAGGTCGGCTCGCCACTGGCGCTCTACCACCACCCCGTCAATCGGTTCGTCGCCGGTTTCATCGGGTCACCGACCATGAACTTCCTGCCGGCGACATTGGGCGCCGCCGACGACAATGGTGTCTCGGCGTGGGTGGGTGACACGGAGGTGCCTGTGGCCGTTGACGCCAGCGGCCACGAGGAGGGCGAGGCAGTAACCCTGGGGATTCGGCCAGAACACTTGCTCACCAGCGGCGATAGCGGCCTACCGACACTCAGCGGCGAGGTACAGGTGTTCGAGCGCCTGGGTGGTATTACCTACATCTATCTCCGGCTCAGCGACGGCGAGGTCCTCACCGTTGAGGCCCCCGGCGATATCGCGGTCAAGGTCGGTGACCGGCGGTCTGTCGGCATAGACGGTATCAATTGCCATCTATTCGCGCCGGATGGCCAGACATTGCCAGCACTACGGCGGCATCCCCTAGCCACTGAGTGACGAGTGGCGCGGCCTGGTTGCCGATAGCGGGCCCCATGGCGGGCGGCGTGGGTTGATTGATGAGTGATGAGGTGAAGACAGCATGGCAACGCGTCTGTCACAGAGAACGCTGGAGCGATTCGGCGCCGCTGGGGCCTTGCCGGGTTATGACCGAACGAGGCTAACGCCGGGCGTGCTGCACGTGGGCGTCGGTAATTTCCATCGGGCCCACCAGGCCGTCTATCTCGACGAGTTGTTCGCTCTGGGGGGTGATTTGAGCTGGGGCATCGTGGGCGCGGGGGTGATGCCCGGTGATGCCGCCATGCGGGACGAGTTGGCGGCCCAGGACTGGTTGTATTCGGTGACCGAGGAAGACGCGGACGGTCAGCGGATGCGCATTGTTGGCTCGCTAACGGATTTCCTGCCAGTAGCGAGCGGTCACCGTCCCATGCGCGAGGCCATGGTCGACCCTGCGATCCGGATCGTCTCGCTTACGGTTACCGAGGGTGGCTACTACATGGATCCGTCCAAGGGCGGTTTCGACGCCGATCATCCCGATATCCAAGCGGATATAGCCCATCCCGGGCAGCCAACGACGGTATTCGGTGCCATCGTTGCCGGACTGCGCGCCCGCCGCAGCGCCGGGCAGCCGCCGTTCACCGTAATGAGCTGCGACAACATCCCGCATAACGGGTACGTGACGCGCGAGGTCATTACCGGTGTTGCTCAGGGCCAGGACCCCGAGCTCGCGGCTTGGATCGCGGCCAACGTGGCCTTCCCCAACGCCATGGTGGACCGCATCACCCCTGCCACCGGTGCGGCGCGCCGGGAACGGCTCGAGCGAGACTACGGCCTGACGGATGCTCGGCCCGTATTCTGTGAGCCGTTCCGCCAGTGGGTGCTGGAGGACAATTTCCCGGCGGGCCGGCCGGTGCTGGAGCGGGTCGGTGTTCAGTTCGTCACGGATGTCGCGCCCTACGAGTTGCTCAAGCTGCGCGTGCTCAATGGCGGCCACGCAACCATCGCCTATGCCGCCGGCCTACTGGATATCGAGTACGTCCATGACGCCATGGCCGATGACCGGGTGGCCGGTTTTCTCGATGCGATGGCACGCCATGAGGTGCTGCCCGTCGTACCGGCACTGCCCGACATGTCGCCCAGCGATTACCTGGCGACCTGCCAGCATCGCTTCGCCAACCCGTGCCTGGGCGATACGGTGCGTCGGCTCTGTCACGATGGCTCGGGGCGCCAGCCCAAGTTCATCGTACCGACCATTCAGGAGAACCTGGCCGCGAATCGCTCCATTGCGGGACTGGCCCTGGAATCGGCCTTGTGGTGTCGCTACTGCGCCGGCACCACGGATAGTGGCGCGGCGATCGAGCCCAACGACCCCCGCTGGGCGCGCCTCAATGAACGCGCTCTGGCGGCCAGGAGCGATCCCTCGATCTGGCTCGCCATGGGCGATGTCTACGGCGATATTGGCTCGGATGAGCGATTCGCCAGCGCCTTCGCCGGGTGGTTGGAGCGGTTATGGCGCGATGGCACGGATGCGACCTTGCGCGCTTACCTGAGTGGCTCCTGATGATCGCTTCGGTGCCGCGCCCGGACCGCCGCTCGACCGCTTTGAGCCGGATGGCGGCCCACCATGGCTGAGACTAACGCGGCCCTTAATGCCGACGTGGTCGCCCAGGCGCGCGCCCGCTATGACGACGACCGGCGCCGTCTCCTGGGCGTGGTCGGCGCTCCCGGGGTGGGCAAGTCCACGTTCGCCGACATGCTCGCCGCCGAGTTGGGACGCGGGGCTGTGGTCGTGCCGATGGACGGCTTCCACCTCGCGAACGCGGCGCTGCAACGCCTGGGCCGAAGTGATCGCAAGGGGGCACCGGATACCTTAGATGGCGCGGGTTATCTGGCGCTGGTTCGACGGCTCGGCGAATCAGCGCCCGAAGAAACCGTCTATGCACCCGCATTCCACCGCGATATCGAGGAGCCTATCGCCGGCTCCATCGAGATTGCCCCGGAAACAAGGCTGGTGATCCTAGAGGGCAACTACCTCCTGCTGAGGCACTGGCCGTGGGGTGCCATCCCTGAGGCCCTGGATGGGACCTGGTATCTCGATATGGACGATGGGCAGCGACGCGAGCGCCTGATCGCGCGCCACAGGCGTTTCGGCATGGCCGAGGGCGCCGCCCGGGATTGGGCGGCGACCGTCGACGAGCCCAACGCCCGACTCATCGCTAGCAGGCGCGAGCGGGCGACTCGGGTGCTGCCTTGGTGCGGTGGTGAGGATGGCCAGTTCGTGCTGACCGCCACCGGGTGGCAATGACCTCGTCCGGCCCCGCGGCCACCCTGGCTAGCTCGTCGAAGCGGCGGTCGCCACGTTTTCGCTATCGCTAGGGACGGGGGCCGATCCAGCGGTGAGGGCCATGCCCGAGGCATCGAAGAGATGGCATTGGCGGGCCAGTATGCCTAGAGACACCGTGTCGCCCATCGCCATCTCGGAATCACCACCTGCGCGCACCTGGACGGTGTTATCGCCGCCGATCGCGACGTGCGCGAGCGTCTCGCCGCCCAATTGTTCAACAACGGCGATCTCGCCGCCGATCGTGAGATCCGAGGCGCGTTGACTGTCCGGCTCGACGAGGTGTTCCGGACGCACCCCGAGCGTAACGGACCGAGCCGATGGCGCCTGCTCGACCGGTAGGGTGATCTCATGGCCGCCGCCGAAGGTAACCGTGGCCTGGTGGTCGTCGGCAGCCGTAACCTCAGCGTTCAGCAGATTCATCTTGGGCGAGCCGATGAAGCCGGCGACGAATAGGTTGCGCGGCTGGTGGTAGAGCTCGAGTGGTCCGCCGATTTGCTCCACAACCCCGCCGTTGAGCACGACGATGCGGTCGGCCATGGTCATGGCCTCAATCTGGTCGTGAGTAACGTAGATCATGGTGGCCTGGAGCCGTCGGTGCAAACGGATCAGTTCCAGCCGCATCTGGACCCGAAGGGCAGCATCCAGGTTGGACAACGGCTCGTCGAAGAGGAAGACGTCGGGGTTGCGCACGATGGCGCGACCAATGGCAACGCGCTGGCGCTGGCCACCCGATAGCGACCACGGCTTACGATCGAGCTGGTCCTCGATCTGGAGGGTCTTCGCCACCTCGTTAACCCGTTCCCGCACCGCGTCCTTGGGGAGGCGGGCCAGTCGAAGGCCGAAGGCCACGTTCTCGAAGACCGTCATGTGCGGATACAGGGCATAGCTCTGAAACACCATCGCGACGCCGCGCTTCGCCGGCGGCGTCCGCGTCACGTCGCGCTCGCCGATTCGGATCTGACCCGCGGAGACCTTCTCCAGACCCGAGATCGTTCGTAGCAGGGTTGATTTGCCGCAGCCGGATGGCCCCACGAAGACCATGAACTCGCCGTCGGCGATGTCGATGTCGACGTTATTGAGTACCGGGATATCGCCGAACTGCTTGTGGACCCCGGCTAACTGCACAGCCGCCATAGCTTATCTCCTGTCTTACGCGCGCGGCGTCGTCGGTGACTGGCCGCGACGCGGCCAGAGCATTCGGCCCCTTCGTTTGGCAAATGCACTTGACGGGGCTTACTGTTAGGTTACAGTTGTTACTAACGACACACAAATATTCAAAGATCGCGGACGGTTCCCTGTTGCCTTTGGGGAACGCGCGAGGTCGAGACAGAGGTGCTGTCGGCTCGGCGCCATCCCGGTTAGCCGAAGACAGCGCCCATTAGCGGGGAGGAGCAATCGATGACAGCTATTAAATACAGCGCTTTAGCGATCGCCGCGCTGGCCACGGCGACGACGGCGAACACGGCCCAGGCCTGGAGCCTTGAGGAGGCAGCGAAGCCCTACGAGGGGACCACCATCACGGTGGTCGGACTGGAGCGACCGAGCTATGACGCCGCCCAGAGACTGACGTCACAGTTCGAGAAGAAGACGGGCATTAATGTCGAGTGGACGACATTCCCCTACGAGAGCAGCCTCAAAGCGCAGACACTGAACTTCGTCTCGCGCAGCCAACAGTTCGACCTCATCCTCACCGATGTCGTGTGGCCGGTGACCTTCGTTGAGTCGGGCTGGGTGCAACCGCTGAGCCATTTCACCAATGATGAGGAGCTCGTTAATCCGGACCTCGACCTGGACGATTTCGTCGATATCTGGCGGGCGGCCTTTAGCGTCGATGGCGAGCTCTATGGCCTGCCGTTCGACTCCTATTCGGGCCTGCTCTACTACAACAAGAAGATGCTCAAGGAGGCCGGCTTCGATGGGCCCCCGGAGACCTGGGCCGAGCTCAAGGATGTCTACGGGCCGAAGCTGACCGACCGCGACGCGGGGCAGTACGCCTTCGCGCTGCAGTCGGCCAAGGGCGAGACCCAAACGGCGGACTCGTTTACGCGCATGCTCTGGCCGTTCGGGGCGCGCTACTTCGATGCCGATGCTGAGGAGATGACGCTGACCAGCGACGCGGCCAAGCGTGGCATCCAGTACCGCGAGGATCTGGCGCAGTACATGCCGGACGGCATCGTCGCCGACAACCACTCCCAAGTGGTTCAGGCCATGGGCCAGGGCCGGGTGGCCATGATCACCGAATGGTCGGCCTTCTACACCACCCTCAAGGATTCCAAGATCGGCGATGATCTGGGCATCGCGGTGGAGCCCAAGGGCCCGGATGGTCGGTATTCCGCGTTCGGTGGTTTTGCCTACATGGTCAGCGCCCAGGTCCCCGAGGCGCGTCAGGATGCCGGCTGGCTGTTCGCCCAGTGGCTGACGTCCAAGCGTATGGCGCGACCGCTCATTCGCGAGGGAGCGGTGGTCGCCCGCGAGAGCGCTAATTCCGATCCCGAGATCCAGGAGGAATTCCCCTATCTCGAGCCCATGCTCGAGACCTGGAAGACCTCGTCGGTGCCGGACTGGCGTCCGCAGCTTAGGTGCTATCCCAAGTTCTCCGAGCTGGTCTCGGACTGGGGGACGCGCATCCAGCTCGGTGATGTCAGTGTCGACGAGGGGCTGCAAGGCATGGATAAGCGGCTGCAGCGTTACATGGATCAGACGGATTGCTGGGATACCGTCAATCAGCCCCGTAAGTACATGGACGCCATGTAATGAGCCGCGTCTGACGCGACGGCTCGTAGCCGGGCGGGTCGGACTCGGCCCGCCCATCCCTTCACGGCCCGGGTGATAGCGACCAGGGACGGTGGCGCTTCACGCCCGGACTGACACTCGGAGGTCTTCCGAGATGGCAACCTCGCTCGACGCGTCTGAGGCCAAGGTGGCCGAACACAAACGACCCGATCGGCCCACAGCGATGGAGCACGCCACACCCTGGTTGTTCGTCCTGCCGTCGGTGCTGCTGTTGCTCGCCGTCGGCCTTTATCCCATTGGCTATACCTTCGTCATCTCGTTCCACAACTGGACGTTGGGGCAGGCCGAGCCGAGTTTTACCGCCCTTAGCAATTACGTCGAGGTGCTTACCGACGGCGCGTTCCTGGATGCGGTGAGCCGGACCATGCTGTTGCTGGCGATCACGTTGCCCATCCAGCTGGCGTTGGGCTTGGGCATCGCCTTGTTGCTCCATACCCATTTCAATAAGTGGCTACGTACCATTCTGCAGGTGGTGCTCGTCATCCCCATCGCGATTACGCCGGCGGTCTTGGGCCTGCTCGTTCAGGTGATGTTCGATAACCAGTTCGGCATTATTAACCACGCCCTCGCGAGCATCGGTATCCAGGGGGTTAACTGGCTCGGCGATACGACCGCCGCGTACACCACCGTCTGTATCGCCCAGATCTGGCAGTGGACGCCGTTCGCCGCCCTGGTGATCTCAGCAAGCCTGGCGACCGTGCCCTCGGAGATCGAGGAGGCCGCCCTGCTCGAGACCAGCCGCTGGTGGCCGCGCTTCCGTCGCGTGCTGCTGCCTTATCTGTGGCCGGGTATTACCGCGGTGCTCGTCTTCCAAACGGCCTTCGTGATCAAGCAATTCGGCATGGTCTATTCCATCCAGAAGGGCGGTCCCGGATCGGCTACCCAGCTGGTGATGCTGGAGATCGAGCGCACCGCCTTCCGCGGCTTCGACATCGGCGCCGCCGCGGCGCAGTCGATCCTAATGCTGGTTCTGTCGATACTCCTCGCGCAGACCTATATCAAGCTGTTCTACCGCGAGGCGGCGTGAGCCACGGCTGAGGAATAAGACGATGGCAAACGAAAAACTACTCAAGCTCCTACACGGCCTGGCCGTGGTCTTGATCCTCGGCATCATCCTGTTTCCGCCCTACTGGATGGTGGCCGCTTCGCTCAAGACCGAATCGCAGTTGTTCGCCATCCCGCCGCACTGGCTGTGGGATACGACGCTGCAGGGCTACATCGACGCCTTCCAGCAGTCACCGATCCTGTCGGCGTTGTGGAACTCCGTGTGGGTCACCGGCGCGGCCGTCGGTCTGGGGCTGTTGGTGGGAGCACCGGCGGCCTACGGCATCTCGCGCTATAACTTCCCGGGTCGCAAACAGATCTGGTTCTGGTACGTCACGCACTGGATGCTGGTGCCGGTGGTGATCCTGATCCCGTTCTACTTGCTGGCGGTGAACCTGGGCATGATCAACAACCCATGGATCCTGGTGCTGGTCTACCAGGTCTTCGTGGTGCCGCTCGTGGTCTGGTTAATGGTGGATCAGTTTCGCTCGGTGCCGCCGGTGCTGGAGGAAGCGGCCCTGCTCGATGGTTTGTCGCGTTTCGGGGTCTTCGTGCGCATCAGCCTGCCGCTGGTCAAGCCGGGGATCGTGGTCGCGGGCATCCTGGCGGGGATATTCGCGTGGAATAACCTGATCTACGCCTTCATCCTCACGCCGGCCCAGGGGGCGCGCACGGCGCCGACCATCGCCTTATCGTACCTCGGTGGCTACAAGGTGCCCTGGACCCAGGTGATGGCCAGCGCGACGCTCATCTCGGCGCCGGTGATCCTCGGCGGGATCGCCGTTCACAAGTACATGGCGCGCGGCCTGACCATGGGCGCGGTGAAGTAGTCGTGCCCGCGGCCAGGAGCAGCCGCGGTCAGGCCAAGTCGACGACGGAGGGGCGTAATGGTTCGCTGTTTCATTGGGGTGGACGTCGGTTCCGGGAGTGTCAGGGCAGGGCTGTTCGATACGGGCGGCGAGCTCAAGGCCCAGGCGGAACACCCCATCCAGCAATTCACGCCGCGAGCCGACTATGTTGAGCAGTCCTCTGTCGATATCTGGCAACAGGTCTGCCGCTGTGTGCGGGAGGTGGTCGCTAGCGCGGCTGTTACGCCGGATGCCGTCGCGGGCCTGGGCTTCGATGCGACCTGCTCGCTGGTGGCGCTGGATGATGATGGCCGCCCGAGCTCGGTATCGCCCGATAGCGAGGCCGACCAGAACATCATTATGTGGATGGATCACCGCGCCATTGCCGAGGCGCGCGCGATCAACGCGACCGGGCACGAGGCCTTGCGCTACGTCGGCGGTGAGGTCAGCCCGGAGATGGAGCTGCCCAAGCTGCTCTGGCTCAAGCGCCACATGCCGGATCAGTTCGAGCGCGCCGGGCTCTTTCTGGATCTCGCCGACTTCCTGGTCTACCGCGCCATCGGTCAACCGGTGCGCAGCCTGTGCACGCTTGGATGCAAGTGGGACTACCTGGCGCACGAGCAGCGCTGGCCTCGCGATCTCCTCGAGCAGATCGGTCTGTCCGATCTGCTGGTGGGTCAGCGCGTCGCGGGGGTGATCCAGTCGCCGGGTAGCCGCGCGGGGGCGTTGGCGCCGGGGGCGGCATCGGAGCTTGGCTTGACCACGGCCACGGCGGTGGCCACAGGGATTATCGATGCCCATGCCGGCGCCCTCGGTGTGCTGGGCAATGACCCCGAGGGCAGCGTGGCGATGATAGCCGGGACCTCGGCCTGCCACATCGCGGTGAGCCAGGAGCCCTGCTTCGTGCCCGGGGTATGGGGCCCGTACTGGGGGGCCGTGTTCCCGGATGGCTGGATCAACGAAGGGGGGCAGAGCGCTTGCGGCGCGCTGATCGATCACGTCTTGCGTGACAGCGCCGCGTACGGGCCGCTGGAGGACGACGCACGGGGGCGGGGAACCAGCGTCTACGCCCTGCTTAATGACCGGGTTCGCGAGCTCGAGGGCACCGAGGCCTATCCCAGCCGCGATCTCCACGTCCTGGACTACCACTACGGCAACCGCTCGCCGCGGGCGGATCCCAGCCTCAAGGGCATGATGACCGGCGTGACCCTGGGTGAGGATCGCGATGCGCTCGCCCGGCGGTATTTGGCGACCCTTCAGGCCGTCAGCTACGGCACGCGCCACATCATCGAGGCCATGAACGAGAGCGGTCATGCCGTGCACACCATTCGCCTGTGCGGCGGCCTGACGAGCAATCCGCTGTGGGCGCGCGAGCTCGCGGACGCGACGGGGTTGCCCCTCGAGGTACCCAACCAGGAGGAGCCTGTGCTGCTGGGCGCGGCGATGTTGGGCGCTACCGCCTCGGGTGATTTCGCGAGTCTGCGAGCGGCGGCTGCCGCGCTGGTGGGCGATAGCACAACGGTTGCCCCGCGCCCGCAGCACGCGAGCTTCCACGCCGCGAAGTACCGCGTCTATAAGCAGCTCTACGACGACCAGATGGCCTACCGCGCCATCATGGCCGCGCTGGATTAGGGGCGGGCCGAACAAGAGGTCAGCAGACAACATGAAACGGGAGGGGCGAGGAAATGGCTGAGACGCTCACGGGTAAGGTCGGAGTCGTTACGGGGGCGGCTTCCGGAATCGGGTTGGCGACTACCCAGTCGCTGGTCGATGCCGGCGTGAAGGTGGTTATGGTCGACCGTGATCGGGAGAAACTGGAGGAGCTGGCTACGCGCTTCGGGGATCGAGTCGTGGTGCAGGTGACGGATCTGCTCGATCCGGGAAGCTGCGACGCCATGGTGCCCGAGATCCTCGATAAGGTCGGCCGCATCGACATCATGCACTGCAACGCGGGCTCGTATATCGGCGGCGATCTCATGGATACGGATGCCGAGAAGATCGACCGCATGCTCAACCTCAATGTTAATGCGGTGATGAAGAACGTCCGCGCCGTGGTGCCCGCCATGAAGGAGCAGGGGGGCGGCGACATCATGGTGACCTGCTCCGTCGCCGGCCATGGGGCCGTGGACAGGGAGCCGGTCTATGCCAGCTCCAAGTGGGCGATTAATTGCTTCGTGCAGGTCATGCGTCGGCAGCTCAGGCACGACAATATCCGTGTGGGCCAGGTCTCGCCCGGCCCGGTGACGACGGCGCTGCTGAATGACTGGCCCCAGGATCAACTGGCGGCGATCAAGGAAGAGAAGGCCTTAATGGAGCCCGAGGAGGTCGCGGAGTCGGTGATGTTCATGCTCCAGCGGCCGCGCCACGTCAGCGTGCGTGATGTGATTATCGTGCCCACCACCCTGGACATGTGAGCGTGCTGGCGGGCGGATACGACCGAGCGGGGTTAGCGTCCCCCGATGCACCCCGACTCTGGCGACGTCGGCTCCGAGCAGCGCTCGTCGCATCAAAAACAGCATAGAAGGGCAGCAGTATGCCGACGCAGGGTAGTTGTTATCTCGGTATCGATGTCGGGACCAGCGGCACCAAGGGCATCATGGTCAATGACCGCGGCGACCTGCTGGGTGAGGCGGAGGCCGGCTACGAGGTGGCAACCCCTCATCCGGGCTGGACCGAGCAGTCTCCGGCGGATTGGTGGGCCGCAGTTCAGACCGTTTGCCGTGATTTGGTCGAGCGCTGTGGCGTGCCCGCGGCGATGGGTCTTACGGGGCAGATGCATGGCGCCGTGTTCCTGGACGACCGCCACGAGGTTATTCGTCCCGCCCTGTTGTGGAACGATCAGCGCACCGCGGCGCAGGCCACGGCGGTGGAGCAGCGCGTGGGCCCCGAGCGCCTGCGCGCGATCGCCGGCAATCCGGCGCTAACCGGCTTTCAGGCCCCGAAGATACTCTGGTTACGCGACAATGAGCCGGACCACTGGGCGCGGGTGGCCCGCGTGCTATTGCCCAAGGACTTCATTCGCCTGCGCCTGACGCAGCAGCTGGTCTCGGACGCCTCGGACGCCGCGGGCACATTACTGCTGGATCTCGAGCGCCGCGACTGGTCCGATGAGATCCTCGATGCCCTGGCGATCCCGCGCGACTGGCTGCCGAGCGTTTTCGAGGGGCCCGAGGTTACCGGCACCGTGACCGCGGACGCCGCCGCGGTCACGGGACTGGCGCCGGGTACGCCGGTCGTCGCCGGTGGTGGCGATAACGCCGCCGCCGCGGTGGCGAACGGGGCGCTCGCGAGCGGCGATAGCATCGTCTCCGTGGGCACCTCCGGGGTGGTCTTCGCGCCGACCGATGCCCCGCGTCCCGACCCCCAGGGGGCCATCCATGCCTTCTGTCACGCCGTCCCCGGCCGCTACCACCTCATGGGTGTGATGCTCAGTGCGGGCGGCAGTCTGCAGTGGAGCGCCCGCACGTTGACCGACCCGGATACCGAACCGGATTATCAGCGCCTCCTCGCGGAGGCCGCCGAGGTCGCGCCGGGATCGGGCGGTGTCGTCTTCTTGCCCTATCTCGCGGGTGAGCGAACGCCCCATATGGATCCCGACGCGCGCGGTAGCTGGGCGGGCCTCAGCCTGGCGCACGGGCGGGGGCATCTCGTCCGCGCGGTGCTGGAGGGTGTGGCCTACGGGCTTCGTGATGCCTTCGACCGGATCGAGGCCATTGATCAGCCCCTGAATCGGCCGCGATTGATCGGTGGTGGCATGCGGGATGCGGTGTGGCGGCAGATCCTGGTCGCGGTGCTGGGCCGGGATTGCGCCTTCGGGGGCTCCGGCGCGGAGCCGGCTACGGGGGCGGCCATCCTGGCGGCCGTCGGCAGCGGGGCCTACCAGGACGTGGCCGCGGCCGTTGCCGCCATGGTGCCGATGGCGGGCGATACGGTTGCGCCCGATGCGGACCTGGTCGCTGCCTATGAGCCCCGGCGGCGGGCCTACGATGCGCTCTATCCCGCGATCCGCGATTGGCACCACAACTACACGAGTACGGCGTGGGACTAGCCGGCTAGTGGCCGGCAGTCGTGCGATAACAGCGCAGACGACTGGCGGAGGGTCTATGAGTGGGCCGGATAACGAATCGGTTGCAGGTCTCGCCGAGCGTGCCACAGGTGAGCTCGCGGCGGTCGTAGGCCAGGTCCCCGATGATGCCCTGGCTGAGGCCTGTGCCGCGATCATCGGTGCCCGCCGCATCGCTGTCTACGGCGTCGGCCGCGAAGGCCTTATGATGCGGGCCCTGACCATGCGGCTCTACCACCTGGGTCTGGACGCCCATGTCGTTGGGGATATGACGACGCCAGCCGTAGGGTCGGGCGATCTGCTGGTCGTGAGCGCCGGGCCTGGCCATTTCGCCACGGTCGAGGCGCTCATGGAGGTAGCCCGAGAGGCCGGGGCCCCGGTGCTCGTCTTTACCGCGCGTAGCAATGCCCCGTTGGTGGCCGCCGCCGATCACGTTGTTCGGCTACCCGCTCGCACCATGGCGGGCGCCGAATCGGATGGCGACGCCGTGTTGCCGATGGGTAGTGCCTACGAGGGCGCCCAGTACCTGTTCTTCGAGCTTCTCGTCCGGGCGCTTGGGCAGCGGCTTGGCTGTGACGAACAAGCCATGCGCGAGCGGCATACCAACCTGGAATGAGGGTTTCGAGGGGGCCGTTATGAGCTTTGAGGGCAGTCGCATCCTGGTTACCGGTGCCAGCAAGGGCATCGGCTCCGTTGTCGCTGCCGAGCTGGCCGAACGCGGTGCCGCTGTGTTCGCCCTGAGCCGAACCGGTACACCCGCGGTTCACGGCAACATTGAAGGGGTCGCTGTGGATCTCACGGATGCCACGGCCCTGGAGGAAGCGGTCCGCGCCCGGCTGCCGTTGGATGGTCTGGTCAATTGCGCCGGCGTTGTCGAGGTCGAGCCGTTCCTAGAGACCGGCGTGGACAATCTGCGCACGACCATGGACGTCAATCTTGTCGCGCCCTTTCGCCTGGGCCAGCTCGTGGCCGGCGACTGTGTAGCGCGCGGCCGGAGCGCGAGCATCGTGAATGTCTCCAGCATTGCCGCGGATGTCGGAACCCCTGGGCACGCCGCTTACTGCGCCTCCAAGGCGGCCCTGGATTCCCTGACGCGCGTGATGGCGGTCGAACTGGGCCAATACGGCATTCGCACGAACACCGTTAATCCGGTTGTGACCTGGACGCCCATGGCGCAGAAGGCCTGGAGCGATCCGCATAAAGCGGCGGGCATGAAGGCACGCATCCCACTCGGACGCTTCGCCGAGCCGGAGGAGGTCGCCGCGGCCGTGCGTTATCTGCTCAGCGAGGAGGCGAGCATGATTAACGGCATTAGCCTACCGGTGGACGGCGGGTTTCGGGCTGGTTGATAGCCGTGGGGGCGACCTGGGCGTGGGCAGGGCCCTCGGGCTAGGCGCCCTCGGCCTGTTGTGCCGCGGCCGCCGCCACCTTGGCGCTCGAGCGGGCAGGCCTATCGTGCCGCTGCTGCCGGGCCCAGGCGCGCACGTGGCAAAGCTCAGCGTTTCATCGGGGA
This sequence comes from uncultured Ectothiorhodospiraceae bacterium, assembly GCA_913055565.1. GTDB lineage: Bacteria > Pseudomonadota > Gammaproteobacteria > Nitrococcales > Nitrococcaceae > CAJXKP01. The sequence continues at coordinate 35,323 of CAJXKP010000012.1, forward strand.
GTCGGGCGAATGGATGCCAGCGACGATACGTCCGCTGAGGACAGTGAAAAGGCGCTCCAGACGCGAGCGGCCTGGTACTACTTCACGGGTGGTCTCACCCAGAAGGCCATCGCTGGCTACCTCGGGGTCAGCCAGGTCAAGGTCAACCGCCTGCTGACGGCGGCCCGGGCGACAGGGCAGCTCGAGGTAACCATCGACAGCGATCTGGTCGGCTGCGTCGCCCTGGAGCACGCCCTGATTCAACGATTCGGTCTTCGCCAAGCGGTGGTGGTGCCGGCGTGGGATGATGCGTTCAGGCATCGCGAGAGCCTGGGTGTGGGGGCCGCCGCCTATGTTGACGATCTGCTCACGGCGGACATGACGCTGGCCTTAGGCTGGGGGCGCTCGATCGCCTCGCTGGTCGATAGCCTGCCGCCGCGACGCCTTCGCGACCTCGCCGTTGTCGGCCTCCAGGGCGGCCTGGCGCATTGCGCCCAGTTTAATACCTTCGAGACCGTTTCCGATCTCGCTGCCCTCTATGGCGCGGATCAGCACTTCTTTACGGCGCCGTTGTATGTCGATGCGGCGGCCGTTCGAGACCGCTTGCTGTCGCATGAGCCCATCCGCGAGACATGCCGAAAGGCCGCGGCCGCGGATATCGGGCTGGTGGCCATGGGCGGCATGGATGATTCGATGGCGCTGACCTATGGCATTAATGATGCCACGGTCGCCGCCGAGCTCCGAGAGGCGGGCGCCGTCGGCGATGTGCTGGGCTATTTCATCGATGCCGATGGCCGGCTGGTGGACCACCCCGTCAATCATCGAACGGTGGCTTTGCCGTTGGATCGTCTTGCCAACCTGAAGCAGATCGTGGCCGTGGGCGGTGGCGCCTCCCGTGTGGCCATCGCGCGCGCTACGTTGGTCGGCGGCTATGCGGGGGTGCTGGTCACTGATGAGCGTACCGCGGCGGCGCTCGTTGGCTGAGGCCATCGCCGCGACGACGGATCACGCGCCGACGACGCCGTCGGTGCCGTTACGGGTCGCCTCGTCGAGCTTGAGTATGGAGTGCGCGTTGGTGGCGCTGGTGGCCAGGGTGTTGATGACGCCCGTGCGCAGGGCACCCAGGATGGCCGCCGCCTTGGTCTTCTCGCTGGCAATGGCGACCACGTCGGGGATACGTTGGAGCTCGCTAATGGTTAGCCCGACCACGCGACCCTGCATCGGCACGGCTGCCGGCTCGCCGTGGATATCGATGAAGTCGTAGCCCATCATATCGCCGATCGTCCCCGATAAGCGCGCCTCGGCGATCTCCTGGGGCGAGAACCAGCCCATTCGAACCATGTTGCTGTCTTCGCTGAGATCGCCGACGCCGATCATGGCCATGTCCGCCCGGCGGGCACGGTCCAGCGTCTGCTTGACCGTGTCGTTCTGCAGGATGGCTTGCCGTACCCAGGGATCCGCCACTAGGGCAGGGGCATAGAGTGTCTCGCTCTCGCCGCCGAAGCAGGCAGCCAGCCGGCGTGCGATGTGGTCAGGGTTCATCTCCTCACCGGCGCGTTGGGAACCGCCGATGCCGGATACGAAGGTGCAGTCCCGCTGGGCCGGGGCAAAGGCGTTATCGGCGATGGCGCTCACGTTACGGCCCATGGCGATCGCCGCAATGCTGCCGTCTTGCAGGGATCGATCCATGTGCTTGGCCACCAGGTCAGCTACCGCACTGCGCTGGAGCTCGCTGTCGTTGTAATCGATCGCGATCAGGGCCCGGTCCAGCCCGAAGCGTTGCAGCAGCTCGTGCTCGAGCGGCGCGCTCAGGACGGGGTGATGGCGTACGCGCACCTCGACGATCCCCTCGTCGTGGGCTCGCTTGATTAAGCGCCCGACCTTGGCGCGTGATAGATGGAGCCGATCCGAGATCGCTTCCTGCTTCAGTCCCTCAACGTAATAGAGGACGGCGATCTCGGTGACCAGCTCAAGACTCGCGTTGTTGCCCCCGGCCTTGGCGTTCACGTGCTGCTCCTCGTCCCCACAAAGGCACGGCGCGCTTGCCCATAGCGGCTCATTGCCCGCGAGTCCTTAGCGGCCCTACCGGAGTGTGGCGATGTAATCGCGCAGCTTCATCGCGTCCTGATGGAAGCCGCGGATCCCCGCCGCGAGCTTTTCCGTTGCCATGGGGTCGCCGTTGAGCTCCCAGCGGAAGCTCGGCTCGTCGATGTCCAGGGCGGGGATGTCCTTGGCGCGACTACTGGCCGCGTCGAGCCCGGGGGCTACCTCGCCCTGCTCACCCTGTAGTTCCTCGAGCAGCTTGGGCGCGATAGTCAGCCGGTCGCAGCCTGCGAGCTCGAGAATCTGTGCGGTCGTACGGAACGAGGCGGCCATTACGATGGTGCTCAGGCCGTGGGCCTTGAAGTAGTCGTAGATGGAGCGCACGGACTGAACGCCAGGATCCTCGCTGGGCTCGAAGTCACGCCCCTCGCGCGCCTTGTACCAATCGGTGATGCGACCCACGAAGGGTGACACCAGGAACGCCCCCGCTTGCGCACAGGCGACGGCCTGGATACGCGAGAAGATAAGCGTCATGTTGCAGTTGATGCCCTCGCGTTGGAGTACGCGAGCCGCCTCGACCCCCTCCCAGGTGGCGGCGAGCTTGATCAGCACGCGATCCTTGGGCACCCCGATATCCTCGTACATCTGGATGAATCGATGCGCCTTCTCGATGGACGCCTCGGCATCGAACGAGCGGTCCGCGTCTACCTCGGTCGACACGCAGCCCGGGACGATCTCAAGGAGCTCACGACCGAAGCCGACGGCCAGGCGATCCATGATCGCCTCGATATCGCCCTCGCGCGTGTTCGTGCGACCGCGTCCCCATTCAATGGCCTCGTTGACGAGCCCCTGGTAGGTCTCGAGCTGGGCGGCCTTGAGCAGTAGCGAGGGGTTGGTGGTGCAGTCTTGCGGGCGGAACCGCTTGATCTGTTCGATCTCGCCGGTATCGGCAACGATGGTGCTCAAGCCGGCCAGGCTTGCCAGCTTGCTGCCGTCGACGGTCTGTGAATGAGCGCTCATGGCAACCTCCCCCTGCTGTTATCTGTATGGGTTCGACCACGGTCGAACGGCGCTGGCTGTGAGCGCCTGACCGAGTGCCTTGGTTGGTTGACGCCCTCGACTATACGCCACCTGGGATGCCGCTCCGGCACCCAAGACCTCTAAGCCGTGCCCACCAGCTGTTACATACGCGCACTCGCTGCGCGTTCCTACAATTGATTGCACGCCTTAAACGGGGCGACGTCAAGCGATCTCGCCGCGCCGCGCCCGGTCCGGTGGCGTGGCGCCTGATCCGAGATAGGTCAGGTGTTGTTGTTAAGACACAGGTAGAGGTGGCGTATTCAGGCGGAACGCCGACGGTGGCGTGCGCTGCCTTGCCGCCGATCGAAGCCCTGCGGCCCTTAGGTTGGTCATACGCGCAGTGACCTAACAACTGATCACAACCGAGCCCGATCCAATCACCGGGGATGACCGCCCCTCGCCCAAGGCGAACTGGCAAATGGTTGCCCCGCTCCATGCCGGCTAAGCGATAGGCCGAATCAGCAAGTCCCGAGGTTATGAGGGTCGCTTTACCCCGCAAGCTCGCCAACACGACTCGCGTTCTGGCCGTGGATGGCTAGCGACACGCCCAGGCTGGCCTGGCGGAGGCGAGTCATGCAGCGCACGCTACAACCGGGGTTGGACAGCGAAACCGAGGGTGTCGAGGGCGGAAGGGCGCCGATCGGTTCTCTCCCGGCGGGATTGAACCGGCATGTAACGCCTCAGCTACAGGAGGGCGATTGCGTTGGGTCAGCGCCCGCCGACCTCGTCAACATGGCGCAGAAGATCCTCGGGGTCTTGGTAGACCCGATACGCACCGGCTCGCTCAAGCTCATCCTGCCCGTACCCGCCCGAGAGTAGTCCCACCGACAAGGATCCAGCGCGGCGGCCGGCGAGGATGTCCCAGATGCTGTCGCCGACGACGATGGCATGGCTCGGATCGATCTCGAGCCGGTCCGCTGCCGCCAGGAAAAGATCCGGGTCGGGCTTGGCGTGGGTCACGACATCGCGGGTGATAACAATCTGGTTATCCGGATTGATACCTAGCATCTCGATGGCATGCTGGGCGGTCTTTATGCGGCCACTGGTGGCAATGGCCCAGGGTATCCCCTGCTCGGTGAGATGCGTCAGCAGGTCCTCGGCGCCGGGCAGCGGACGCACGCTCTCCGAGCGCTTGAGATAGGCCTCGGCGTGGAGCCTCGGCAGCTCTTCGACGGTCGCGTCGCTGAGCTCCGCGCCGGTCTCGCGCAAGAGCATATTCGTAAAAAGGCCGCCGCTCATGCCGATACGGCGGTGGATGCGCCAAACAGCGAGATCGATGCCCACGGTTCGCAGCGCGTCATGCCAGGCGAGGACGTGCTGGTAGACGCTATCGATCAGCGTGCCATCCAGATCGAATATGAATGAGGGGGTAAAACGACTCATCGGGCACTCCAATCAACGGTGAAACGATTAGGCATGCTTGGGGGACCCTCAGCCTCGGGTAGGCAGGCGCTGTGCATCAGTAAGGCAGAGCTTACGCCCGATGCAGAACGTGGCTGGCCATGGCCTCTGCTCGGACAGCCAGGATGGACCTGTGCTCTGATTACACTGTAGACCAGCCTCCGGCCGGCGGCCATGGCCGAGGTGCACGGCCGCTGCCATTCGCTGGCCGGGTTGCGATCATCTGGCAGCTGCCTCACCCTTAGCCTTTGTGCCGGGGGAGCCCGCAAAAACCGGGCTGAGACTGTGCCGAAGGGCACTGACCCCTAAAACCTGACCGGGTTAACACCTGCGTAGGGAGCTCTACCATGCCTGCTGTATCGACCGCGGTGGCCGTCGTGCTGCTGTGTGCCGTGCTCGCCGCCTTCACCTGGATCGGCCTGCGCGCGCGCCAGACCGGCGCCTCGCTCGACGACTATGTAACCGCCCGCGGCTCGCAACGCTCGACCCCGCTGGCGCTGTCGTTCCTCGCGTCCGGCGCCGGCGCCTGGATCCTGTTCGCACCGCCCGAGGTGGGGGCATTCGTGGGCCCACTCGGCATCGCCGGCTACGCCCTCGGTGCCGGTGCGCCGTTTCTACTCTACGCACTGGCGGGCCCGCGCCTGCGGCGCCTGGCGCCGAGGGGCCATAGCCTGACGACGTTCCTGCGCGAGCGCTTCGGCCGCCTATTCCATGGCTACGTGGTCGTCCTGTCGGTGCTCTACATGCTGACGTTCGTGACCGCTGAGCTTACCGCAGCGGGCTCGGTTACCGCCTTGCTCAGTCCCGTTCCGGGCTGGGTCGCTGTCGCGCTGGTTGCCGCGGCTACGCTGGCCTACACCGCTAGCGGCGGCCTGCGCGCGAGCCTGCACACCGACCGCTGGCAGGCGGTACTGCTGGTCGTGTTGCTGATCGCCGCCGCCTTTGCCGGCGCCTCCGCGCTGCCCGCGGGCGGTGCCTCGGGGATCGCTATCGGCGGCGGCTGGCAGGCCGGGTTGACCCTGGTGATCGCAGTGACCGCGGCCAATCTGTTCCACCAGGGCTACTGGCAGCGCGTGTGGTCGGCGGCCTCCGACCAGGACCTGGTACGCGGCGGCCTGGTCGGCGCACTGGCCTCGGTGGGAGTGATCGCGCTGACGGGCGTTCTGGGTCTGGCGGCGGCCAGCAGCGGCCTGTCGCTCGGTGAGCCGCCGGCGCCGCTGTTCGCACTCTTCGGCGCGGGCCCGGGCTGGCTCGGCGCCGTCGTCCTGGTGCTGGCGATAACGCTGGTCGCCTCCTCGGTGGATACGTTGGAGAACGGGCTTGCCGCGCTGGTCGGCTCCGAGCGCCCGCGTCTGTCGCTCACGGCCGCGCGCTGGCTCACGCTGGCGCTGATGGTGCCGGCCGTCGCGGTGGCGCTGCGGGGCTATTCGGTCCTGCGCATACTGCTCGTCGCTGATCTGCTGTGCGCGACGGCCATCGTCCCCGCGCTTGCCGGCCTGGGGCCGCGCCTGAGTGGCGCCTACGCGCTGGCCGCCGCCGTCGCCGGGCTCGTCGGCGCCGTTGGGGGCGCCCTCGTGCAGCACGGTGAGCTGCTCGCGCTGACCTTCCCCAATGGCGCGCCCACGCTCGGGCCCTTCCTGGGCGCGTTGGCCGCGTCCGCCGGCGTTGTGCTAATCGGCCTGCTGGTCGGACGCAACGCGCACGACCCCGCTTCGGCCGGTGCGCGAGTGACGCCCCTGAAGTCGTAGGCCGCGCAAGCGCCTAACAGCGTCCGGCGCAGCCTTAAGTATAGACAGTGGCCGCTAGCCGGGCCGGGCGGGGCTTGCGACCGTCGATCGTCAGTATTAGCGGGGGTTGCCGTCCATTAGCGATCCGGTTCCCGTGTTGGTGCGTATTGGCCAGTCCATCTCTCGCGGCTTGGCGTCGGCGCTCGACATGAGCTTGTTGACTAACACGTTCGGGCCGTTCGTACCGACCAGCACATCGCTCGGGCAGGAGGGACTGGGTGGTCCAGCGCCCGCCTAGAGTCGGCGGATCTCGAGACCGGTCTCGTTGACGGCGTCGGCGGACCATTGGGATCCCTGACCGGCTTGACCGCGGCACAGGTTGCGTAGCGTGTTGCGCTGAGGTGCCTGACTAGTGGCGATGTGCGCAGCAGGTGGTGTGTCGGCTGGTTCCCTATGACATTAGGGCAGATCGTTTTGGCTGACCTTGGGTTCTTGGGAGCCACCTTTGCCACGGACATTAACCGTCAACACGAGGTAGTTCGAGCTGGCCGTGCCGTCCTGAGACGTCCGCGCGATGATGGTGTCCGGGATGGCAGCGGCGAACACATGCATACCGGCTGCGCCGCCTAGACTGGTGAATTCCGTCTCCAGTCGGCCCGTGTCAGAGTCATCAGCGCGCAAGCGTAGTTGGAGGCGGCATCGCACACCATCGCCGCGGTTCACGAGCTCGAGGATGCGCGCACTAACCGATACAGGGAAACTGCCCGAACCCGAGTCCGGGGGCGATGGCAGCGTACCGATACGGTTCGCGTATTGGCGTATCCGACTGTGTAAACGGTCGGCCCCCGTGGCTGTGGCCAGCCAAGCCCCGGCCGGGAAATCGCGGCTGATATGATCGCCTTCCGTAGCGACCTCGGCATCGACCTCGTCGGCGACGCTGGTCGCCAAGTAATCGGCTAGTCGATGGGAGGGGATGTCTTTAGTGAGGCTCAGGAAGAACCAGCGTACGCTGGCGGAGTAATCCTCCGGCGCCTGGCCGCTGGTGGCAGTTTCGGCATCGTCTGCTGGTCCCCGTTGGGTGCCTGCCCCGGCATCCGGCAGCGCCGCCGGTGACAGCGCCACCAGGCTGGCCAGTATGACGCCCTCCAGGGTGAGTAGCCGCATGATGGAACGCCTCATGGCCAAAATGCCTCCGCAGGTAGCCGCGACGCTTAGGGGCCTAGCATGAGGTAGGTTTTAGGCGATGCGCTACCCGAATTGATGGGCTTTGCCTGAAGGCGGGCACAGCCGGGGCTCGTGACCTGTCGCCACGTTGCGACAGATGGCATAAGGCGTTACTGGGCTGAGCGGACTGCAGTCCTCGCTAGGGCCACGGGTATCGCAATGATGTGTCGCCATGACGGTAAGACGACCAGGGTCGGAGCCCGTGATGGGTAGTAGCGCGTGGTGGTTGGCCGGCCGCGGCAAAAGGCCCTACTGGCTAGGCGCGACCGCACGAGGATTTCGAGTGAGAGCCTTCGGGACTGGACGATTCGACCGGATCCCTAGGGGCAGCGGGTTGGGGGCCGCTATAGGGGCCGGCGAGGTTGGTAAGTCGTGGCCCGACTACCAACGTGGCGTTGAGCTCTTGATCGATCAATCGCGCTACGCGGCGAGTAGTGGTGGCACCGTATTTGCTGGAGCATTCACGGTCCACCGTTGGATGGAGCTATCGAACCCAGTCAGTCGCAACGGGAGCCACAGTGCCTTACTTCCTCATTAGGCTCCGATAGCACCGCAGCTTAGCCTAAGTAGGCGAGTTATTCCGGGGGGAAACTGGTCGGGGCGGCAGGATTTGAACCTGCGGCCTCTGCCTCCCGAAGGCAGCGCTCTACCAAACTGAGCTACACCCCGATTGTGTCGCTAATGTGTCCGCGATACCGCGAACGAGGCCAGCCATGCCAGCGCACCACGATTCTCGCTGGAAGCCAGGACGTCGAGTGCCGCGCTTGCGGCATCGGCTTCCCGGTTAGCGAGTGCGCGAGTATAGGCAATAGCGTCGGTATTGGCAATGACCTCGGCTGTCCTCTGGATGTCGGCGTCGGCACCGTCGGTCATCGCCTGTTCCAGGACGGCGCGTTGTTCGGTTGTAGCCATGGCGTAGGCACGAATGAGCGGCAGGGTCGGTTTGCCCTCGGCGAGGTCGTCGCCAACGTTTTTGCCGATGGCCTCGGCGTCGCCGTCGTAATCGAGGGCGTCATCGGCGAGCTGGAAGGCGGTGCCGAGATGGCGACCGTAATCAGCGGCGGCGTCACAGACCGTCTCGCCCTGACCAGCGCCCTCGGCGGCGAGGCGGCAGCCGCCCTCGAATAGAGCCGCCGTCTTGCGGTAGATGACGTCCTGGTAGCTTGCCTCGCTGACGGTGGCGTCGTGGGTGTAGAGTAGCTGCAGGACTTCCCCCGACGCGATGGTGTTGGTGGTCTCAGCGAATACCCGCATGACGCTCATGCGGTCGAGCTCCACCATCATCTGGAAAGACCGCGTGTAGAGGAAATCGCCGACCAGGACGCTGGCCTCGTTGCCCCAGATCTCATTGGCGGTTTCCTGGCCGCGGCGCATGAGGGATTCGTCGACCACGTCGTCGTGCAGCAGCGTGGCGGTGTGGACGAGCTCTACGATAGCGGCGAGGAGTTGGGCATCGCGGCCGCCGCCCTCGCACGCGCGCGCCATGAGTAGGACAACCAGCGGTCGTAGGCGCTTGCCACCGCTGTGAATAATGTGATGGCCGATGCGATTGATCAGAGCAACATCGGAGTTCAGCCGATCCGTGATCAGGCTGTCCATGTGCCTTAGATCATCCTGCACCAGAGCGCGGATATCACCGAGGTCCATGCGACCGTTGGTCCTTATAAGACGGCAAGCCTACGCCGCATGATTGCGGCTCGTCGAAGGTAGGCAGGCGGCCCGGGGGTGTCAAGCCTGTTCCAGAGCTAGATGCAGCGCACCGGATGATCGCGTTGACACGTCAAAGCGCGGTAGGTCGGCCGAAGCGACTTACAAGCCGAGGTAGGGGGCGCGCATCGTTTCGAGGCAATGTCGCGTGCGGTTGCGACAGCGCAACAGGTAATTTGGTGGGTCGTCGCGAGGATACGGTCTTTCCGGAAGTTTGTGCGCCGGCAAGCCCGACCCAAGAGCCTGTTAGTAGTGTGTCGTGTCTCGGTTCTGGGAGAGCGTCGTATTCGGTTGGATGGTAACCGGACTGCTAAGCCGAGGTGACGACGCTAACGTCAATCAATCGCCAAGGGAGACAGTCGATGACCGTCTCCTCACGGACGCCGTAGTTACGTCAGGCAGTGGCGCGACGACGCCGTGCAACGCTCACGCCGATTAGGCCTACACCCAGCATGCCTAGGGCAGCGGGTGCAGGCACGGACGTGTCCGCGTTCGTCTGACCGAAGCGGACATTATCAATGCCTATATTATCGTTCTGATTGCCAAGGTTGCTGGCATCAAACCGGATGGACAGGCTCTGGGCGGTTAGTGGTTGACTGAAATCGAAATCGCTATGCCCGTTCGATCCCTCGACATCGACGGAATTGGCCGAGAACAGCGGCGAGCCACCGCTTTCTAAGACGGATAGCGAGTTGATCGTGTAGTCCGTCGTCGGCCAGCCCGCCAAATCAAAGCCGTGTAACTGGACAGCGGAGCCGGCGTTAGCATTGAGGCTCATCTCGAAAATGCCGTTACTCTCTTGGTCATAAACGACATTGCTGAGATCGCCGTAGCTGCCCTGCCACATCTTGGTGTCTTGGCCATAGCTGGTTTGGACGTCGGGGGTAAATCCTTCGCCCTGTTCATCGTAGGTAAAACCGCTATCCGATGCCGCTGTGACGTTATCACCATAGGCCTGCGGTATATCGGAACCATCCGAGATGGGGTTATTAGGTGCGTCCTCGTTAAAGGTAAGAACCGTCGCGCCCGCTGTCGTTGTGTGGGCGCACGTCCCGGCGAGTAGTAGGCCGGTTATTAGTCGGAAACAACGTCGAGCTGTCATTTCGCAATCTCCTTATTAGCTTTGTTACGTCATCGTGCCCACGAGCAGCTAGCTTGTCCTGTGGTTGGTCTACCCATAAGTGTATAGAAGCCCTCCGCCTTGTTAGCAGCCGCGGCGCAAGGCCGGGTTGGTCAACCATGAAACCGCCGATAGACGGTCACAGCGGGCAGCTAAGGGGTAACTTAATGGGTAGGCTTACCAAATCCGTTGGATCGATCTCCCTAAGGCTTACGCTGCTTACGGCGTCCCGTGAGACTTCCACAGGCAAAGGCTAGCTGCTGTCGGCTACCTCTATCGCAGGGGCGCCGTTCCATAGAGGGCTGACAACACCCCTTCCAGGTCAAGTTCACAGATAACGTTGATCTCGTCAACTGGTTGGAGAGGCAATAGTTTTCGGTGAGAGTTAAACTCGCCACTTGGCGGCTTATGGCGTTTTCGTTTTGATGGGTCCGGCGTTTAGCAGCGACGCGGCATACCGCGGCGTGGCTGACGCTGCTCTTTTGCTCCCGGCGTCAGCCGACTGTTCAACAAGGCTGGCACTAGCCCTCGTTGACCGACGGGCCCACGAGAGCTACTATTGCGCGTCTTGCCGGCCAGGCAGCTATGATCAAGAAAAGCGGGAGTTTGAGCCATGTACGCCGTGATTGAGACAGGGGGCAAGCAGTATCGGGTCGCCGAGGGCGATGTTCTGCGTGTCGAGAAGTTGGATGCTGAGCCGGGGTCGTCGGTGGCGTTCGACCGGGTGCTCATGATCGGTGGCGAGCAGGCCAAGGTCGGCGCACCAACGGTTGAGGGCGGTCGGGTTGATGCCGAGGTCGTCTCCCAGGGCCGTAACCGCAAGATCGACGTGGTAAAGTTCAAGCGCCGCAAGGGCTATCAGCGTAAACACGGCCATCGGCAGCACTTCACCGAGGTTCGGATTACCGGGATCAACGCGTAACGCGTTCGCGGAGGTAGTAGGCAATGGCACATAAGAAGGCAGGCGGCAGCACCAAAAACGGTCGCGACTCGCAATCTAAGCGGTTAGGCGTTAAGCGCTTCGGCGGTGAGGCCGTTGAGGCGGGCAATATCCTGGTTCGCCAGCGCGGCACCCACTTCCATCCCGGCCGGAACGTCGGCATCGGGCACGACCACACGCTCTTCGCTAAAACGCCGGGTAGCGTGGTCTTCGAGCGCAAGGGGCCGCGGCAGCGCCGCACGGTGAGTGTTCGTGACGCGCAGTAGACGCCCGGCGACGTCGCCGCGCCGTTCTGAAAAAGCCCCGTCTCCGTACGGGGCTTTTTCGTCTCGGCCCCATCAGCAATGCCCCATCCGAGCGGGGAACGGAGCACGCCATGAAGTTCGTCGATGAGGCCCGCATCGAGGTTCGCGCCGGCGACGGCGGCGACGGGTGCGTTAGCTTTCGGCGCGAGAAGTTCGTGCCGCGGGGCGGTCCCGATGGCGGCGACGGTGGTCGGGGTGGCAGCGTTGTTCTGGTGGCCGATGAGGGGCTGAATACGCTATCGGATTTCGATCACCAGCGTGTCTTTAGTGGCGAGCGCGGTGGAGACGGGCGCGGGCGCCAGATGAGCGGGCGCAGTGGCGAGGATATACGCGTGCCAGTGCCGGTGGGAACGGTCGTCTACGAGGCGGATACGGGCGAGTATCTGGGCGATCTGACCGTGGGCGAAGCGACGCTCCGTGTCGCGGCCGCCGGTGAGGGCGGTCGCGGCAATATCCACTTCAAGAGCGCCACCAATCGCGCCCCACGCCAGGCGACGTCGGGCACCGACGGTGAGCGGCGGCGCCTGAGTCTGGAATTGCGGGTGCTCGCGGACGTCGGCCTGCTGGGGTTGCCGAACGCGGGCAAGTCCTCGCTGATTCGGGCCGTCTCGGCGGCGCGTCCCCGGGTAGCGGATTACCCGTTTACGACGATTCATCCCAGCCTGGGTGTCGTGCGTGTTGGCCCGGCGCAGAGCTTTGTCATGGCCGACATCCCGGGGCTGATCGAGGGCGCCGCGGATGGCGCGGGGCTAGGCAGTCGCTTTCTCAAGCATTTGGCACGCACGGGGTTGTTGCTGCACGTCGTGGACGTCAGCCGGGTCTATGATGAGGTCGATCTGGCGGCCGATGTACGTAGCCTTGCTGCGGAGCTCGGGAGCTATGATCCGGAGCTCGCCGAGCGGCCGCGTTGGTTGGTGATCAATAAGATCGATCTGCTCCCCGCCGACGAGCAGGATACGCTGATCGCCGAGCTGGTCCATGAGCTCGCCTGGCAGGGCGAGGTGCACGCCGTCTCAGCGGAGTCGGGTCAGGGGACCGAGGCACTATGCCGGCGGATCATGGCGGCGTTGGAGGCGGCCCCGGAGGTAGACGATGGCTGATTGGCGCACCCGGCTCGGGGCGACTCGAAATTGGGTTATCAAGGTGGGCAGTGCCCTGGTGACCAGCGACGGGCGCGGCCTGGACCGCGAGCGGATCGCGGACTGGGTGGGGCAGATCGCTAGTCTCCAGGCCCAAGGTGTGCGGCCCGTGATGGTCTCCTCGGGCTCGGTCGCGGAGGGCATCCAGCGGCTGGGCTGGCGCCAGCGCCCGCATGCCTTATACCAGATGCAGGCGGCGGCGGCCGTTGGCCAGATGGGGCTCGTGGAGGCCTATGAGCGCGAGTTTCAGCGGTATGGGCTGCGTACCGCTCAGATCCTGCTCACCCACGAGGATCTCAGCGACCGCCGCCGCTATCTCAACGCCCGGAGCACGCTGCGCGCCCTGCTGGATATGGGCGTGGTGCCCATCGTGAACGAGAACGATACGGTCTCGACGGACGAGATCCGCTTCGGGGACAACGATACCCTGGCGGCGCTGGTGACGAATCTAGCCGAGGCGGACCTGCTGCTCATCCTCACGGATCAACAGGGTCTGTTCGATGCCGATCCGCGTCGGCATGCCGACGCCCAGCTTATCGGCGAGGCCGCCGCCGACGACGCGCGGTTGGAGCCGATGTGCTCCGATGCGCCTGGGGTGCTGGGCAGTGGTGGTATGCGCGCCAAGGTTCTGGCGGCTAAGCGGGCGGCACAGTCGGGGGCAATCACCCTGATTGCCCCCGGTAGGGAGGCGCAAATCATGGAGCGTGTCCGCGCGGGCGAGGGCGTGGGCACGCTGCTATGGCCATCGCGCGAGCGCTTGGCGGCGCGCAAACAGTGGTTGGCGGGCCATCTCCAGGTGCGCGGGCGGGTATGGCTCGATGACGGGGCCGTGGCGGTGCTGCGGCGAGACGGGCGGAGCCTTCTGCCGGTCGGTGTGACAGCGGTCGATGGCGCCTTTGCGCGCGGCGAGATGGTGGCCTGTCTAGATCATGCCGGGCGCGAGATTGCGCGCGGACTAGCCAACTATGGCGCCAGTGAGACAGCCCTTATCCGAGGCCAGTCGTCTCACCGAATCGAGACGATCCTCGGCTATGTGGATGAGCCGGAACTCATCCACCGCGACAACCTCGTTCTAACGGAAGCGGGCTAGCGCCGGCAAGCGCTCGCCGGGGCGCTGTTAGCCCAGCGCCCGGATGCGGCGGTTCAGGCGAGCCTTGTGCCGCGCGGCCTTGTTCTTGTGGATGATGCCTTTGTCGGCCATTTTATCCAGGATCGGCACGGCCTCCTTGTAGGCCGACTCGGCGCGGGCCTTGTCACCTGAGCGAAGGGCGCCGACGACCCGCTTGATCTGGGTGCGCATACGGGTGCGCTGGGAGCGATTGTGCACGCGCCGCTCTTCGTCTTGGCGCGCGCGCTTTCTCGCGGAGGCGATATTTGCCACGGTCTACTCCTGCCTGATGCCTGTCTCGGACGAGCGCGACAATATGAGCGAGCAGGGTTTCTGTGTCAATACCGCCGCCCGCTCGCCGTTTGGCGTCGGGGGCGCTCTCGGCTAGAGTGCCAGCGTTCGGTAACCAGGGGAATGCGGTGAAGCGCGCCGGTCTGCTCGGGCACCTGCTGACCTTCCAGTCATGGACGCTGGCCTCGCGCGTGCTCGGTCTCGTGCGCGATATCGTTATCGGCGTGGTGTTTGGGGCGTCTGGTACCACAGATGCCTTCCTGGTTGCCTTTAAGGTGCCCAACTTCATGCGGCGCCTGTTCGCTGAGGGTGCCTTTGCCCAGGCATTCGTGCCCGTGCTCTCTCAGTGGCGCGAGACGTCGTCGCCAGCGGAGGTCCGCCGGCTGATTGCGCACGTCACCGGCACGCTCGCCCTGGTGCTGGTGGCGTTAACCGCTTTGGGCGTGGCGGGTGCGGAATACGTGGCCCATGTCTTCGCCCCTGGCTGGCCGGCTGCCAAGCCCGAGCAGTTCGCCCTGGCGGTGGATCTGCTGCGCTGGACTTTCCCGTATCTGCTGCTGATCTCGCTGACGGCCTGCGCCGGCGCGGTGCTCAATACCTGGGGTAGCTTCGGGCCGCCGGCCTTCGCGCCCGTGTTGTTGAATCTCAGCCTTATCGCGGCGGCCCTCTGGATCGCGCCCCATCTTGATCCGCCGATCCTGGCGCTGGCGATGGCTGTGGTTGTCGCCGGCGCTCTCCAATTGGCCGCCCAGCTGCCGTTTTTGGCCCATCATGGGGTGTTGGTCGCGCCGCGACCCGATCCACGCCATCCAGGGGTCGGCCGGATTCTGCGGCTCATGGGGCCGACGCTGTTCAGCGTCTCCGTCCAGCAGATCAATCTGCTGGTGGACACCATCCTGGCCTCGTTCCTCGTCAGCGGGAGTATCAGCTGGCTCTACTGGTCCGATCGACTCGTGGAGTTCCCGTTGGGTCTTTTCGGCGTGGCGCTAGGCACGGTGATCCTGCCGCGCCTATCGGGTGAGCATGGCCGTGGTGATCCGGCGGCTTTCGCACGGACTCTGGACTGGTCGCTGCGATTGACCCTGCTCATCGTTATGCCCGCCACCGTGGGGCTGATGACGTTGTCGGTGCCCATGATGGCCACGCTTTTCCAGTATGGGGCGTTCACCGGCACGGACGTGCTGGCGGCGAGTCTGTCCCTGATGAGCTACGCGCTGGGGCTGGCCGGCTTTGTCCTGGTGCGTATCCTCACGCCCGGCTTCTTCGCTCGCCAGGACACCCGGAGCCCGGTTCGCTGTGCCGCCATCGCCATGGTCGCCAACATGGTCCTTAGCACGGCCCTGGTCGCCTGGTTGGTGGGGACTGGCACGGGGCACATCGGGCTGGCCGGAGCCACTGCCTTGGCCGCCTGTATTAACGCCGCGCTCCTCTACCGCGGCTTGCGACGTCACGGCCACTACACGCCCGAACCGGGCTGGCCGCGGCTGGTGAATCGGGCGCTGGTGGCGACCTTGGCCATGGCCGTCGTGCTCTACATGCCCGCCTTGCGCGTTGACGTCTGGCTGGCGGCGGGCGTCGCGTTGCGGGCGCTCATGCTCACCGCGAGCGTTCTGGCTGGCGCGCTCGTCTATGGGGTGGTGCTCTGGCTCGGCGGTTTGCGCCCGCGCGAGCTGCGCGCGCCCGCCGCTCCCACGTAGCCAGGGTCGTGGCTCAGGCGGCGGCGTTTGACGTATCATGGCGGTTTTTCGCGCTCATCGGGATGCCATGGAGCTGATCCGCGCTGGCCACAATCTGCGCCCGAGCCATCGCGGCTGCGTGGCCACGATCGGTAACTTCGACGGTGTGCATCGCGGCCATGCCGCGGTCATCGAGTCGCTACGCGAGGCCGCTGGCAAGCGTGCCCAGCCGGCGACGGTGGTGACCTTTGAGCCGCATCCGCGGGAGTTCTTTGCGCCCGCTGAGGCGCCGGCAAGGCTGACTCGGTTGCGCGATAAGCTCGCTGCGCTGGAGGCCCTGGGGGTTGAGCGGGTGCTGTGCCTGCCGTTCGGTTGGCGTCTGGCGGGGATGGCGCCACAGGCCTTTGTGGATGAGTTGCTACTGGGTCGGCTCGGGGTGTCGTTCCTGATGGTGGGTGACGACTTCCGCTTCGGCAAAGAGCGAGCCGGCGATTTCCGGTTCCTAGCCGAGGCCGGGGAGCGTGAGGGTTTCGAGGTAGCACGTATGCCGACTGTCATGGAGGGCGGCGAGCGCATATCGAGCACCCGAGTCCGGCAGGCGCTGGCGGATCGGGATCTGGACGAAGCCGCGCGGTTGCTGGGGCGGACGTTTAGTATTCGCGGTCGGGTGGCCCATGGCGATCGCGTGGGCCGAGAATTGGGATGGCCGACCGTTAACATCAATTTCGACCGCACGCGGCCGCCGCTGTCCGGCGTCTATGCGGTACGGGTGGATGGCCCCGGGCTGGAGGGTCACGCGGGCGTCGCTAGCCTCGGGATACGCCCGACGGTGGGCGGCGAACGGACCCTGTTGGAAGTCCATTTGTTCGACTACCAGGGGGACCTCTACGGGGCGCCTTTAACAGTGCGCTTCGTGGATTGGATTCGAGACGAGGCGAACCTCGCCTCGCTCGAGGCGTTGCGGGATCAGATCGGGCGCGACGCCGAACAGGCGAGGGCGCTATTGGCGCCGGCAACGGGGTAACGAGACGTTGAACAACTAGCGCCGACCTGCTGCTGAGCGCGAGCGCAGGCTAGGTGCGGCGCGCTGTGCGGGCGATAGTCTTAGGCGGAGCAATGCCGACGGCGCATGCGCCCCGTCGTCGCGATAGGCACGCCGAGGCCCGCGCCAATGATTCAGCGTTGCGTTAAGGCACACCACTCATCAGGGATCAGCCGTGAGCGATTACAAGCACACCCTCAATCTGCCGCAGACGGACTTCCCGATGCGGGCCAACCTGGCCAAGCGCGAGCCGCAGCGCGCCCAGGCCTGGCGCGATGACGGGATCTACGAGCAAATCCGCGGTGCGCGGCGCGGCCGCGAGCGGTTCATCCTCCATGACGGGCCGCCCTACGCCAACGGCGAGATCCATCTCGGGCATGCGGTTAACAAGATCCTCAAGGATATTATCGTCAAGGCGCGCACCTTGGACGGCTACGATGCGCCTTACGTGCCGGGCTGGGACTGCCACGGCCTGCCCATCGAGCACAAGATCGAGCAGACCCACGGCAGCGAGCTCGATGCCAAGGCCTTTCGCCGGGCCTGTCGCGAGTTTGCCGCTGACCAGGTGGCGGTCCAGCGCCGCGACTTCGAGCGCCTCGGTGTCCTGGGGGATTGGGATAACCCCTACCTGACCATGGCGCCGGAGACCGAGGCCGGCATCCTGCGGGCGCTGGGCGAGATCGTCGCCAAGGGCCACCTCCGGCGCGGCCACAAGCCGGTGCACTGGTGTACCGATTGCCGCTCCGCGTTGGCCGAGGCCGAGGTGGAGTACGACGACCACCGCTCGCCGGCCATCGATGTCCGCTTCCGAGCACTCGATCCCGCGGGCGCTAGCGGTGCCTTTGGGGTGGCCGTGGCCGATACCCCGGTGTCGATTCCCATCTGGACGACGACCCCCTGGACGCTGCCCGCAGACCAGGCCGTGGCTGTTAATCCGGAGCTTACCTACGAGCTGGTCAGCATCCATGACGGCGCTGAGTACCTGGTGGTGGTTGATGAGCTGCGGGAGACGGCCCTTGAGCGCTACGGATTCAACGATGCCAGCCAGGTGGTCGCCCGAGTCGCTGGCTCGGCGCTTGAGGGCTGGTTGCTCCAGCACCCCTTCCTGGACCGGCAGGTGCCCGTGATCCTGGGGGAGCACGTGAGCACTGACGCCGGTACGGGCGCTGTTCATACCGCCCCCGGCCATGGCGCCGACGACTTCGAGGTAGGGCAACGCTATGGCTTGCCAGTGGATAACCCGGTCGACGGCGATGGTCGATTCATCGAGGGCACCCCCTTCGTCGGCGGCCAGGAGGCCTTCGCCGCTAACGAGCACCTGGTGGCGTTATTGCGCGAGCGCGAGGCGCTGCTCAACGTCGAGCCCTATGACCACAGCTACCCGCACTGCTGGCGGCACAAGACACCGATCCTGTTCCGGGCCACGCCGCAGTGGTTTTTGAACCTGGATGCCGGCGAGGTGCGCGAGCGCACGTTGGACGCCCTGCCGCGGGTCAACTGGTTCCCGCACTGGGGCGAGGAGCGTATGGCCTCGATGGTGCGCAACCGGCCCGAGTGGTGTATCTCGCGCCAGCGCAACTGGGGCGTGCCCATCGCTTTGTTCGTCGACCATACCGGCGAGCCCCACCCGAATACCCAGCAGTTGATCGAGCAGGTAGCCCAGCGCATGGAAACGGAGGGCATCGACGCCTGGTTCGATCTCGATCCGGCAGAGCTGCTCGGCGATGACGCGGCCAACTACTGGAAGGTGGATGACATCCTGGACGTTTGGTTCGACTCGGGTGTGACCCACGCGACGGTCCTGGCCCATCGCGCGGATCAGAACTGGCCCGCGGACCTGTATCTGGAGGGCTCGGATCAATATCGCGGCTGGTTCCAGTCCTCGCTGCTGACCAGCATGATGCTCTACGGGGAGCCGCCCTACTGCGGCACGCTGACCCACGGTTTTACCGTGGATGAGCAGGGCCGGAAGATGTCGAAATCGCGCGGCAACACCGTGGCGCCGCAGGACGTTATGGCGACGCTCGGTGCCGATATCCTGCGGCTGTGGGTAGCGGCCACGGACTACAGCGGCGAGATGGCCCTATCCGATGAGATCCTCAAGCGCACCGCCGAGGCCTATCGGCGCATGCGCAACACCGAGCGCTTCCTGCTGGCCAATCTCACCGGATTCGAGCCGTCACGTGATAGCCTGACCGTAGGTCAACTCTTGGCGCTGGACCAATGGATCCTGGAACGCGCCGGGGAAGTGCAGTCGGCCGTTATCGCGGCCTATGACCGCTACGACTTCCACGATGCCTACGAGCGCATCCACCATTTCTGCCTGCTGGATCTAGGCGGGTTCTACCTGGACGTCATCAAAGACCGCCAGTACACCACCCCGGCCGATAGCCGCGCCCGGCGCTCCTGCCAGACGGCGCTTTATCACATCGCCGAGGCGATGGTGCGTTGGCTGGCGCCGATCCTGAGCTTCACCGCGGACGAGATCTGGGAGCATATCCCGGGGGATCGCTCGGGCTCGGTGTTCGCGGCGGAGTGGTATGACCAGCTGCCAGCCTCCGGTGAGACGGGGGTTGATCGCGGCCTTTGGGCCGAGCTGCTGAGCCTGCGGGAGACCGTCAATCAGCGCGTGGAGACGCTGCGCCAAGACAAGGTCTTGGGCGCTAGCCTGGAGGCGGAGGTGGAGCTTTATCTGCCCGATGTCGTGCGCCGGCGCTGGGCCGATGTTGCCGATGAGCTGCGCTTCGTGCTGATCACCTCGGCGGTACGTTGCCATGCGGCTGGTGAGCAGCCGGACGACGCGGTCGAGGGCCAGCTTCCCGACGGCTCGGTCTACTATGTCGGTATCACCGTTAGCGACCACGGCAAGTGTGCTCGGTGCTGGCATCGCGTGCCCGATGTGGGCGCGGACGAGCGCTACCCCGATGTGTGCCCGCGTTGCGTGACCAACATCGAGGCCGGTGGCGAAAGCCGTCGGGTGGCATGAGGCGGACGGGCTCGATACCTGGCCGGCTCGGTTCGGGCCTGGTGGTCGCTGGGCTCATCATGATGCTCGATCAGGGGACCAAGCTCTGGGCGGATACCGCCCTCGGGCTCTATCGGCCCGTGGCATTGCTGCCCATCCTGAATCTGACGCTGAGCTATAACGAGGGCGCGGCCTTCGGGCTGCTCCAGGACCAGGGGGGCTGGCAGCGCTGGCTGTTCGCGCTTCTGGCGCTCGCGGTGAGCGGCTACATCGGCTACTGGCTGAGCCGCTTGGGCCCGGGCATGCGCTGGCACGCGGCGGGACTCAGCGCCATCCTCGGCGGTGCCATCGGCAACCTGATCGACCGCCTGATCTACGGCCACGTCATCGACTTCGTCGATATCCACTACGGGGCGTGGCATTACCCGGCATTCAATGTCGCCGATAGCGCGATTACTATCGGGGTGGCGTTGTTGATTGTCGGCATGTGGCGCGAGGTCGAGGGCTGAGGCGGCCGTGGTGTTGGTCGGGCAGCGCTGTTTCGCCTTAGACGGTGGTCAGTATGACGGCGGCTGGATCCGGTTGGGACGTCATCGGTCGGCGTGCGACACTCTGTATAAATAGAGCTAGGAGGCTAGCGGCATGAGCGCTCAGATCCATCTCGCCAATCCGCGCGGTTTTTGTGCAGGCGTCGATCGCGCCATTGGCATCGTCGAGCGTGCCCTCGAATCGTTCGGCACGCCCATCTATGTCCGCCACGAGGTAGTCCACAACCAGACCGTGGTGGATGACCTGCGCGATAAGGGCGCGATCTTCGTTGAGCAGCTCCACGAGGTGCCGGACGGGCAGACGGTGATCTTTAGTGCCCATGGCGTGCCCCAATCGGTTCGCGATGAGGCCGATGAGCGTGGCCTGCATGTCTTTGACGCCACCTGCCCGCTGGTGACCAAGGTCCATATGGAGGTGCAAAAGCACGCCCGCCAGGGCCGCGAGGTCATACTGATCGGCCACGATGGCCACCCCGAGGTGCAGGGCACGCTCGGGCAGTACGTTGGCGAGGGCGTTGACCCGAACAAGATCCAGCTCGTTGAGGATGCGGCCGGCGCTCGGAGCGTTGAGGTCGACGACCCCGACGACCTCGCCTTCGTTTGCCAGACTACCCTGTCGGTGGATGACACCAGCGCCATCGTCGATACGCTGCGCGAGCGTT
This sequence comes from uncultured Ectothiorhodospiraceae bacterium, assembly GCA_913055565.1. GTDB lineage: Bacteria > Pseudomonadota > Gammaproteobacteria > Nitrococcales > Nitrococcaceae > CAJXKP01. The sequence goes on from CAJXKP010000012.1 coordinate 56,280, forward strand.
TCCCCGCTATCCAGGGGCCTCGCAAGGACGACATCTGCTACGCGACCCAAAACCGCCAGGACGCGGTTAAGGAGCTCGCCGAATCCGTAGAGCTAATGATCGTGGTGGGCTCAACGAATAGCTCCAATACCCTGCGTCTAACCGAGCTCGCCGAGCGCATGGGGGTCACGGCCTATCAGATCGATGGGGCCGCGGAGCTGGACGTCGCCTGGCTGGAAGGGATCTCGGATGTGGGCGTAACGGCGGGTGCCTCCGCCCCCGAGTCCCTGGTAACGGAGGTGGTGGATCGGCTCAAGGAACTGGGTGCTCGCTCCCCCACACCGGAGCAGGGAAGTCACACCGAGGATGTCGTGTTCTCGATCCCACGCGATCTGCTGCGCGAGATCGAGCGGCGCCCGGCCAGCTGAGCCGGCCCAAGGCGCCCGCCGCCAAGTGAGGCCGTGACGCCGCCCCGGGCTCTGCTCGAGGCGGCTAGCTGGCGGCGGAAGGCGATATCCATTGGAGGCTCCACCCAACCGCGCTGGCTAGTTATCCCCCCAACGAGTGGCTAAGGCTCAGCCGTCATAACAACATCGACAACGTCGCGTCGTAGCGAGAGCTGCTGCCATGAAGGCCCCGACATCAAAACGTGTGCTCGGCTTCCTGTTTGGCGTTTTCGGTCTATCGGGCTTCAGCGGCCTGGTCTACGAGTCGATCTGGTCGCACTACATGCGACTGTTACTGGGTCATTCCGCCTATGCCCAAACGCTGGTTCTGGCCATCTTCATGGGTGGCATGGCTGCGGGTGCTTTTGGATGTAGCCGCTATCTCAAGCGCTATCACGCCCCGCTCCTCACCTACGTGGTTGTCGAGGCCGTTATCGGGACGCTTGGGATTGGGTTCCATGCCGCCTATACCGGCGTGACCGAACAGCTCTACAACGTGGTCGTTCCCGCCATCGCGACCCCCGGGCTGGTTGAGGCCCTTAAATGGCTGACTGCTACCGCACTGATCCTGCCGCAGTCGTTACTGCTGGGCGCCACATTCCCGTTAATGTCCACCGCGATCATCCGGCTCGCGCCGGAGCGGACCGGGCGGACTTTGGGGATGCTGTATTTCACCAACAGCATCGGAGCGGCTATCGGCGCTATCGTCAGCATCTTCGTCCTGGTGCCGACGTTTGGGCTACCGGGGGCGGTTACTATCGCTGGTCTGGTGAACCTCGTGATCGCTGGTGCCATTTGGCCGCTGGCGCGGCGGCGGGGGGATACGGATGTCGCGATTGAGCGGACGGTCTCCCCGGACAGCGACCAGGCACCGACCGCGGTGGCGGGCCTTCTTATCCTCGGGGCGTTTTCAACGGGGCTGACCTCGTTCGTCTACGAGATCGCCTGGATCCGCATGCTGACCATGGTGCTCGGGGCGACCACCCAGGCGTTTGAGCTCATGCTCAGTGCCTTTATTACCGGGCTCGCGCTCGGCGGTCTCTGGGTTCGGCGCCACCTGGACGGCCAACGCAGCGGTCTGCGCATGGCCGGTCACATCCAGGTCATTATGGGGCTATTGGCGGTCGCCACGATCCCGATGTACGCCTACAGCTTCCATCTCATGGACTTCCTGATGGAGGCGCTGGGGCGCACCGGTGAGGGCTACGTCCTATTCAATATCAGCAGTCATGCCATCGCCATGGCCGTCATGCTCCCAACGACGTTCATGGCCGGTATGACGCTGCCGCTGTTCACGTACAGCCTGGTGCGGTTCGGGGGTGGTGAGCGCAGCATCGGCCGCATCTACGCGGCGAATACCCTGGGAGCCATCGCCGGTGTTCTACTGGCGGTGCACGTCCTGATGCCGCGCTTGGGCACGGAAGGCATGATTGCCATCGCGGCCTGGGGCGATGTCTCCGTCGGCCTGGGGTTCCTCTGGTTCGCGGGCAGAGAGCTCCGCCGCTACGAGGGCCTGGGGACGATCTGTACCGCCGCCGCGGTCATTGCGGCGGTTGCCATCGGCGTTTCCGTCGATCCCGTGAAGAAGGCATCCGCTGTTTACCGCAGTGGCCTTGGTAATACGGCACAAAGCGAGGTTCTCTACGCCCAGGATGGCAAGACGGCCAGCATCCACGTGCTGAGATCGGCCGACGGTACGCGCTCGGTGACGACCAATGGTAAGCCGGAGGCCGGTATCCAGATGCACGGCCCGCCCTACGGGGCCGACATGAGTACCATGGCGCTGGCGGCGGCCGTGCCGATGGCGCTGCACCCCAATGCGGAAAAGGTCGCCAATATCGGGCTTGGGTCGGGCATTACCACGGATACGCTGCTGGCCAATGACCGTTTCGAGCGGGTAGATACCATTGAGATCGAGCGGGCCATGGTCGAGGCCGCGCGCTATTTCCGCCACCTCGTGGACCGGGTCTTCGAGGACCCGCGTAGCCGGATCCATATCGCCGATGCCAAGACCTTTTTCTCACGCCATCAGCGCCAATACGACCTCATCATCTCGGAACCGTCCAATCCCTGGGTAAGCGGGGTGGCGAGCCTATTCACCCGGCAGTTCTACGAGCGCATCAATCGGCATTTGGCGCCGGACGGCATCCTGGTGCAGTGGCTACAGCTCTACGAGACCAACATGCGTCAGGTGGCGTCGGTGGTCGGCGCGCTCTCGGAGCAGTTTGAGCATTACGCGTTCTACAACACGGACAACAGCAACATCCTGATCGTCGCCTCGCGGAAGCGCTCCGTCACCGATCTCGATGGCTGGCTGTTCAAGAACAGCACGATTCGGCAAGCCGTCCAGCGGGGCGAAGCGGGCTCCGTGGCTGATCTTGGCGTGCGCCTGGTCGGTACGCAGCGCACGCTGAGCCACCTTACAACGGTTGCCCCGGCGCCGGTGAACTCGGATTATTTCCCGTATTTGAGCCTTGAGGCACCCAAGAGCCGGTTTCTAGACCAGAGCGCGACGGCACTAACCGAGCTAAACGCCTCGATGACGCCCATCAAGGATGTGCTGGACACGCTGCCATCTGGCGGCTGGTCGGCCGCGGATCTGACAGCGAGTCAGTACTACGCGCCAGCGGCCCAGGCCGTTCGTGCCGATGCGATTGCGCGCACGATGATCGAGCCCGATCAGCCCTTTGATCTATCGGCGGGTCCTGGTATGACCGCTAGATTGGAGCTGATTCGCGCGCGTCTGACGGCGTGTGGCGCGGAGCAGCCCATGAGCGATCAGCTCGCGCTATCGCTGATGTTCGACCTCGCGCAGTGGACGACGCCGTATCTAAGGGGTGAGCGGCTAACGCGGATGTGGGAGGCTATTCGCCGGAGCGAGTGCTTCGATGCCTACTCGGATCATGTTGAAGACTGGGCTGCCTTCCATCAGGCCGTTGGTTCGCGGCGGCCGACTGAGATCAGGGTGGCTGCTGAGCAACTGCGCTCGCGCGACCGATTCGCCAGCGGGCCACGGGACTGGCAAGCGTATCTCCTCGGTAATCAGCTCATGGCCGCGCTGGCCCAAGAGGATCTCGCGAGTGCGCGCCGTATTATCCGCGAGAGCCGATCGCTACTGGGGTCGTCGGCGAGTTGGTCGCTGGCCATGCGGTTGATGGCGGCCCGCGCCGCCGTGGCGCGGCCGTAGGGGCGGCTTAGCGCGGGCGGAGTCGGCGCCGGAAGGCTTCAATTTAAAGCGCGCGCGGTGCCGGGCGTTGCGCGTTGCTAGCGCGCGCGCTCAGCCGCCAGAGACTCGGGCGAACGGTTCCTTATGTGCCCGGCGGATGCCGGCTCGATCAGCAGTTGAGATCACTGGGCTCGGCATTGCGCATGCGCCCCGAGATATTGAGGACGATGCCGCTGCCACTCAGCTCCGCATCCCCGCCCGGGCAGATGGAGAAGGTGCCCGCATAGCCCTGCGCGAAGCCGTCATCCTGAAACCGCACGCGGCTTGTTAGCAGGATGCCATTGCCGTCCAGGCTCAAGCTGTCGGCAATGGCCTCGTGCTCGCTGACGATCTCACCAGCATGGCTATCGCATTGCCCGTTCTGGTCCTTGTCCCGGCAGCCGCTCGCGCCATCGGGGATCGCCGCCGTGTACCAGCCCTGTTCCCAGCCGTTGTCGCTATCGCAGCCCTCCTGCGGGCTGCCATTGCAGACGATAACCGGCGCCCGGCGCCTGATGGCCTCGAAGCGCGCATGGCGTAGCGAGGCCAGTAAGGCGTGCTGGGTTGATGTGATTTGCTGATCCCGAATGAGGTGGCCAATCGCGGGGCCGGCCAGTGTGACCAGAATAACGGCAACGGCGAGCGTGATGATGAGCTCAATGAGCGTAAATCCTTGACGTTCCATGGGTCCCGGTGCTCCCTGCACATTCCCTTCTGAGCCGCGGGCTCGGACTCGCCCGCGCCGTCGAGCTGTGCCTTAAGGTAAACGAAAAGCCGGCCCCGAACCAATGCCAACACGCAAGCGTCCTGTTGGTAACCGAAATGGCGGGTTGCCTTGGGTTCCGGCCGGTATTGGCGCTACCGCATCGACCATTGGTAGCTTCCCCTATGTGACTTATCCCATGACGTGTTTAGTCAGAACCCTTATGACGAAATTAGTCACATAAGGGGGGCTCGTTTGGCCTTTGTGCCATTAACCTCGGCCTGGCAGGAATCCATAAGTATCTGATTATTAATTATTTAGATGGGCCATGTCTGGCCAGCCCGCTGGTTGGCATGATCGCTGCAGCACACAGATCGAGGGCATCAACGGGGGGTTCAATGAGACACACGGCTCTAGCACGCGCATCGGGTGCCGAAGCTAGCTACAGCGCCGCGCTGTGTGCGGGTTCGCGGGGCCGCATTCAGGGGCGCTACCGAGCCGGCTTCACCCTGATTGAGCTAATGATCGTGCTGGTCATCGCCGTCGTACTCGTCACGATCGCCGTGCCCGCGTTCAGTACCTTCCTCAATAATCAGCGCGTTACGACGCAGGCCAATAACCTCGTGACCGCGATCCACCTGGCTCGTAGCGAGGCGGTTAAGCGCGGTGACGTCGTCGAGCTCTGCGCCTCGAGCGACGCGTCCAGCTGTAATAGCTCGGATTGGAGTCAGGGCTGGATCGTGCGCGAGCCAGGCGTCGGCGGCGATGTTATCCGCGTCTGGGGTAGCGTGCCGCAGCCCGGGCACCTCAACGCGAACGACACCAGCCTATCCGAGATTGAGTTCAACGCGTTGGGCGGCATCGAAGGCAGCGGCGATCACGAATTCGAGCTCTGGTTTGACGAATGTAGCGGTGCCGAAACGCGGCTGATCGAGTTAAATAAGTCCGGGCGTCCGAGCATGACGCGCAATAACGTCAACTGTGGTTGAACGGATGGGGGCCATGAATATGCAACCGTCTATCTCTCGTCGCCCCGCCGATGGGTTCTCGCTGGTTGAGGTCCTGGTGACCTTAGTCATCACTGCCGTGGGCCTGCTCGGTCTGGCCGGTATGCAGAACCTATCCCTGAAGACGAGTTACGGCTCCTATCTGAGGACGAACGCGAACAATATGGCCTACGACATCGCGGACCGGATGCGTGCTAATCGCGACGCCGCGCTGGGCGGACGCTACAACATCGCCTTCGGTAATACCCCTGGCATTGGCGGTGTGGCCGGTAACGATCTCAAGGATTGGTTGGATGCCGTCGAGACAACACTGCCCGAGGGCGAGGCGAGTGTGACGGTCCAAAGCGATGGCCACGCCCGCGTGCGCATCCGTTGGCTGGATAATCGCGACAAGTCGGAGAAGAGTAATGCGGATACCGGCAAGTCGGGGCCTGACATTGCTGATGAGCACAATGTGTTCAACCTGAGGACCCAATTATGATGCGCCATCGACCTTTGCCGACCACGGTGCGGTGCCGGCATCCGGCCGGCATGTCGATGATCGAGCTGCTGGTGGCCATGGCGATCGGTCTCATTCTGACCGCTGGGATCGTCCAGATCTTTGTCGGCAGTAAGGAGACATATCGGTTTCAGGAGGCGCTCTCTCGTATTCAAGAGACGGGGCGGTACGCGACGCAGCGGGTCAGTCGGGACCTTCGAATGACTGGCTACCAGGGATGCGCCGGTGACGCCATGACCGTAACGGACCACCGCAGCTCGCCCAATCAGAGTTTCTCGGAGCAGTTCGGCGAGGGCATTAGGGGCTTCGCCGTGGGCGCTAATGGTCAACCGCCGGATAAGCCCGGAATCAAAGAAGTAAGCCCTGCACCGGATACCGAGGGACTTAGGCTGAGCGTGATGCAGCCTACCGACGTTGAGTTCGAGGATAGTGATCCGCCAGCGCTCAAGCTGAAAGATGGCATCCGCGAGGAGTTCGAGAAGTGCGACGCGGTCTTTCTCGAGGACCGCGATTGTGGGTTCGGCAAGATGTTCATCTCGGGCTCGTCCAAGAACGCAGCCAATATGAATACCAACGGCACCGGCAGTTGCCCGACCGGTAACGAGAATATGAACCCGGGCAAGCTCGATGAGCCCTGGCCAAATATCGAGGGCGCGCGCGCCATGAAGGCGCGGCGGTTTATCTATTTCGTTAAGGAAAACGATAACGGCGAGCCCGCGCTTTGGCTCTGGCAAGGCGACGGCGGCGGGAGCGGTGAATCCTTTGAATTAGTTGAGGGCGTAGAGGATCTCCACGTGGAGTACGGCATTGACGATGGCGGTGAAAAGGACGCCGTCGACCGCTACGAGACCGTCGGCGCGGTGGAAGATGATGAGTGGTCCGACGTCGTCGCCGTGCGAGTGAGCTTTTTGGTTCGCAGCCGCGCCGAGAACGTGACGGATGAAGCGCAGACCGTGTCGTTTCCGCCCGGCACGGAGTACACCGCGTCGGATCGGCGCCTGCGCCAGACATTTACCACCACCGTGGCCTTTCGGAATCGTATCCCATGAGCACAGTAAACCTCCTCGCATCGGGGCGGATGCCCCCTCGTCAGCATGGTATCGCGCTGGTTCTGTCGCTGGTTTTCCTGGTCGCGCTGACGTTGATTGGGATCACCAGTATGAAGACCTCCCTGCTCCAGGAACGTATGTCGGGCAACATGCGCGACCGCAATGTGGCGTTTCAGTTCGCCGAAGAGGCGCTGCGGGACGCCGAGGGGCGGTTGGTGAAGGAGGATGTCTCCGCAAGCATCGACAGCCTCGCTGAGGTCTATGAACCGGACAACGCGCCTGAGCCACGAAGTATCGCCTGCGGCGACGAGACCCAAACCGTGACCCTGGATAATTTCGAGGAATCCGATCTGGCCTCGTCCGCCCCGTGCTACTTCATCGAGGTGCTCGATGCCGAATTCGAGGGCAAACTGCAAGCGGGTGACCGAACCGGACGGCCCGTGAGCCAGATGGCGGAGACGCTTTATCGGGTGACCGCGGTTGGCTTCGGCGCTAGCGAGGACTCGCGCGTTGTGCTGCAAACCGTCTCGGCCGGCGCCGGTGAGGATGAGAGCAGTGGCTCTAACGGCGGCGGCTCGGGCGATGAGGATGGTGATAACGACAACGGGAACAACGGGAACAACGGGAACGACGAGAACGACGAGAACGACGAGAACGACGAGAACGAGGAGAACGAGGAGAACGAGGAGAACGAGGAGAACGAGGAGAACGACGGGAACAACGGGAACAACGGGAATAACGGGAATAACGGGAATAACGGGAACGGCAACAACGGGAACGGCAACAACGGGAACGGCAACAACGGGAACGGCAACAACGGCCGCGGCAACGGCAATAACGGGCGAGGGAACTAAAACAGCCATGTTGGCGGGGCCGATCGATAGTCGACCGCTAGTTGATGACAAGTCAGACGCGCCTTGCGTCGATCTCGGAGCGCGCTGACATGAAAGGCGGTAACCAGCGGATGAGTAGCTCTCCGCGCCGTATTCGAATGAGGGGTATTGAGATGATGAGCACGGGACCGATCGGTAGGCGGTGGCTCGCGAGGGTAGCGCTGGTTTTCGGCTGTGCCCTGCCCATTGGCGCAGCGGCCCAGAATGATGGCCGCGCGGGCAACAACGACGTCGAGATCGCCCAGCGCCCGCTGATACTCGGGGATACCGATGTGCCCGGTAACCTCTTTCTGGCGCCCTCCATCGAATGGCCGACCATGAACACAGTGGCCAATCTCGGCTCGTTCGACCCGGACACGGGCTATGTGGGCTATTTTAACCCGACGAACTGCTACGTCTACCGGCGCGACGACGAGAACCCGGAGACCGATCACTGGGATCCGGTGAGCAATACCTCGGAGGCGAGCGCCTCGGACTTCGCCTGCGATGGCGATGATGAGTGGAGCGGCAACTTCCTCAATTGGGCCGCCACGCAGAATATCGATCCCTTCCGACGTGCCTTAATGGGCGGCTACCGCTACAAGGACACCGCGGACGAGACCTGGCTGCAAAAGGCCAAGCATACGGGGCAGGGCGGCACCGGCCAGTATCCCGATCGCGCGGTGACGGACGACGATGTGGTGGCGGCCGTGACGCCTTTCGACAACGCCAACCGCATCGATGTGCGCATCGAGGGACTCGGCGGCGATACCGTTAGTTTGAGCGATGGTGACGGGCTCGATGGGCGCAGCCGCGTTAGCTCCCCCATGCGCTTCTGGTTGAGTGGCTCCGGGGATCGCGACAGCGCCCAGGGCCATTACGACCCCGAGTCCCAGAGCAACGGGGCCATCGTTAGCGGCGGCGCCTGGGATGCGCAGGTGCGCGTGGAGGTGTGTAACCCCGACGCCGGCGGATCAATGGACGCCGATCTCTGCCGCGAGTATCCAAACGGCAATTACAAGCCGGAGGGGCTAATCCAGGAGTATTCCCGGCCGGACCACGACGACGGCATGTTGCGGTTCAGCCTCTTTGCTTATACGAACGACTCGAGTGGTCTGCGCGACGGTGGCGTTATGCGGGCCGCTAAGAGTTTTGTCGGGCCCAAGCGGATCAACCCGGACACGGGCGAAGTGGAATCAAATCCCAACAAGGAGTGGCGTCCGAAAAATGGCAAGTTGTACGACAACCCGCATAAGAATCTAGCCCAGGCTACCAGTGATCGAACGGGTGTGGATGTGAATCGTAGTGGGCTCATTAATTATCTCGCCGAGGTGGGTCAGACCAACGACAATGACTACAAGTCGAATGACGCCCTTAGCGAGCTGTATTACGCAGCGACGCGGTATATGCGTAATGAGGGGCCGGTCGAGGCCTATAGTGATCTCAGCGAGACCGGGGCCGATGAGCCCGTGGCCGATGCCGCCAAGGCGGTTGATGACTTCCCGATTATCGCGAACTGGAACCAAGGTGAGGATTCGGCAGATAATATGGAGGTCCACGACCCACTGGAGGATTTTTCTTGCGCCGCCAATGCGGCCTTGACCATCGGCGACGTCTTTACCCACGACGATCGGAACCTACCAGGGAATAAATCCGGGAACCGGCCTCAAGAGCCGACTTACTGGTCCGAGCTGGAAAACGATGACGAAGTGGACGTCGTTGATCTGACTAATCAAATTGGGGACATCGACCCAGACTATGACAATAACCTGGCGAGCCGCGAGAACGGGTGCTGCTCTGGCTCTTGGTTTATCGCTGGCCTGGCCTATGACATGCACACCCGGGATCAACGCCCGGATGACTTCGAGAACTCGAAGCAGACATGGCAGACCTACGCCATTGATGTTGTGGAGAATCAGACACTCGAGACAGAGGGTCGTAATCAGTACTATCTGGCGGCTAAGTATGGCGGCTTC
>CAJXKP010000013.1 GCA_913055565.1 uncultured Ectothiorhodospiraceae bacterium
GGGGGTGTCCGACGACGCGGCTATCGAGCCGATCATGCTGACCGCCTGTATCCGTTCCAGTTCACCCGATGCAAGTACGATTGCGTATCCTGGCATCTGAATCTCCGTATGCGACTACGAGCTCGCGACATATAATAATGTATGGTTGTTCCAAGACTGTAAGAACAGCATAGGTACAGAGGATTGGAGACAAGAGATTGTCCGAGGAATATTGCTATAATAGCAAACATCCCAACTGATACTTCTTGTGATTGATGTCTGAGAGGCCCGGCGTTCGAGGGCCTTTTTTAGTGCCGGGGGCCGTGGCAACGCCCGATGAGCGTCCGGGAGGTTGCAGTCGAGGCATATTGGGAGGCCCTGCCGGCATTGGCCGCGAGCGCCGCCGGTGGCCTGCTGGCGGGCGTCGTGTTGGGGGAGATGCGCGGGGGGTTCCGTGCAGTCCCCGGCCTCCTCGTGCTGGTGCCGGCCCTGCTGGCGACGCGCGTACTGAATCGTAATCCGGCGCTGACCGCGCTCCATGAATACAATGAAGAACAATACCGCGGCGACCAGAACGATGATAAACAGCAGCACGCCATAACTCAGCGACCCTGTACGCACCTGCTCCAACGTACCCGCAATAGCGCCGGGCAGCCCCGCAACGATGCCTGCGAAGATCAACAGCGATATACCGTTGCCAATGCCGCGCTCGGTGATCTGCTCACCGAGCCACATCAGGAACATCGTCCCCGTCGCGAGGGTTACTGTGCCGATGAACACGAACGACGGTCCCGGATTCAGGACCACGCCCTGATTCTGGAGCATGTACGTGATCCCGATACCCTGAAAGGTCGCCAAACCCAGGGTGCCGTAGCGGCGATACTTCGTGAGCTGGCGTCGGCCAGCCTCGCCCTCCTCCTTCTGGAGACGCTCAAGGCTGGGGACCGTGTAGATCATCAGATTGAGGATAATCTGGGCCGTAATGACCGGCATAACGCCGAGGGCAAAGATCGAAAGGCGCTTGAGGGCACCCCCGGAGAACATGTTGAACATGTCCAGGATGGTGCCCTGTTGCTGCTGAAACATCTGGCTGAGTGCGCCCTGATCAATCCCGGGGATCGTCAGATGCGAACCCAGCCGGTAGATGACCAGCGCCATGAGCACGAACAGCAAGCGCTGCCGCAGTTCGGTCTGCCGCCCCAAGGCGCCGAGACCGCTCGCGTCACCGGACCCCTGTGCCACCTCAGCCCTCGACCTTGCCGCCAGCTTGCTCGATCGCGGCCCGCGCGCCGGCCGTCACGCCAACCCCGCGAACCGTGACGGCGCCTGGAACGTCGCCTGATTTGACGATCTTTGCCCGCCGTGCCTCGGTCGGTATGACGTCGGCCGCCTTCAATGCGCCGATGTCAATCGTATCGCCGACGTGCTTGAGCTCCGACAGCCGCACCTCAGCCACGAACCGTGCCTTGCCGGAGCGGAAACCGCGCTTCGGAACGCGCCGCTGGAGCGGCATCTGACCGCCCTCAAAGCCTACCTTCTGATACCCCCCCGAGCGCGAGAGCTGCCCATTGTCGCCGCGACCGCCGGTGCGCCCCTTGCCCGAGGAGTTACCGCGACAGATTCGCTCCCTGTCCGGACGACTACCCGCCGCCGGACGCAATTCATTCAAGCGCATGCTCACGCCTCCTCTACCTCAAGCATGTAAGCGACCTTGTTGATCATGCCGCGATTCTCGGGTGTATCGTCGACAAGCACTGAATGGTTCATCCGCCGTAGCCCTAGGCCGGCGACGCAGGAACGATGTTTGTGCAGCCGACCCGCAAGGCTGCGAACGAGAGTTACCTTGAGCTGTTTACCTTTCGCCATGACTAGCCCCGGATTTCCTCGATGGCCTTGCCGCGCTTGGCGGCCACACGCTCCGGCGAGCTGTACTCGGAAAGCGCATTGACCGTCGCACGCACAACGTTGATCGGGTTACGCGAGCCCAGCGCCTTGGCAAGAACGTCTTGCACGCCAACCACCTCAAAAACCGCGCGCATAGCGCCGCCAGCGATGATGCCCGTACCCTCGGAGGCCGGCTGCATAAAGACCTTACTCGCACCGTGCTCCGAGCTGAGTGCGTAATGCAGCGTTGGCCCGTTCAGATTGACGTAGCGCATATCCCGCCGCGCCTTCTCCATGCCCTTCGTGATCGCGAGCGGCACCTCCCGTGCCTTGCCATAACCGAAGCCTACGCCGCCTGCGCCGTCGCCGACGACGGTCAGTGCGGTAAAACCGAACTGCCGGCCGCCTTGGACCACCTTGGCCACTCGATTAATAGTAACGAGCTTTTCGCGTAAGCCCTCGGTGTCAACGTCGCTTGTCGCCATCGTCGTGTTACCCCTGTTCAGAACTTCAGTCCGGCCTCGCGCGCGGCGTCTGCCAGCGCTTGGACACGGCCGTGATAGCGGAAGCCGGATCGGTCGAACGCCACCTCGGTAACACCGGCAGCCTTGGCCCGCTCGGCGATCACCTCGCCAACAGCCTTCGCCGCCTCAATGTTCCCGCCATTAGCGAGTTCGCCGCGCACCTCCTTCTCCAGCGTCGAAGCCGCCGCCAGCGTCTTGTCGGCCTCGGCACCGATCAGCTGAGCGTACGTATGTCGAGGCGTGCGGTGCACACACAGCCGAACCTTGCCCTGCCGATAGATCTTCGCGCGGGCACGACGGGCCCGGCGCAAACGTGCAGCTTTCTTGTCCATTACCCGTACCTGCCCTTACTTCTTCTTGGCTTCCTTCATGACCACGCGCTCGTCGGCGTAGCGCACACCCTTGCCCTTATAAGGCTCCGGCGGCCGGAAGCCGCGGATCTTGGCCGCCGTCTGACCGACCAACTGTTTGTCGATACCACGCACCACGACCTCGGTGTTACTCGGCGTCTCGACCGTCACGCCTTCCGGCGGCTCAAACGCCACGGGATGGGAGAAGCCGAGCGTCAGACTGAGCGTCTCTTGCTGCATCTGGGCGCGATAACCAACACCCTGCAACTGCAACCGCCGTTCAAAGCCCTGGTGCACGCCGGTGACCATATTATTCACCACAGCGCGTGCCGTCCCCGCCAACGCAATCGCCTCTTGTCGATTGTTGCGGGCCGTGAACCGAATGCCCTCGTCGTCGCTATCGATCTCAACGAGGGCATGGATCTGTCGGCTAAGTTCTCCCTTCGGGCCCTTAACCGTAACCTGTTGGCCGTCCTGCGCAATTTCCACGCCCGACGGCAGCTTTACCGGATACTTCGCTATTCTCGACATGGCGTTCGATCCCGTCGTTAAAAGACCACACACAGGACTTCGCCGCCATGACCAGCCGCACGCGCGGCCTTATCCGTCATGACGCCCTGCGACGTGGAGATAATGGCGGTACCCAAGCCGCCCCGCACGGATGGCAGCGCCCGCTTACCCTCAAACCGGCGAAGGCCCGGACGGCTCACCCGCTCGATCTCGTCAATCACCGGCCAACCGTCGTGGTACTTAAGCTCCACGACGAGCTGAGGCTTCTTCTTCTCGCCCTCGATACGGTACTCGCCTACGTAGCCCTCGTCCTTGAGCACGCGGGCAATCGCGGCCTTTATCTTGGACGACGGCATGCGGACCTCGACCTTCTCGGCCGTTTGGCCGTTACGAATGCGGGTCAGCATATCCGCGATGGGATCGGTCATGCTCATGTTCGCGTCACCTGATTCCTATACGTGGGTCCCAGCGGGACGACTCACCAGCTCGACAGCGTGAGCCCCGGGATCTCGCCCCGCATGGCAGCTTTGCGGAGCATGTTTCGCGCGAGACCGAACTTGCGGTAATATCCGCGCGCCCGACCGGAGACACGACACCGGTTGCGATGGCGCACCGGACTGGCATTACGCGGTAGCTGCTGCAACCGCTCCTGCGCGTCGGCGCGCTCATCGTCACTGCTGCCCGGACTGTTAATAATCGCCTTGAGCTCGGCGCGCTTGGCCGCGAACCTATTCCGCAGCTTCTCGCGCTTGCGCTCACGCTCCAGCATGCAAGCCTTTGCCATCTCGGACCTCTTATTTCCGGAACGGGAAGTTAAAGCCCTCTAACAGGGCGTGCCCTTCCTCGTCCGTCTTCGCCGTTGTCTTGATGCAGATATCCATGCCCCGCATTGAGTCGATCTTATCGTACTCAATCTCGGGGAAGATCAGCTGTTCACGCACACCTAAGCTGTAATTGCCATGGCCGTCGAACGAGCGCGGTGAGAAACCCCGGAAGTCCCTGACACGGGGCGACGCTACGTTAATGAAGCGGTCAAGGAATTCGTACATCCGTTCCCGCCTTAGCGTCACCTTGCACCCAATCGGCCAACTCTCGCGGATCTTAAAGCCCGCCACAGACTTACGCGCCTTCGTGATCACCGGGCGCTGACCTGCGATTCGCTCCAGATCCTCGAAAGCGCTATCGAGTACCTTCTTGTCACGGACCGCCTCGCCAAGCCCCATGTTGATCACAATCTTGTCGAGCCGCGGCACCTCCATGATATTGCCGTACTCGAACTGCTCTCGCAGATTCGGGGTCACGCTCGTTTTGTAGTGTTCGCGCAGCCTTGCCATTTCGGCACCCTAGTCGATCTGTTCGTTATTGGACTTATACACGCGGACCTTGTCCCCGCTGTCCAGTACTCGGAATCCGACGCGGTCGCCCTTCCCGGTGTTCGGGTTATAGAGGGCGACGTTCGAGATGTCCAGCGGCTTTTCCTGATCGAGGATACCGCCGCTGGTACCCGCCTGCGGATTGCCGCGCTGGTGCTTCTTGACGACGTTGACGTTCTCAACCACCACCTGGTTGGCGGCTGATAGCACGCGGGTCACACGCCCCCGGCGTCCCTTGTCCCGGCCCGCGATGACGATAACTTCGTCGCCTTGCCTAATCTTGCGCATAATGACCTCTGCCTAGAGAACCTCGGGCGCGAGCGAGATGATTCGCATGAACCGCGACGTACGCAGCTCGCGCGTGACGGGGCCGAATACGCGCGTCCCAATAGGCTGCTGATTCGGATTGAGCAGCACGGCCGCGTTGCCGTCGAAGCGGATCTGCGAGCCATCCTGGCGCCGAACACCGCGCCGCGTGCGCACCACCACGGCGTTGTAGACCTCGCCCTTCTTCACTCGACCCCTAGGGATCGCGTCCTTGACGCTGACCTTAACGACATCACCGATCCCAGCGTAGCGCCGGCCGGAGCCCCCCAACACCTTGATACACTGAAGCTGGCGCGCGCCACTGTTATCGGCCGCGCTCAGGAGTGTCTGCATCTGAATCATGGCGATCTACTCGCTCTCGTTACGCTTACTAGACGCAGGCCGTGGCCTGCGCCCCGTTACTGGTTCGTTTTCTCGATGACCTGCACCAAGCGCCACGATTTCAGCTTAGACATCGGCCGGCACTCCTGGACTGCCACCCAATCCCCCGTGCGCGCCTCGTTGCCCTCATCGTGGGCGTGCAGCCTAGTCGTCCGCCGCACATACTTGCCGTAGAGCGAGTGCTTAATCATGCTCTCAACGGCGACCGTTAAGGTCTTATCGCGGTTGCTACTGATGACGCGCCCATTAACCGTGCGCTTCGTTGTGTTGTCGTCGCTCATGTGCTCTCGCCTGCCCTATCTCGCTCATTGAGCACGGTCTTGATCCGCGCGATATCCCGGCGAACGCCGTTCAGACGATCCGGTCGCGTCAGCTGTCCCGTCGACTGCTGCATCCGCAGATTGAATTGCTCCTTGCGACGCTCAAGCAGCTCGTTATTCAGTTCAGCAGCGCTCTTGTTCCGCAGGTCGCTCGCCTTCATCACATCACCGTCCGCTGCACAAACGTGGTCTTAATCGGGAGCTTCGCGCCAGCAAGACGGAACGCCTCACGCGCGACATCCTCGGCGACCCCCTCGATCTCGTAGATCACCTTGCCCGGCTGAACCGGGAACTCCCAGTGATCGGTATTCCCCTTGCCCTTGCCCTGACGGACCTCGAGCGGCTTAGCGCTCACGGGCTTATCGGGGAACACTCGTATCCAGATCTTGCCCCCGCGACGTACATGCCGATTAATGGCACGGCGCCCGGCCTCGAGCTGACGCGCCGTCAGCGGCCCCCGCGTCGTCGCCTTGAGACCGAACTCACCGAAGCTCACCTTATCGCCACGCGTCGCGTGGCCGGTGTTCCGGCCCTTCTGTTTCTTCCGGTATTTCGTCTTCTTGGGCTGAAGCATGTCCGCCTCTCCTGAATCAGCTAGTCGCCGTCGCCTTGGCAGCCTGATTAGACTGCGGCGTGATGGCATCCCCACTCAGGATCTCGCCCTTAAAGATCCAGACCTTGCACCCGAGCACGCCGTAGCCCGTCTTCGCCTCCGCGAAGCCGTAGTCGATATCGGCTCGCAGGGTATGCAGCGGCACCCTGCCCTCGCGGTACCACTCCGTGCGAGCGATCTCGGAACCGTTCAGGCGCCCGCTCACCTGGATCTTGATGCCCTGGGCGCCAATCCGCATCGCGTTCCCAACGGCCCGCTTCATGGCCCGCCGGAACATGATTCGCCGCTCCAGCTGCTGCGCCACGCTATCGGCAGCAAGCTGCGCATCGAGCTCCGGCTTACGGATCTCCTCGATGTTGACGTTCACCGGGATGCCCATGAGCTGTGATAGCTCGCGCCGCAGCTTCTCGATATCCTCACCCTTCTTACCGATAACGATACCGGGCCGCGCCGTATGAATCGTGATCAGCGCATTCTTCGCCGGCCGCTCGATCCTAATCCGGCTGATCGACGCATGCGCTAGCCGATTGCGGATGTACTCGCGGACCTTGAGATCCGTATTCAGGTACTTCCCAAAGTCGGATCCATCGGCGTACCACATCGACCGCCAATCCTCGGTAATACCAAGCCGGAACCCGGTCGGATGAACTTTATGACCCATGCCGTTCCCCTACTCCTGCTCAGCCACGTCGATCTGGATGTGGCTCGTGCGCTTGAGGATTCGATTCGCCTTGCCCTTGGCGCGCGCCTCGACCCGCTTGTACGTCGGCCCCTCGTCGACGGTGATCCGCGATACCCGCAGCTCGTCGATGTCGGCGCCGTCATTGTGCTCGGCGTTCGCGATGGCCGAATCCAGCACCTTGCGAATGATCCCGGAGGCCTTCTTGGTGTTGAACTCAAGCGTTTCCAGAGCCCGAGACACCGGCATCCCGCGAATCTGATCCGCCACCAATCTCGCCTTCTGGGGCGTGATCATCGCGTACCGCAGCTTTGCCGCCGTTGCCATGTCTTACCTCTTCGACTTCTTGTCCGCCGCGTGCCCACGGAACATCCGCGTCGTGGCGAACTCGCCAAGTTTATGACCGACCATGTTCTCGTTAATGAGTACTGGCACGTGCTGACGACCGTTATGCACCGCGATGGTTATACCCACCATCTCGGGCACGATCATCGAACGGCGCGACCAGGTCTTGATCGGGCGCTTGCTGTTCTCTTCGACCGCCTGCTGCACCTTCTTCATAAGGTGCGTATCAACAAACGGACCCTTCCAGATCGAGCGTGGCACGGCTAACCCACCCCTTGATTCGACTAACGTTTGCGACGGCGGACGATCATCCCGTCCGTACGCTTGTTCTTACGTGTGCGGTATCCCTTGGTAGGCATGCCCCAGGGTGTCACGGGATGACGCCCGCCCGAGGTACGGCCCTCACCGCCACCGTGCGGGTGGTCGACGGGGTTCTTGGCGACACCCCGTACGTGCGGGCGCAGACCCCGCCAGCGTATGGCACCTGCCTTACCCAAGGACTCCAGATTATGCTCGGTGTTACCAACTTGACCGACGGTCGCGCGACATGTCGCAAGCACCTTACGCATCTCGCCCGAGCGCAGACGGATGGTCGCGTACTTGCCTTCCTTCGCGACCAGCTGCGCCCCGCCGCCGGCCGAGCGGACCATCTGAGCACCCTTACCGGGCCTCAACTCCACGCAGTGCACCTGCGTACCCTGCGGGATGTTACGCAACGCCATGGCATTGCCGGGCTTGATCGCCGCGCCCGTCCCTGAGACCACCTCTTGCCCGGCCCGAAGCCCGCGGGGCGCGATGATATAGCGACGCTCGCCGTCGCGGTAGAGCACGAGCGCGATGTTCGCGCTGCGATTCGGATCATACTCCAAGCGCTCCACACGCGCGGGCACGCCATCTTTCTGACGCCGGAAGTCGATCACCCGGTAACGCTGCTTATGGCCGCCCCCGATGTACCGCGCGGTGGTGCGACCCTTGTTATTGCGCCCACCCGACTTCGTGAGCTTACGCACCAGCGGCGCGTACGGCTGGCCGCGGTGAAGGTCCTTATTCCTGACCTGTACCACGAACCGTCGGCCGGGCGAGGTTGGTTTCGCTTTGACGACTGCCATGACTGACTAATCCCTCGCGATCAACGCGTTATTCAATGCCACCGATGAAGTCGAGCTCTTCGCCCTCCTCCAACGCGACGTAGGCTTTTTTCCAGTCCGGACGACGCCCGTTCATGCGACCAAACCCTTTGGGCTTGCCCTTGACGTTGCAGACCCGGACGTCGCGCACATTAACCTCGAATAGGTTCTCGACCGCGGCGCGAATCTCGCCCTTGCGAGCGTTGCGCGCTACGCGAAATACTACCTGGTTACTGTCTTCGGAGATGATCGTGCTCTTTTCCGAGACGTGCGGCCCCAGCAGGACCTGGTACATGCGTTCGCGATTCATCCGAGCCACTCCTCAACGCGTCGGACCGCGTCGACTGTGATAATGACGTCGCCATGCCGCAGCAACGTTACCGGATCAAGGTCGGTGGCGACCGCAACGGTCACACCCGGCATGTTGCGCGACGCTAACGCCAGCGGGCGATCAACCTCGGCACCGACGATCAGGGCCTCCTCCAGACCAAATGCCGCAAGCTCAGCCGCCAGGTCACGCGTACGCGGCGAACTGACCGAGAACTGCTCGACCACGTGTAGCCGCCCCTGACGCGCGAACTCCGACAGGATTGACCGCAGCGCGCCCCGGTACATCTTCCGGTTGACTTTCTGGCTGTGGTCGCGCGGCTTAGCCGGGAAGTGCTGGCCACCGCCAACCCAGATTGGGCTCCGATTTGTCCCGGAGCGCGCCCGACCGGTCCCCTTCTGCCGCCAGGGCTTGGCGCCTCCCCCACGCACCTCGGCGCGCGTCTTCTGGGCCTTAGTCCCGGCGCGGCCGCCCGCGAGGTACGCCGTGACGACCTGATGGACCAGCGGTTCGCGGAACGCTTCACCGAAGGTGGCGTCCGACACGCTGACGCTGCCGGCAGCCTGCTGGGTGCTCGTTCGCAGCTCGAGCTCCATTATGATTCTCCCTTACTTGCCGCCTTAACGGCCGGGCGGACGATCACATCGCCCTCCCGTGCGCCCGGAATGGCGCCCTGCAGCAGGATCAGATCGCGCTCTTCGTCAACCCGGACGACCTCGATGTTGTGCACGGTCCGGCGCGCGTCTCCCATGTGACCGGGCATACGCTTACCTTTCAGCACGTGCCCCGGATCTTGCGCCATTCCGATGGAGCCCGGCTTGCGGTGTGACTTATTGTTGCCATGGGTATTCCGCTGCCCACTGAAATTGTGGCGCTTGATCGTACCCTGGAAGCCCTTGCCCTTGGTCTGTCCGGTAACGTCAACGAGCCCGCCGGCCTCGAATTGATCGACAGCGATCTCATCACCTCCGGCGTAGCCAGCGTCCGTGCCCGCCTGCAGACGAAACTCCCACAGCCCACGCCCCATCTCGACGCCGGCCTTCGCAACGTGACCTGCCTCGGGCTTAGTCACCCGGGAGGGCCGGCGGTAGCCTGTCGTCACCTGGACGGCTTGGTACCCATCGTTTTTCTCGGTCTTGACCTGGGTGACGCGATTCGGGTGGGCCTCAATCACCGTCACCGGGATCGAGGCACCGTCCTGTGTAAACACACGCGTCATGCCGCGCTTTCGACCGACGATTCCGATTGCCATCGTCGTTACCTCTTTTAAAGACAAAAGCGACCGGACGCCTGGCTTGAGGCGCTACGACCTACCACTTGTCGCGGTCGTTATCCGGTTGCCCGGTGTTCAAGGGCCCGCCCCAGCTGGTCCAACTCACCGAGGAGTCAGTGCCGAGGTAGTTCCCAGAGATGTCGTTAGTACAGCTTGATCTGTACGTCGACGCCCGCAGCGAGATCCAGCTTCATGAGCGCGTCGACCGTCTTTTCGGTCGGGTCGACGATATCCATCAGCCGCTTGTGCGTGCGGATCTCGTATTGATCGCGCGCGTCCTTGTTCACGTGCGGCGAAATCAGGATGGTATACCTTTCCTTCTTGGTAGGCAACGGCACCGGGCCCTTGACTTGGGCCCCGGTGCGTTTCGCCGTCTCCACGATCTCGCGCGCCGACTGATCGATCAACCGATGATCGAACGCCTTGAGTCGTATACGTATTCGCTGACTGGTCGCCATGCCCTACTCCAGGATATTGGAGACGACGCCGGCGCCGACGGTCCGACCGCCCTCACGCACGGCAAAACGCAGCCCCTCTTCCATGGCGATGGGCGCGATCAGCGAGACCGTCAGGCGGACATTATCGCCCGGCATGACCATCTCGGTTTCTGCCGGCAGCTCGCAAGTGCCGGTCACATCCGTCGTCCGGAAGTAGAACTGCGGCCGATAGCCCGCAAAGAACGGCGTATGCCGGCCGCCCTCGTCCTTGGACAGGACATAGACCTCGCCCTCGAAACGCGTATGCGGGGTGATACTGCCCGGCTTGCACAGCACCTGGCCGCGCTCGACCTCATCGCGCTTGGTGCCGCGCAGCAGCGCGCCGATGTTGTCGCCCGCCTGCCCCTGATCAAGGAGCTTGCGGAACATCTCCACGCCCGTGACCGTGGTCTTCGCCGTCGGCTTCATGCCAACGATCTCAACCTCCTGGCCCGGCTTGATCACGCCGCGCTCAACGCGACCGGTCACCACCGTGCCGCGCCCCGAGATCGAGAACACGTCCTCGATCGGCAGCAGGAACGCCCCCTCGACCGCGCGTTGCGGTTCCGGGATGTGCTCGTCCATCGCCTGGACCAGGCGAACAATGGAGTCACCCCCCATCTCGCCCTCATCGCCCTCGAGCGCCTTCAGCGCCGAGCCCGTGATCACCGGGATGCTGTCACCGTCGAAGTCGTACTCACTGAGCAGCTCCCGGACCTCCATCTCAACGAGCTCCAGCAGCTCCGGGTCGTCGACCATGTCCGCCTTGTTGAGATACACCACAATCGCCGGCACGCCCACCTGGCGACCCAGCAGGATGTGCTCGCGCGTCTGCGGCATCGGCCCGTCGGCCGCCGAGACCACCAGAATGGCCCCGTCCATCTGCGCCGCGCCCGTGATCATGTTCTTGACGTAGTCCGCGTGACCCGGGCAATCCACGTGCGCGTAGTGCCGGTCCTCGGTCTCGTACTCCACGTGCGCCGTGGCGATCGTAATTCCCCGCTCGCGCTCCTCGGGAGCATTATCGATCTGGTCGAACGCCCGCGCCGCACCGCCGTAACGCGTCGCCAAAACCTTCGTCATCGCCGCCGTCAGCGTGGTCTTGCCATGGTCAACATGGCCCACCGTCCCAACGTTGACGTGCGGCTTACTACGCTCAAACTTCTCCTTGGACACGGCGACCTCTACTCTTGTTGGCGTCAGCAGATACCGGACACGCCAGCGCGTCCAGAACCGAAAATGGAGCCCATGGGCGGATTTGAACCGCCGGCCTCGTCCTTACCAAGGACGCGCTCTACCCCTGAGCTACATGGGCAGGGGTGCTAACCTTGGGCCCAGTTGGCACCAGGCCTGGAGCGGGTGATGGGAATCGAACCCACATCTTCAGCTTGGAAGGCTGAGGTTCTACCTTTGAACTACACCCGCGCTTATGACGAGAGGCGCTAGGCGCGCCCTTCTTCGTATTTGGTGGAGGGAGGAGGATTCGAACCCCCGAAGGCTGAGCCAGCAGATTTACAGTCTGCCCCCGTTGACCGCTTGGGTATCCCTCCGTCAACAACGCGATAGAATGGCGATCAGCCCGCTTGCTGTCAAGCCTTCGGGAGACGCTGCAGCAATCCTCATTGTGAGCTGCGGGGCGGTCGCGTTACGCCTTGCCCGCGTGCGACAAGCGGCCGCGGGCTCGCGCGAATCGTTCAGCGCCTCGCTCGAGTCGTTCGTAATGGATCGTGATTGCACAACGGGGCGCTGTACCGATCAGCCCACAGCGCTGGCCCCCTACCGGTCCAGCCGGGGATAATGACGACCATGGCGAGGATCCCACGAGATCACCTAACACCGGGCGGCCCATCGGCACCCCAAGCCGGGGCGCGCCGCGTACCCAACAGCAGGGGCGGCCAGTGATGCCCTACCTCGTACACCACCTCATCCGCGGGCCGGCCGAGCAAAGCCCCGACGCCCCCGCGTTGATCCATGGCGCGTGCCGATGGAGCTATCGCGAGCTCGACCAATCGGTTCGCCGGGTAGCCAGCGGCTTTGCCCGTGTCGGACTCGAGCCCGGGGATCGGGTTGCCATCTACCTGGACAAGTGCCCGGAGGCAGTCACCGCGCTGTTCGCCACAAGCGCCGCCGGCGGCGTTTTCGTGCCCATCAATCCGCAACTCAAGGCGCAACAGGTTGGGTACATGCTCGCGGACAGCGGGGCCCGAATCCTGGTCACCTCGCGGCAACGCCTCGCCGCCATCCCGGCGAGCGTAACGGAGACCGATTGCCTCCATTGCGTGATCCTCATCGACGGCCCCGCGGACGAGCGCACCAGCACGGAATGCCCTGTCACGCCCTGGGAGGCGCTGGGCGCGCAACCCCAGGAGACCGAACCAAGCACGGTCGAGACGGACCTGGCGGCCCTGCTCTACACCTCCGGAAGTACCGGCCAGCCCAAAGGCGTGGCCCTATCCCACCGCAATCTGATCGCCGGCGCCGAGAGCGTTGTCGCTTACCTCGGCAACACGGCCGACGATCGCCTCCTCGCGGTGTTGCCGCTGAGTTTCGACTACGGATTGAGCCAACTGACCACGGCGTTTCGCGTCGGCGCTTCGGTGGTCCTGCTCAACTACCTGCTGCCGCGCGACGTCGTGCGCACCATCGCCCGCGAGAGCATCACCGGCCTGGCGGTCGTGCCACCCCTCTGGGTCCAGCTCGCCGAGCTGGAATGGCCCGAAGCCGCGCGCACGAGCCTTCGCTACATCACAAACTCGGGCGGCACCCTACCGCGGCCTAGCCTTAACAAGCTCCGCACCGCACTACCGACGACGGATATCGTTATTATGTACGGACTAACCGAGGCCTTTCGCTCGACCTACCTGCCGCCTGCGGAGCTGGAACAGCGCCCCGACGCCATCGGTATCCCCATTCCCAACGCCGATATTCGCGTCGTCCGCGATGACGGCACCGAGTGCGCGGTCGGCGAACCCGGGGAACTGGTCCACCGCGGCCCACTGGTGGCCATGGGCTACTGGAACGCCCCCGAGCGCAGCGCCGAGCGCTTTCGCCCGAGCCCAACCCAGGCGCCCCAGATGCCCGTGTCCGAAACGGCCGTATGGTCGGGGGATACCGTCTACCGGGACGCCGAGGGCTATCTCTACTTCATCGGCCGGCGCGATGAGATGATCAAGACCTCGGGCTACCGTGTCTCGCCCGACGAGATCGAGGCAATCATCCAGGAGAGCGGCCTCGCCGGCGAGGTGGCGGCCTTTGGCGTCGCCGACGAGTCACTCGGCGAGGTCATCGTCGTCGCCGCAGCCCCGACGGCACCCGGGCAAGCACCGGATGAGCGGGCGTTACGGCAGGCCTGCCAGCAGGGACTACCCACCTTCATGGTCCCGCGCTGGATCCGAACGTACGCGCAACCATTGCCGCGCAATGCCAACGGCAAGACCGACCGGCAGGCCTTGCGCCGCCGGCACCACGAGCAACGCAACGAGGACGAGGCATGAGCTCAGCCGAGCCGACTCAGCACGCGGCCCTCGATCATTTCCCGGTCGTCGATGATTGCCTGCAGGTGGGCGGCGAGCCGCTAACCCGCCTGGCCGAGCGGGCTGGCGGCACGCCCTTCTACCTCTACGATCGCGCTCTGCTCGACGCCCGCGTCGCCGAGCTCCGCTCATCCCTGCCGGCCGACATCTCGCTGCACTACGCCGTCAAGGCCAATCCGATGCCGGCCCTCGTGGCCCATCTGGCGTCCCGCGTGGATGGCATGGACCTGGCTTCGGAGCAGGAGATGCGACTCGCCCTGGACGCCGGCGTACCGGCCCATCGGTTGAGCTTTGCCGGCCCCGGGAAGCGCCCAGCCGAGCTGCGTGCGGCCGTCGCTGCTGGCGTGACGATTATCCTGGAATCACTGGGGGAATTGGAGCGCGTTGGCGCGATCGCCGAGGCGCTCGGCTGGCGCGCTCGGGTCGGCGTGCGCGTGAATCCCGATTTCGAGCTCAAGGCCTCGGGGATGAAGATGGGCGGCGGCCCGCGTGTATTCGGCATCGATGCCGAGAGCGTGCCGGCGGCGCTGGCACGCATCGGCGAGCTCGACCTTGAGTTCCGGGGCCTCCATATCTACACCGGCTCCCAGAACCTGAGCGCCGACGCCATCATAAACGCCCAGCATCGGATCGTGGCATTGGCCTTAGAGCTGGCCGAGCATGCCCCTACGCCGCCCGCCTTTCTCAATATCGGCGGCGGCTTCGGCATCCCCTATTTCGCCGGCGAGACGCCGCTATCACTGGCCCCCATCGGCGAGGCCCTGACCCAACGCGTCCAGGAGGTCCATGACCGCCTCGGGCCCACGGAAATCATCGTCGAGCTGGGGCGCTACCTCGTGGGCGAGGCCGGCCTCTACGTGGCGGGCGTTGTCGATCGCAAGATCTCGCGGGATCACCCGTTCCTGGTGGCTGACGGTGGGCTCCACCACCATCTCGCGGCCTCGGGCAACTTCGGGCAGGTGATTCGTAAGAACTACCCAGTCGTGGTCGGTAACCGCTTTCGGGGCAACGAGCGGGAGACCGTTACGGTAACCGGTCCGCTGTGCACACCCTTGGACCTGATCGCCGACCGGGTGTCGATGGCACGCGCCGAGCCGGGCGATCTGATCGCCGTCTACCAGTCCGGCGCCTACGGGCTAACGGCCTCGCCGACCGGGTTCCTCAGCCACCCACCCCCCGGCGAGATGCTGGTGGGCTAGATGCTCGCGTCCGCTGTCAGGCAGAGGCCTCGAGGAGCTTGCGTTGCACGAAATCCGCCAGCGAGCCGAGCGTCTCGAAGGTCTCGCCGCCGATCTCGTCATCGTCGACGCGAAAACCGTAGTGCTCCTCCAGGCCCGTGATTAACGACACCACCGCCATGGAATCGAACTCCGGGAGGCTCCCGAGCAAGGCAGACTCCTCCGTTAATGCCTGCCCCCGCCCCTCCAGCTGAAGCGCGTGATCGAGCAGCCCGCGGATATCGTCAACAATGGCCGTGCGATCCACAGCGATAGCCTCCCGTCGCCCTTACGAAATAGAGCCTGCCTACAATAGCCCGCGTTTGCGCATCGCACAACGGCCCAGGGAAACACCAGCAATTCTCACTTTGGTCTTCGAGGTGGTCGCGTAACCCCCTGCCGAGGGACGCCATAAACCGTCCCTGGAGGCTCGACTGCGGCCTTCCCTGCAGACGCCTCGGCAGGGGTGACGCGACCACGCGCCCTCATGGAGGTCACATAACGAACATCGCTGGGGAAACGCTCTGCCTGCCAAGCCGCTTGTCCACGCGAGCGATTCACTGCGGCGATGCCGCCCGTAGAGCGTCACACACGGCCTGCCCCGCCGCCGAGCTGGGCTCCACGGTCAGCCGCCGCGCCTGATCGGCCCCGGCGAGCGAGAGCGTCAAGTCCATTGCCGGGAGCACGCCTCCCCCCTGCGACGGCCACTCGACGAACACGACCGCGTCCTCAGCGAGCAGATCCCGCAGACCGATGAACTCCAGCTCCTCGGGGTCTGCCAGGCGGTAGAGATCGAGATGATGGATCCGTCGATCCGGGAGCTCATAGCTCTCTAGCAGCGTATAGGTCGGGCTCGGGACCACCCCCTGGTAGCCCAGCGAGCGAAGCAGGGCGCGCACCAGGGTTGTCTTGCCCGCCCCCAGATCACCCTCGAGGGCGACCATGAGCGAGGGCGGAAGCGATGCCGCCAAGTGCGCAGCCCACGCGGCGGTGGCCTCCTCGTCGGCGAGTGGCTGCCGCCACCCCGTCATGGATTGAGGATGGGCCGTAATGCCGCCAGCAGATCACCGGCCAGCAGACCCCGCTCGCCCCCCACAGCGGCCTCGTCGGCCGCCCGGGCGTGGCACCACACACCGATGCCGGCGCCATCGCTGGGCGTCAGACCCTGCGCCAGAAGCCCCGCGATGACGCCCGTTAGTACATCGCCCATGCCGCCACTGGCCATGCCCGGATTGCCGGCATCGCACACGCGTATCTGTTGGCCGTCGGTAACGAGCGTGCCGGCCCCCTTGAGCACCGCCACCCCGCCATAACGCGCCTGCAGGGCGGCGACGGCCGCAAAGCGGTCCCCCTGCACCTCGCCCGTGGACCAACCGAGCAGGCGCGCGGCCTCACCGGGATGAGGCGTTATCACGCGCCTGTCGTGGCGATCGGGTTGGTTGGCCAGGCTGTTGAGGGCATCCGCATCCACGACAACGGGGCCCGACCAGTCCCGCAATGCCTCGAAACGCGCACGACCCCAATCGCCCTGCCCCAGACCGGGACCGAGGCCCAGGACGCTGGCCCGGGCCCGCGGCGCGGCCAGCTGCTCGTCCGACTCGACGGCGTTGACCATGAGTTCGGGCCGCGCGGCGAGGATCGCCGGCACATGTTCCCCGCGGGTAGCGACGCTGACCAATCCAGCGCCACTGCGGGCCGCGGCCTCGCCCGCGAGCCGTGCGGCACCGCCCATGCCGCGATCCCCGCCGACGATCAGGACGTGGCCATGGGTCCCCTTGTGGGCATCGCGCGGGCGCGGTCTCAATCCAGCCGCCACCTCCTGGCTCCTGATGCGCTGCGCGCTGGCGGCGACGCCGCGGTAGACCGGCGCTGGAACGGCCAGATCGTCGAATACCAGGCGCCCGGTGTGGGCGGGTCCGGCGCCCGTGAGCAGCCCCCGTTTGAGCCCGATGAACGTCGCTGTGAGCTGCGCGCGTACCGCCACGCCCATGACCGCACCGCTATCGCCACTAATCCCCGAGGGGATATCCACCGCGAAAACACCCACCTGGGCGGTGTTAACGGCGGCAATCGCGTCGGCGTAGCTACCTTGGACCGCGCGGTCGAGGCCCGTGCCCAGAAGGGCATCCACGACCACATCGGCCTCGTCGAGCATGCCGGCATCAAAGGCCTCGGGGTCGCGCAGGGGCCGACAGTCCGACGCCGCCTGTGCCGCGCTGCCTTTGAGCTTGGCGGGATCGCTCAACGCCGCCAAGCGCACCGCAAGCCCATCCTGCGCGGCCAGCCGTGCGATGACGTAGCCATCGCCGCCGTTATTCCCGCCGCCGCAGAGCACTAGCAAACGCTCGGCGTGAGGCCACTGAGCTCGTAGACTTCGATACGCCGATACGCCGGCGCGGGTCATGAGCTCGTAGCCATCGATGCCGAAGTCCTCGATGGCGGCCCGGTCGAGCTCGGCCACGTCAGCAGGGCGATATAGTGCACTCGGTAGATCGCTCATGACCGCTATTCTAGCCATACGGGTCGCTACCACGCACGGGGCAAGCTGCAAGCTGCAAGCTGCAAGCTGCAAGCTGCAAGCTGCAAGCTGCAAGCTGCAAGCTAAGAGAGTGCGGTCGGGTCGCTGACTGTCAAGGCGCGGTGGTCGGGCACCGCGCTGTTAGACTGTGGCCATGAGCGACGACACCGAGGCCATCATCGAGGCCGACACCGACTTCAACGCACTGGCGGGCTCCATCAAGGCATGGGGCCGAGAGCTGGGCTTCGATGAGGTCGGTATCGGGGAGCCGCCGCTGCCGGAGGACGAGGCGCATCTGCTGCGCTGGCTGCAGCGCGGCTATCAAGGCCGTATGCACTACATGGGCCGCCACGGCGTCAAGCGAGCGCGGCCGAGCCAACTGGTCCCGGGCACCCAGCGCATTATCGCGGTTCGGCTGAACTACCACCCGCCTCACCTGGAAAAGGACAGCGAGGTGCTGGGCGACAGCAGCCGTGCCTTCATCGCCCGCTACGCCCTGGGGCGGGACTACCACAAGCTCATGCGCAAGCGGCTCCAGCGGCTCGCCGAACGGATCCAGGCCGAGGTCGGCTCGTTCGGCTATCGCGCCTTCGTCGACAGCGCCCCCGTTCTGGAGAAGGCGATCGCCCGAAACGCGGGCCTCGGCTGGGTCGGTAAGAACACCCTCATCCTCAACCGCCAGGCGGGCTCGTATTTCGTTCTGGGTGAGCTGTTCACGGACCTACCCCTACCGACCGACGAGGCGGTCACCCCCCATTGCGGCACCTGCCGCGCCTGCATCGATGTCTGCCCGACCGGCGCCATCGTGGGGCCCTATCAGCTCGATGCCCGTAAATGCATCTCCTATCTCACCATCGAGCACTACGGCAGTATCGACGAGGCGCTGCGCCCCTACATCGGCAACCGCATCTTCGGCTGCGATGATTGCCAGTCGGTCTGCCCGTGGAACAAGTTCGCCCAGCCCACCCCGGAGCCCGACTTCCTACCGCGCGAGGGGCTGGATACGGCGTCGCTGACGGAGCTGTTCAGCTGGGACGAGGCGACCTACCTGGCGCGTACGGCCGGCTCCGCGCTGAGGCGGCTGGGCCATGAGCGCTGGCTGCGCAACATCGCCGTGGCCCTGGGGAACGCCACGGATAGCGACACGGCCGTGCCCGCCCTAACGGCCCGCCGTCATGACCCCTCGCCCCTAGTGCGTGAGCACGTGGCCTGGGCCCTCAGACGCCACGGCGCCGAGGACTGACGGCGAGTCAGCGCCGCCACTCGCGTACCTGAGCGATGAGCCCACGCGTCGAGGCATCGACGTCCGGTATCTGTTCGCCATCGCGAATGGCCGGCAGTAGCTCGTTGGCGAGCTCCTTGCCGAGCTCCACGCCCCACTGGTCGAACGGATTAACGCCCCAGATGGCGGCCTCAACAAAGGTGCGATGCTCGTAGGCAGCGATCAGCATGCCCAGGCGATAGGGGGAGAGATCCCGCAGCAGCAGCGTGTTGCTGGGGCGCCCACCGGCGAAGCTGCGTGCCGCAACCAGCTCCTCGATGCGGGCCTCGTCCATGCCCTTGTGCCGCATCTCCTCGCGGGCCTCATCGGCAGTCTTGCCCTGCATCAGGGCCTGGCTCTGCGCCACCAAATTGGCGGTAACCTGGGCCGGATCACCGGCCGATTCGGCCACCGGGCCGGCGATGCCGATGAAATCCACCGGGACTACCTCGGTCCCCTGATGGAGCGCCTGGAAGAAGGCATGCTGGCCGACGGTTCCCGTCTGCCCCCAGATCACGGGCACGGTCGGCCAGTCCACCGCTTGACCAAGGCGATCCACGGACTTGCCGTTGGACTCCATGATCAGCTGCTGCAGATAGGATGGCAGATGGGCCAAGCGCTCCGTATAGGGAACGATGGCCTGGGCCCGCCGACCGCCGAAGGTCACGTTCCAGACCGATAGCAGCCCCATGAGCGCGGGGATATTCCGGTCCAGCGGGGCGTCGCGGAAGTGACGATCCATGCTATGGCCGCCCGCCAGCATCTCGCGGAAACGCTCCATGCCAACCGCCAGCGCGATGCTCATGCCGACACCGGACCACAGCGAATACCGGCCCCCCACCCAATCCCACATCGGCAACACGCGCTCGGTATCCAGGCCCAATGACTGGACCTTCTCGGTGTTCGCGGTGATGGCGATGAAGTGCTTGGCCAGGTCGGCGCCGCCGCCCAGCCGCTGCCGGAACCAGTCCATGGCCTGGTGGGCATTGGCCATGGTCTCGGGCGTACCGAAGCTCTTGGAGACCACCAGGAAGAGCGTAGTCTCGGGGTCTACCTTATTGAAGACCTGCTCCAGCTCCCAGCCATCGGCATTGGCAACGAAGTGCACGCGCGGGCCGTCGGCCCAGGGCGCCATCGCCTCGACGGCCAGACGCGGCCCCAGATCGGAGCCGCCGATACCGATGTTGACCACATCGGTAATGGCCTTGCCCGTGGTACCGGTGTAGCCGCCGTCACGGATGGCATCGACCAAACCGGCCATGCGCTCCAGCGTATCGCGGATCTCGGGACGCACATCGCTGCCATCCACCGCGAGGGGGCTGTCGCCCGGATCGCGCAAGGCCGTATGCAGGGCCGCTCGGTGCTCGGAGGGATTTACCTCGCCACCGCTAAACATGGCGTCCCGGTAAGCCTCCAGACCGCACTCGCGCGCCAGGGTCACCAGGAGCTCAACGGTCTCGCTGGTGATGCGGTTCTTGGAGTAATCCAGCAGCACACCGTCGTGCTCGACCGACAAGCGCCCAAAGCGGTGCGGGTCGCGCTCGAAGAGGCTGCGCAGCGACAGCTCGCTCATCAGTTTGCGGTGACGGACCAGCGGTAGCCAGCCGGGTTGTTCGGTCAAAGGCGTCATCGTCTCGCTCATCACATCCCCCGCGAACTAAGCGTGTTTATTCTTGTGCCATGGCAGCGCAGCGCGCCGCGGAAGCGTCCGCGCTCAGTATGGCGCCAGCGCTACCGGGCGTCCAAGGTCAGTTCGTGGTTATCGATGAGCCTGGCTCGACCCAGCCAAGCGGCCGCCAGGAGGACGACACGGCCGATGGTGTCCCCAACGGGCTCCAGGGTGTCGGCATCGGCAACCGAGAAGTACTCGGGATCAAGGCCGGCATCGACGAGGCGGCGCCACGCCTCGGCCTCGACCTCGCGCGGCCCCGCCGCGCCGCCAGCTAGCCGGTTCGCCGCCGCCTGCAGCGCCTGATACAGCGCGGGCGCACGGCGGCGCTCATCCTGGGTGAGGTAATGATTGCGACTGCTCATGGCCAAGCCATCGGCCTCGCGCACGATGGGGGCGCCGACAACCGTGACGGGCATATCCAAATCAGCGACCAGGCGCTGGATGACCAGCAGCTGTTGATAATCCTTACGGCCGAATACCGCCGTATCGGGGCGCACGATATTAAGCAGCTTACACACCACGGTCGCCACACCCGTGAAATGGCCGGGGCGGGCGATGCCGCAGAAGCGATCCGTCAGCGACGGGACCTCGACACGCGTGGCGAGAGTGCCGCCGTCGGGATACATGGTCGTGACCGCGGGCGCGAAGACGGCCTCCGCCCCCCGCGACTGCAACGCGGCCCGATCCGCCTCAAGGGTACGCGGGTAGGCGTCGTAGTCCTCGCCGGGACCGAACTGGGTCGGATTAACGAAGACACTGGCGATAACGTGCTCGGCGTGCTCGCGAGCAGCATCGACGAGGGCGAGATGCCCCTCGTGGAGGTTACCCATGGTGGGCACGAGCGCCACCCGCTCGCCCTCGCGGCGCCAGGCATCAACCTGGGCGCGTACATCCTCGATACGTTCAATGAGCTGCATAGGATCGGCGTTAGAAGGAGTGGGCCGGCGTCGGGAAATCGCCGTGACGCACGGCCGCCACGTACTGGGCCACGGCGTCCGGTATGCTGCTGGCATCGGCCATGAAGTCACGCACAAAGCGGGGTGGGCGCCCCGGCGTGATGCCGAGCATATCCTGCAGTACCAGGATCTGGCCGTCGCAACGCGACCCGGCGCCTATACCGATCACGGGGATGCGCAGCTCACTGGCCAGTCGCTCACCCAGGACCGCCGGGACGCACTCGACGATAAGCAGATCGGCCCCGGCGGCCTCCAGCGAGAGCGCATCCTCGACCATCGCCTGGGCGGCCACATCCTCACGCCCCTGTACCCGATAGCCGCCGATCTTGTGGATTAGCTGCGGCTGAAGCCCTAGATGGGCACACACGGGGATGCCCGCGCCGGCGAGGGCATCCACAATCGCGACCTGGTCGCCCGCGCCCTCGAGCTTGACCATGCTCGCGCCGCCCTCCTTGATGAGCCGACCCGCGCTCGTCAGCGCCGTGGCCGGATCGGGATAGCTCATGAAGGGCATATCCGCCATCACGAGCGAGCGCTCGGTACCGGCACTGACGCAGCGCGTATGGTAGATCACCTCATCGAGCGTCACCGGCAGGGTCGTCTCCCGGCCCTGCACTACCATCCCCAGCGAATCCCCCACAAGCACGACGTCAACATCCGCCTCGTCAAGCAAACGGGCGAAGCTGTAATCGTAGGCCGTCAGGCAGGCGATCACCTCGCGGCTCGCCTTCATACCCTGGAGACG
This sequence comes from uncultured Ectothiorhodospiraceae bacterium, assembly GCA_913055565.1. Taxonomy (GTDB): domain Bacteria; phylum Pseudomonadota; class Gammaproteobacteria; order Nitrococcales; family Nitrococcaceae; genus CAJXKP01. The sequence goes on from CAJXKP010000013.1 coordinate 22,392, forward strand.
GCCCACGGTTAGCGGCTTACGATCGGTGGTTGCGGTCTCCATGAAGCCTCTCCGGCCCTGTTGTTTGCCCTCGGGGATTGGTGGACGGCCCTCAGCCGTCCGATAACTCCCATTCCGGAATGGGCTCCAGATCAGCACCGGCAAGTGCCCGTGCCAGTACAGCGGCCCACCCCATCCCGGGCACCCAGAGCTGTGGTGCCAGTTCCACCAAAGGGTACAGGACAAAGGCGCGTTCAGGCATGCCCGGGTGGGGAACGGTAAGGTCCGTATCCGCGATGCGATGGGCGCCATAGACCAGCAGATCCAGATCGAGTGGCCGCGGGCCCCAGCGCTGCCCCGAACGCTCGCGACCGCGAGCCGATTCGATCGCCTGCAGGGCCGCCAGCAATTGGTGCGCCGTTAGTGCCGTTGTCAGCTCGGCAACGGCATTAACGTAATCCGGCTGATCGGGCGGGCCCATGGGCGGGTTCCGATACAGCGTCGAGGCGCGCTCTAGCCTGGTACGGGGCAGCTCGGCCAATGCATCCAGGGCCGAGCGCACCTGCGCAACGGGCCCGGCGCGATTGCTCCCCAATCCCACCCAGGCACGCTCGCTGGCGGCGCTCATTCGGTGGACTCCTCGCTGACGCCGGCTTGGGCGGCGGTTGCCGCCTCCGAGTCCGTCGACTGCTTTGACCCGCGCCCTCGCCCGCCCGGTTTGTTGACACCTGCGAGCGCCGGGCGCTCCTCCTCGGGGGCCTCCTGTAAATCGCGCCAGAAGCGCACTACCTCGGGGTCAGCGTCGCCGGCATCGGCGCGCAGGCAATAGAAATCGTAGGCGGCCCGAAACCGCGGATGACCCAGCAAACGCAGGGCCCGCTTGCCGCGGTAGCGCTCGAGCCGCGCCTGTATCGACCAGATCTCGCGCATCGGGACGCCGAAGCGCTTGGGAATGGTCAGCGTCCGGAGCTGGCGCTCGACAACGTCACCCATGGCCTCCTGGATAGCCTGGGCGGGGCTGGCGACATCCTCGACGTAGGCGCGCGAGCGCGCCTGGACGACCGGCCAGAGCATGGCTCCAAACAAAAAGGCCGGCGTAATGGGCTTATCTTCGCCAATGCGACGATCGGTGTTCGCCAGGGCGCGATTGATAAAGGCCAGCGCCACGCCGTGCCGATCGTGGTTGAGCAAGGCATCAGTCTGGGGGAACAGATACCGCAGCAGGTCGTAACGCCGTAGCATCGCCAGTGTCTCCACGCCCTGGCCCGAGAGCAAGAGCTTGAGCGCCTCATCGAATAAACGTGCCGCCGGGATCGCCTCCAGCAGTGAGCCGAGACGGGGGATGCATTCGCCGGTTTGCTGCTCGATGCGAAAGCCTAGCTTTACCGCGAAGCGAACCGCCCGCAGCATGCGCACCGGATCCTCACGGTAGCGCGTCTCCGGATCGCCGATGAGCCGAACCAGGCCGTCGGTGAGATCCGCCATGCCCCCGGTGTAATCCACCACGGAGAAGTCGGCGATGTTGTAGTACAGGGCGTTGATCGTGAAGTCGCGGCGCAGCGCATCCTCTTCAAGGCTACCGTAGACGTTATCGCGCAGGATCCGACCGGCCTCGACCACGCGGTCACCAGCGTCATCGGTTTCAGGCTCGCTGCCGTGCAGGGCTCGGAAGGTCGCCACCTCGATGACCTCCGGCCCGAAGTGGACGTGGGCCAGGCGAAAACGGCGACCGATCAACCGGCAGTTACGAAACAGGGCATCGACCTCCTCCGGTGTGGCATCGGTCGCGACATCGAAATCCTTGGGGAGACGTCCCAGCGACAGATCGCGCACGCTACCGCCCACCAGATGCGCTTGGTAGCCGCCGTTGCGCAGCCGATAGAGGACCTTGAGGGCGTTGTCACTGATGTTCTCGCGCGAGATGACGTGCTCGGAGCGCTCGATGATCGCCGGCTCCGTCGCGCTGGCTTGTTGATGGGTCACGGAATCTTTTCGACCCCTTGTCTGCGATTAAAGAAACCGTATAATACCAGGCTGTTGCGCAGCCATGCAGTGCCCTCCATCGGAGGCGCGGCAAAACAACCGACAACGCTCCCATCGTCTAGCGGTTAGGACGCCGCCCTCTCAAGGCGGAAACAGGGGTTCAAATCCCCTTGGGAGCACCAGATTGCTGGCAGGCCCCGTTCAAGCGGGGCCTTTCTGTGTCCCAACCCGCCAGAACCCATGACCGAGACCTCGATATCGCGCGCTAGCGCGGGGCTGTTGCGACGACTCGCCGCCCTGGTCTACGACACCCTGTTGCTGGTCGCCGTATGGATGGCGGCTGCCGCGGTCTGGCTCGCCCTGGCCGGTGGCGCGGTGCCCGACGGCCTGTGGTGGCCATTTCGTGCCTACCTCCTAGTCGTCGCCCTCGGCTTCTTCGGCGGCTTCTGGGTCTACGCCGGACGCACGCTCGGTATGCAGGCCTGGCGGCTGCGCGTGGTGAATTGGAACGGCCAGCCACTCGACTGGCGTCGAGCCGCATGGCGCTTCTCGGCGGCCGGGTTATCGATCGCCTCACTCGGCGCCGGGTTCCTCTGGGCGCTGGTCGATCGTGACGGCTTGACACTCCACGACCGTGTGTCCAACACACGCATCGTGCTCATGCCACGCTCCTAGCGCGTCAACGCAGCCGCATCAGTCCCCAGACGCCGAGTGCGAAGGCAACCGCTGTCGGGGCGAGCGCGCACAGGGCGGGCGACAGCCCATAGACCAGCCCGGCATTGGCCAGAAGGCGGTGGCCAAGGAAGAACGCGATGCCGATCAGCACCCCCACGAAGATCTTCTGCCCCATCCCGACACTACGCAACGTCCCGAGGATCAGCGGCACGGTGATCAGCAGCATCGTCAGCGTCGCGAGCGGCTTGGCCACCTTGACCCAGAACGCCAATCGGTACTGGGCGCTATCCAGACCGCTACCCTCCAGATATTGGATGTAGGTATACAGATCCACCAGCGGCAGGCTCTGCGGCGACAACACGACCACCTCCAGCGTCGCCGGCGTGACGTCGCTCTCGAGCCTAAGGCTCGAAATCTGCGAGCGCTTAATGCGCTCGGGCCCTGGGCGCACCCGGCGGACATCGCGTAGCTGCCACGCCCCATCCGACCAGCGCCCGCGCGCGGCACGGATGACCTCGACCACGCGATGGTTTCGGACCTCATAGGCGCTGACGCCCTCGATGATCTCGGGATTGGGGACGCGTTCGATGTGCACGAAGCGGGGCTCGTCGCGCACCCAGACACCACCGGCGGCCCCCTGCGCCACGCCGCCCTCATTGGTCTGGGCCCGCCACTGTTGCGCCAGCTGCTGCGCCGGTGGCGCGACCCATTCACCCAGAGCAACCGCGCCCCCTGCCAGCACGACCCCCGCCGTTAACACCGCGCGTGTAATGGCCAACAGCGAGGCTCCGGCGGCCCTCATGGCCACCAGCTCATGACGCGACGCCAACGCCCCCAACCCCACCAAGGCGCCGATTAGGGTCGTGATCGGAAAGATCTCATAGGCCCGCTGCGGCGTCATGAGCAGGACCTCGAGGAGGACGTCCGTCAACGGCCCCCGCGCATCGGCGGCCTCCTCGATGAACTCGAACGCCATCATGAGCGCCAGCACCACCACCAGCGCCACGAGCGCACCGAGCATCACCGTCCCGGCGATATGGCGCTGCAGCCTCATCGCCGACGCCTCCACCTCAGCACACCGTACTGCCGCGCCAATAACGCGGCCCCGACCAGCAGGAACACCGCATGCACCCACCAGAGCCCGAGACTCGCGGGTACGACGGCATCCTCGAGCCACTCCTGACCGACCTTGAGCAGGTTGAGATAGACAACGCAGATAAGCACCGCCGCAAGCAGCTTACCGTAGCGGCCCTGGCGCGATCCGAGCGCCGACAATGGCAGGGCGATGAACGCCAGCACTAGGGTCACCTCGGGCATCGCTAGCCGCCACTCGAGTTCCGCGCGGTCCTTGGGATCGGCGCGCCCCCAAAGCTCGGAAGTGGGAATCTCATCACGCTTGAGACGGCGCTCAACCTCCCGCCCCTGCTCCAGACGGATCCCGTGATCGGCAAAGCTCAGGATACGCCAGCCCGTCGCAGCGCTGCCCGGTAGGTCGTAGCGCTCGCCGTTCTCGAGCACCAGATACTCGGCGCCATCATCGTTGACGCTCCGGCGGGCCCCCGCAGCAGCGACAAGCCGCGAGCCCTCGGGCGAGCGCAGTCGCGCGAAAACCGATTCCATGGTGCCGTCATCAGCGACAGCGCCGACGTAGACAACCGCCCGACCGTCACCGAAGCGCACGAACCGCCCTGGGGACAGCCCCTGGAACTGGGCCTGCTGGCGGGCCTCAACCAGCGTCTGCTCGGCGGTACGCTCTGCCCAAGGCATGATGTAGAGGGACAACACGGCAACGACAACGGCTAAGGGAAGGGCCACCGCGTACAGGGCCAGGTACAGCTGCCTGGGCCCAACGCCGCAGGCCGTCATGGCCGTCATCTCCGCGTCGCGGTAGAGCCGGCCCAGGCCGAGCATGATGCCGAGGAAGAAGCTCGCGGGCAGCACCTTGCCAATACCGCCGAGCGCCTTGAGCCCCAGCAGCGTAAAGACCACACCCGAGGGGACCTCGCCGGTAGCCGCACGGGTGAGGAAGTCGACCAAGCGGTTGGTCAACAACACAACAACCAGCACAGCCGTCACGGCCAACCAGGCCAGTGCGATCTCGCGAACCACATAACGGCCTAGGTGCCCTAGAATAACCGCACCTCTCGAAGCTCGGCACGGACCCTGAAGGCCCGCATGTTGGTTGTGTTAGCGTAGCGATCCTCGTCGCGGCCGGCCGCCAGCATGCCGTGATTATTCCACTGACAAGGAGGCCCCATGGCGTTCCCGATCGACAGCACGCCTGCCGAGGCACAGACAGCCGCCTGTGTCGTTGTCGGCGTCTTCGAACCGCAGCAACTCTCCCACGCCGGTCAAGCCCTGGACAAGGCGAGCGGCGGGCAGATCGCCGCGATCCTGGAACGCGGGGACATGGACGGGGCAATCGGCCAGACCTTGCTGCTAGCGCAGCCGATCGGCGCGGCCAGCGAGCGAATCCTGCTCGTGGGCTGCGGTGATGCGGCCGCTTTCGATGAGCGTGCCTACCGCCAGGCCGTGGCGGCGATGACCACTGCCTTGACCCAAACCGGAGCCGCCGAGGCCGTTAGCTACCTCAGCTGCCTGCCAGTGACCGACCGCGGCATCGGCTGGCGCATCCGCGAGGCCGTGCGAATCATCCACGACGGCCTGTACCGATTCGAGCAGATGAAGTCCCGCGACTCGGGCAAGCCGCCCAAGCTGGCAACGGTCACCCTCGCCATCACGGGCGAGGACGAGCGCGACGAGGCGGAGCGCGCGGCCGGCATCGGCGAGGCGATGGGTCGCGGCATGGATCTGGCCAAGGACCTCGGAAATCTGCCGGCCAACGTCTGCACGCCTGACTACCTCGCCCAACGCGCCCGCGAGCTCGCCGATGCCCACGCCAATCTGAGCGTCGAGATCCTGGGGCCGGATGACATGGACGCGCTGGGCATGGGTGCCCTGCGCGCGGTCTCCTGGGGCAGCCGCCTTGAGCCGCGCCTGATCCTGATGCACTACCAGGGCGCCGTCGCTGACCAACCTCCCCATGCCTTGGTCGGCAAGGGTGTGACCTTCGACACGGGCGGCATCTCGATCAAGCCGGCGGCCGCCATGGATGAGATGAAGTACGACATGGCGGGCGCGGCCAGCGTCTTCGGCGCCGTGCAGGCCGCCACCGAGCTCGGGCTCGGGATCAACGTCCTGGGCGTGGTCCCGGCCGTCGAGAACATGCCGGACGGCAACGCCTATCGCCCCGGCGATGTCCTCACGACGCTTTCCGGCCAAACCGTGGAGATCATTAACACCGACGCCGAGGGACGCCTGGCCCTGTGCGACGCATTAACCTACACCGCCCGTTACGGGCCCGCCTCCATCATCGACATGGCCACCCTGACCGGGAGCTGCATCATCGCCCTCGGCGAGCACGCCCATGGCCTAATGGGTCATGACGAGGCGATGATCGAGGCCGTTACCGCCGCGGGTCGCGACACCGGGGATCGCGCCTGGCAATTGCCGCTGTGGCCCGAATACGATGAGCAGCTCAAGAGCAACTTCGCGGACTTCGCCCACGTCGGCGGCCGCCAGGCCGGCACCATTACCGCCGGGTGTTTCCTGTCGCGCTTCACAGCGGATCAACGCTGGGCCCATCTCGACATCGCTGGGACCAGCTGGCGCAGCGGCGACCAGAAAGGCGCCACGGGACGTCCGGTGCCACTGCTTACTGAGTACCTGATCCAGCGCACAGGTGACTGATCGGTGAGCCGCGTGGACTTCTACATCCTCAGCGCCGCGGATAGCGATCAGCGCGACGCCTTCGCCTGCCGTCTCGCGGAGAAGGCCTGGCAACAGGGGCATCGAATCTACATCCGCACCGCGGATGCGGCAGCGACTCAGCGCCTGGATGAGCGCCTATGGACCTTTCGCGAGGCGAGCTTCGTGCCCCATTCGCCGGTCGCGGAGGCCGAAGACGACCCCATCGTCATCGGTGACCAACCACCGCCGGCGGCGGACGTCCAGATCAACCTCGGCGACGACATCGATCCGCAGTGGCGCGCCTATCAACGCGTCGCCGAGCTCGTGACCAACGAGCCGAGCGATCGCCAGCGTGCCCGTGAGCGCTTTCGCCACTACCGCGACGCCGGCGTCGAGCCGACGACCCATAATCTGGATCATTGACCTCATGAGCGATCGCGTCCAAGCATCGACCAACGGCACCGGCGAGCCACCGGTGCTCACGGATGTCGCTGTGCCCGGCGACGTTGCCCATGCCAAGGGACTCTATCTCGAGGCGCGTGAGTCGACGGCACTCGTCGCGCGCCCGACGCCACCCGCCGATGCGGAGCGCTACCTCGCGAACCGTCTACGCGACGCGGTCCGTGAGGCCCTGTCCGAGGCGTTGGTCCGTGCCGCTCGCGGCACCGGAGGCGGCCGAACATCCCGGCCAAGCGCGCGCCGCCAACGCCAGCAGTAATGCTAATTATGCAATCCCCAGGAGGGCGGGAGGTCGCGTTACCCCTGCCGAGGGACGCCATAAACCTTCCCTGGAGGCTCGACGGGGGCCTTCCCTGGCCGCAGACGCCCTCGGCAGGGGTAACGCGACCTCCTCGAAGGCCAACATGCGAATGGCTGAGACGCCAGCACTAGCGTGGCCTTATCGCGCCGGCCCCTAGTATACTCGCGGCTTTTGGCCGTACTCGGCAGTCACTGATCGCGATGGCCGCCTAGCGGCCCACAACCCAGCGCAACGGCGGAGCGATGGAAAAGACCTACGACCCGAGCCGCATCGAGGCCCACTGGTACCGTATCTGGGAGGAGCACGGCGCCTTCGCGCCCTCCGGCCAGGGTGACCCCTACTGCATCATGATCCCCCCGCCCAACGTCACGGGCACCCTGCACATGGGGCACGCCTTCCAGGACACCATCATGGATACCCTGGTGCGCTTCGAGCGCATGCGGGGGCGCAACACCCTTTGGCAGCCGGGCACCGACCACGCCGGGATCGCGACCCAGATGGTCGTCGAGCGCCACCTCAATGGCGAGGGCCTCACGCGCCACGACCTGGGCCGCGAGGCCTTCGTCGAGCGGATCTGGCAGTGGCGCGAGGAATCCGGGGGCACGATCCAGAACCAGCTCCGCCGCATGGGCGCCTCCGTGGACTGGTCCCGCGAGCGTTTCACCATGGACGACGGCCTCTCCAATGCCGTCGCCGAGACGTTCGTACGCCTGTTCGACGAGGGGCTAATCTACCGCGGCCAACGCCTCGTGAACTGGGATCCGGTGCTGCAGACCGCCGTCTCCGACCTCGAGGTCGAGTCGGACGAGGAGAGCGGCCATATCTGGCACATGCGCTACCCGCTCGCCGACGAGGACGCGTACCTCACCGTGGCCACGACACGCCCGGAGACGATGCTGGGCGATACGGCCGTCGCGGTGAATCCCAGTGACGAGCGCTATCAGCACCTGGTCGGCCGGGAGGTCGATCTGCCCCTGGCGCAACGCCGCATTCCCATCGTTGCCGACGATTACGTCGACCCCGAGTTCGGCTCCGGATGCGTCAAGATCACCCCCGCTCATGATTTCAATGACTACCAGGTGGGTCTGCGCCATGAGCTGGCGATCATCAACATCCTCACCAACGCGGGGGCGATCAACGACAATGCCCCCGACGACTACATCGGTCTCGACCGCTTCGACGCCCGCCAACGCATCGTCGATGCGCTCGACAGCGCTGGACTGCTCGTTGATGTGGAGAACCATCGGCTCATGGTCCCGCGCGGCGACCGCTCGGGCACCATCATCGAGCCCTATCTGACCAATCAGTGGTTCGTGGATCTGACGCGCCAGCAGCACGCGGACGGCCGCCCCGGCGGCTGGACAGCCATCACCGAGCCCGCCATGCGCGCGGTCAAGGACGGCCGCATACGCTTTATCCCCGAGAATTGGGAGAAGACCTACGACAACTGGCTTACCCAGATCCAGGACTGGTGCATCAGCCGCCAGATCTGGTGGGGCCATCGCATCCCCGCCTGGTACGACGACGAGGGGGCGGTCTACGTCGGGCGCTCCGAGGCTGAGGTCCGGGCACGCTACCACCTCGGCGAGATCCCACTAACCCGCGACGAAGACGTCCTCGACACCTGGTTCTCATCGGGCCTGTGGCCCTTCTCAACCCTGGGCTGGCCGGAGAATACGCACGCCCTGAACAGTTTCTATCCGACCAATACCCTGGTCACGGGCTTCGATATCATCTTCTTCTGGGTCGCCCGGATGATCATGTTCGGGCTCAAGCTCATGGGCGACGTTCCCTTCCGCGATATCTACATCCACGGCCTGGTCCGCGACCAGGACGGCCAGAAGATGTCCAAGTCCAAGGGCAACGTCCTCGACCCGCTGGATATCATCGACGGCATCGACCTGGAGTCGCTGGTGGCGAAGCGCACCAGCGATCTCATCAAGCCCGAGCTGTCGCCCAAGATCGAGCGCATGACGCGCGACCACTTCCCCGAGGGCATCGCCGCCCACGGCACCGACGCCCTGCGCTTTACCTTCGCCAGTCTAGCGACCACGGGCCGTGATGTCGTCTTCGACATGGGGCGCGTCGAGGGCTATCGGAACTTCTGCAACAAGCTCTGGAACGCGGCCCGCTACGTCCTCATGAACACCGAGGGCCAGGACACGGGCCTCGGCGACGAGCCCGTCGAGCTCTCGGTCGCCGATCGCTGGATCATCTCCCGGCTCCAGCGCACCGAGGAGGCGGTCATCCGCAACCTCGAGAACTATCGCCTGGACCAGGCGGCGCAGGCGGTCTACGAATTCATTTGGGACGAGTACTGCGACTGGTACCTGGAGCTATCCAAGCCCATCCTGTATCAGGCCGAGGATCCGGCCGCACTGCGGGGAACCCGACGTACGCTGGTACGGGTCCTAGAGGCCGTGCTGCGGCTGATCCATCCCCTTATGCCATTCGTCAGCGAGGACATCTGGCAGCGCATCGCGCCCCTGGCGGGCGCCGAGGGCGAGACCATCATGCGTCAGCCCTACCCGGAGCCCGATGACGAGCGCCAGGACGACGATGCCGAGGCCGAGGCCGAGGTGGCCTGGCAGCAGGCGTTCATCCTGGCCGTCCGGCGCATCCGGGGCGAGATGAACATCGCGCCCAACAGGGCCCTACCGGTTTTGCTGGTCAATGCGGGCAGTGCGGACCGGGAGCGCGTCGAGCGCTACCGCTGGTTCCTGGACTTCCTGGCGCGCCTGGAGTCGGTCACCATCCTCGATGACGTTGGTGATGCCCCCGAGTCGGCCATGGCGTTGGCCGGCGACATGGAGGTACGCGTGCCGATGGCCGGGCTGATCGACAAGGACGCCGAGCTGGCCCGCCTGGACAAGGAGCGCACGCGCTTGGCCGGCGAGGTCGAGCGTACCGAGGGCAAACTGGCGAACGAGAACTTCGTTAACAAGGCCCCGACGGATGTCGTGCAAAAGGAGCGCGACAAGCTCGCTGAGCAGCGGGATGCGCTGGCGCGCGTCGAGGATCAGTACCGGCGGATCGCGGCGCTGTAGGCAAACGCCGAATAGTCCTCGCAGGCCTCAGCGCGCCACGGCGCTGCCGTGGCAAGGCGGGCTCGCAGTGAATGGCCGTCGCCAGCACCAACGAGCCCAACGCCGCTCAAAGCGCCACCGTGGCGCGCCCGCCGGGGCGGCTACGCGCGCTCGCAAGCGGCGTCGCAAACCCTTGACGGTACGCCCCGTACAGCACCGCAAGCCGCCCTCGCCGGCGCGCGTTTAGCGGTCAAAGGCTCGTGCGACTGGTTCAGCGTTTGCCTAGTCCGCGCCGGCAGCGCGCCCCTTGGGCAGAGTCGGGAAGTCGTCGAGATGCCGCTCGAGGGCGCGGACCCAGGCGCCCTGCTCGGCCTTAATACGTGCCAATCCGGCATCGTTGGCGGCCGCGAAGCGATGCGTGTAGGTCACCGACACCACGCGCCCGGCGTCGCTTCGGCTGACGCCGTGGAGCAGATACGCGAGCTCACCCGGCGTCTCACGCTGGAGCATGAGCTCAGCGATGTATCGCGTCGCCGGGCCCGCGTCCTGGCGTTCGAAGATACGAGGCTCGGCCACACGCCGGCTGGCGCTGCGCGCGATATAGGCATCGAGCGTGCGGCGCGGCTCGGCGTCCGGCGGATACCGGGCCAGCGTTACCAGGCGTTCCTGCGAGCCTTCCCCGCCCGGCGCGCTAAACACACGCAGGGCGGCACGGTCGCAGAGGCGCTGCCACTGGCGCTGATAACGGCTACCGGCAAAGCGCAAAACGGCTTCCGCGCCGTCCGGCGCGCTGTCACGGCAATCGCTGAAGTAGGCGGCCTCCTCAGGTGTCGAACTCGGTCCGGTGGCACAGCCGCTGGCGAGTAACCACGTCCCCACCAGGGCGAACCATGCCCTCAACCGGTACCCGCCCCCGTGAGTACCAGATTCACGATAACCACGAGAACGACGACGAAAATCGCCGTGAACACAATGCCGGCGACAATAAAGGTCAGCGGATTGCCGTGCCGGAAATCGCGCTCGCGGGCCTGCGGGGTCTGCACGCCAAAGGCCGCGGCGAGCGTGCTCTTGACCACCTGCCAGACGCTCAAGCCACCCTTATCGGCCGGCCTGGCATCATGATCTCGCGAGTCTTCGCTCATCGCCCCTCCGAAGATTTCATCGACACGTTAGTCTAATAGGCCGATGGGTCACCGGCGATACCCGGGGCATCCGCCTCGCGCACAAACGCTAGGACCGCGGCGCCCATGCCGAACAACAGAATGAGCGACAGGATGGAATAGCGGGCGTCGCCGAACCCGTGACCGACTAGACCGAATAGCGGCGGCCCAATGAGCGTGGCGAACTTACCGAGCAGGTTATAGAAGCCGAAGAATTGCCCACTCGCCGAGGGCGGGATGAGGCGCGCATACAACGAGCGCGACAGCGACTGGACCCCGCCCTGGACCAGTCCCACCAGGACGGCGATGGCGTAGAACTCCCAGAGGGCCTGCACGAAAAAGCCCCAGATACAGATCCCCGTGTAGACCGCCAGTCCGGTATAGATCCCGCGACGCGCCCCAAAGCGCTCGCCCAAATAGCCGTATGCCAGGGCCGCCGGGAAGCCAACGAACTGCACGACTAAAAGCGCGGCAATGAGATCGTCGGTGCCAAAACCGATGGACTGGCCGTAGGCCAGGGCCATACGGACGACGGTATGGACACCATCGATATAGCACCAATACGCGATCAGGAAGACGAGGATCGGGCGATAACGGCCCAGGTGTGTCAAGGTGTAGCCCAGCTGATGCCAACCCTGGGACCAGACACCGCGACCCGGCGCACCGGTGGCAGCCGGCTCGGGCACATAGCGAAACAGCGGCACGGCGAAAACCGCCCACCACACCGCCGTCGCGGTGAAGCCCGCCAGCGCGGCCTCAGTAGTGCCGTCGAAGCCGAAGCGAGCCGGCTGCATCGCCGCCAGGGCACAGCCGAGAAAGAGCACGCCACCGCCTAGATAGCCTAACGCGAAGCCCAATCCAGAGACGGCGTGCCAACGCCGCGCCGGCGCGACGCCGGTCAACAAGGCATCGTAGAAGATATTGGCGCCGAGCCAGCCCACGGTGGCCGCTACGAACAGCGCCGCCGCGGCGAGCCATTGACCAGCCGGAACCTGGGCGAGGATCGCCGTTGCCAGCACCCCCAGGACCCCGAACGCCGCCAGGGCGGCCTTGCGTCGCCCCGCCCGGTCGGCGACGGCCCCAAGCAACGGCGCGACGAGGATGATGATGATGCTGGTCAACGAATTAGCCCAGCTCAGCCTCAGATTACTCGTGGTTTCGGCGACGCCGACCTGCCAGTACTCCTTGAAGAGCAAAGGGAAGAAGCCCGCCAGGACCACCGTCGCGAAGGCGGAATTGGCCCAATCGTAGAGTGCCCAGCTCCAGACGGCCCGGCGGCCACCGCTGGCCGAGGCTGGCACCATGCCTCAGCCGCCCTTAGGTAGCTCGCGTCGCATGACCAGGGCATCCTCGCGCCCGTCGAGCGTGGGGTAATAGTCACGCCGGCGGCCGACGAGCCGGAAACCGCTTCGCTGATAGAGATGGACGGCGCCGGGATTGCTCGGCCTGACCTCCAGGTAGATGGAGGCCGCTCCGAGGCAACGCGCCCGGCGCATGGCGCGCCGGAGCAGATTGCCGCCCCGGCCCTCATTCTGAAACTCGGGATGGATCGCCAGGTTGAGCACATGCGCCTCGTCCAGGACACGGGACAGGATCAAATAACCCACGACCTGACCCGCGGCCAGCTGGACGGCGCAGTCATAGCCCATGCGCAGGCAGTCCAGAAAAACGCGCTGCGACCAAGGGAAATCATAGGCCGCCCCCTCAACCGATAGCACCTCGTCGACATCCGCCTCGCTCATGGCCCGAGTCACAGTCAGGGCCTCCCGCGGCTCCGCACTCATCAGCCACCCTCCGCGCGTACAGTCTCGGCAAGCATGGCATACCTTCCCGTTCGGATCGTACACCGTAGCCGACGCCGATCACACAAGCCAGCGCGGCGACGGCCCGCCAGCAATTCGCATGTTGGCCTTCGAGATGGTCGCGTTTGCGCCTCGCCTCAGCCCATCACCACGGAGCGCACGGCTTTGAGATCCTGCCAGGCCTTGCCCTTATCCTGAGGACGGCGCAGCAGATAGGCCGGGTGGTAACTCACCCGCACGGGTGTCGTCCGCGGCCCATAGTGGTGCCAGTCCCCCCGCAGCTTTCCCAGCGGTTTAGCGCTGCCCAATAGGTTTTGGGCCGCGACGCGGCCCACGGCCAGTATCGCCTTGGGCTGGATCAGCTCGATTTGGCGCTGCAGGAACGGTTCACAGGCAGCCACCTCATCGGCCCGCGGATCGCGGTTATCAGGCGGGCGCGACTTCAGGATATTGGTGATATAAACACGCGAGCGGTCCTGGCCAATGGCATGCAGCATAAGGTCGAGCAGACCGCCCGCGCGGCCGACAAACGGCTCGCCACGGCGATCCTCCTCGGCCCCCGGGGCCTCGCCGATGATCAACAGATCTGCCCGCCGGTTACCGACGCCGAAGACACCCTGCGTTCGGCTCTCGTGCAGCGGACAGCGCGTGCAGGCGTTAACCGCCGACGCCAGCTCGTCCCACTCCATGGCCGCGATGACGTCGTCCCCCGAGGACGCCGTGCCGGCCTCAGGCACCGCGGCCTCATCGGCCGACAACTCGGGGACCATAACGGTGACGGAGCCATCGCTATCGTCCGGCTCACCGACGGATGAGGGCGCCGAGACCGGCGCTGCTGACGACGCCACATCGCGCTGATCGGCGGGTTCCCGTCGCTGGGGCCGGTCACGCCGAACCCATGGGGTCAGCCCCATATCATTGAGATAGCGCAGCTGGCGACGGCTAAAGCGAGCGATCGCTACCCCCTACGCCCGATCACGTGCCCTGATGGGCCATACGATGCTCGCGGCGACGGCGACGGCGCTGGCCGACCGTAACGGTCGGCCCAGAGGCCATATAGCCGACGCCGAGCACGAACAGAACGCTCGGGGGATGCATCAGTGTTAGCGCCAGGACCGCCGCCACCGTGAGGACCACTAGAACCACCGATACGAAGGAGACCCGGTAGGGCGCATCGATCTCCTTAAAACTGTAGTAGCGGATGTTGCTGACCATGAGCAGACCGGCGGCCGCCGTCATCACGACAGCCATTAGCCCCACGGGCCAGCCATCCAGGCCCAACCCGGAGCCCGCCCAGACCAGCCCCGCGATGCTCGCCGCAGCAGCCGGGGACGGCAGACCCTGGAAGAAGCGTTTATCCGCAACACCCACCTGGGTGTTGAATCGGGCCAGCCGCAAGCCCGCGCAGCCGACATAAACGAAGGCACCCACCCAGCCAAGCCGACCCCATATATCACCCAGCAACTCGAGATCCTGCAGCGCCCACTGATAGGCCACCACGGCCGGCGCGATGCCGAACGAGACCATGTCCGCGATGCTATCGTACTGGATGCCGAAATCCGTCTCGGTCTGGGTCAGGCGCGCCACCCGGCCGTCAAGGCCGTCGAGGATCATGGCCGCGTACAGCGCCAGGGCGGCCGCCTCGTAATCACCGCGTATCCCCGCGGTGATGGCGAAGAACCCGAAGAACAGCGCCGCGGTGGTTAGCAGGTTGGGCAGAAGGTAGATACCGCCACGCCGTCGGCGATTAGCGGGGCCTGCATCCGTCATGGGCGCCTCCGCTGAGGCCCTCGGGGAGCGGCTAACCGCTCCCCGTCAGGCACGCGGTTAGTTCTTGTCCTTGTTGACTAGCTTCTTGCTGCTGAGCCAGGGCATCATATCCCGCAGCCTCTCACCCACGGCCTCGATGGGGTGCTCGGCGGCCTTACGGCGCATGCTCTTGAGCACGGGCGCGTCGGCCTGGTTCTCAAGCACGAACTCCTTGGCGAACTCGCCGCTCTGGATCTCCTCAAGGATCTTGCCCATAGCGACTCGCGAGTGCTCGTTAATGACCCGCTTGCCGCGCGTGAAATCCCCGTATTCGGCCGTATTGGAGACGGAGTAGCGCATGTTCGCGATGCCGCCCTCGTAGAGCAGATCGACGATCAGCTTGGTCTCATGGAGGCACTCGAAGTAGGCCATCTCGGGCGCATAGCCGGCGTCAACCAGCGTCTCGAAGGCGTTCTGGATAAGCGCGGAGATGCCACCGCAGAGCACGACCTGCTCGCCGAACAAGTCAGTCTCGGTCTCCTCGCGGAACGAGGTCTCGATGATACCGGCGCGGCCGCCGCCGATGCCTGCCGCATAGGAGAGCGCGGCCTCACGGGCCTGGTTACTCGAATCCTGGAAGAGCGCGATCAGCATGGGCACGCCACCACCATCGGCATAGGTCGATCGCACCGTATGCCCCGGCGCCTTCGGCGCGATCATGATCACATCAAGATCCGCGCGCGGTTCGATCTGGCCGTAATGGATATTAAAGCCGTGCGCGAAGCCCAGCGTCGCGCCCTGTTTGAGGTTGGGCTCGATCTTGTCTTTGTAGATTCGTGGCTGATGCTCGTCGGGCAGTAGCACCATCACGATGTCCGCCTGCGCAACCGCCTCCTCGATAGCGGCCACCTCTAGGCCGGCTTCCTGGGCCTTGCGCGCCGACGCCGAGCCCTGACGCAACCCGACCACGACGGAGGCGCCGGACTCCTTGAGGTTGTTCGCATGGGCGTGGCCCTGCGAGCCGTATCCAACGATGGCGACCTTCTTGCCCTGAACAATGGACAGGTCGGCGTCCTTATCGTAATAAACCTTCATCTATTCCCCCGTTGTACGGTTGCTGGCGGCCGGCTCGGACCGGTCCTCGACTTGCACACGGCGATCCCCGCGCGAGATGCCAATCGCCCCGGAGCGGACCACCTCCAGCGGCTCACGCTCGCCGAGGGCCTCCAGAAAGGCATCCAGCTTGCTACAGGCGCCGGTGACCTCAATGGTGTAGATCGTCTCCGTGACATCCAGTATCCGGCCGCGGAAGATATCCACCATGCGTTTGAACTCTTCGCGCGACTCGCCGCTGCTGGCCTCAACCTTCACCAACAGCATCTCGCGCTCGATATGGGGCGAGTCCGTGATATCCGCCACGGTGACGACATCCAGCAGCTTGTTGAGCTGCTTAATGATCTGGTCGATGACATTATCGTCGCCGAAGGTGACGATGGTCATCCGGGACAGCGACTCGTCGTGGGTGGGCGCGACCGTCAGCGACTCGATATTATAGCCGCGTGCCGTGAACAGCCCGGCGATGCGCCCGAGTGCGCCGAACTCGTTCTCGACGATAATGGAGATGATATGCCGCATGACTCGCACCCGAAAGACCCGTGGCGACGAGCACTACGCCGGCCAAACAGTAGCGCTCGCGAAGGCCGCAAACCTACCCCGCTACCCACAAGCGGTCAAGAACAAAGGCGACTGAAGCCGCGAAACCGGAACCAGTCGACATCCCACCACCCGGACAGTCGACAATACTTTGTGCTATGACTGTCGCCACTGCGCGCCGGGCAACGGCGTCAAACGGTTGATACGTAGGAGAGCGTTTATGACATACCGCTGCGTCATCGGAACAGTCGCCCTATTTCTCGCTACGGCGGCGCTGGGCGAGGAATTCTATCGCTGGCAGGACGACAACGGTCAGATCCATTACGGGCAGCAACCCCCCGAGGGCGTCGAGGCCAAGCCCATCAAAACGCGGACCAACCCGAGCGCCCAACGCAACGCCCAACGCGCAGCGGCGGGCGGTGACGAATCGGCCACCGGCGAGTCCTCGGATGGGGCCGGCACGGTGGATGAGGAATATACCAAGGAGCAGTGCAACCGGGCCCGCAAGGCCGTCAAAAACCTCAAGGAAGGCGGGCCGGATGCGCGCTATACCAATAGCAATGACAAGATCGTTAAGTACAGTAAGAAGGAATACAACCAGCGCCTGCAAAAGAATCAAAAATTCATGCGGCGATTCTGCACGGAGGGCAAAGGCGACGGCGGGACCGAGCAGGCCGGTAACGGCTGAATCGTTCTGCCGGCGTCGACCTAATGGCGGGCGCGGGCGGGTCAGATCGCGGATCGGCACGGCCAAAATAACCGGCGTAGCCCAGTGCCGTGATAGCCTCTCGCGTTGACCGGCAGTCCCGGCGGCCGCGCCACGGCTGCCGTTGTGTGCGATCCATCACCGGCGCCAGGAATAGCCATGCGGGCAACCAGCTTTCATCTGACCACCACCAAGGAAACGCCGGCCGACGCCGAGATCGTCAGCCACCAGCTCATGCTGCGCGCCGGCCTGACCCAGAAACTTGGGGCGGGCCTGTATACCTGGTTGCCGCTCGGGCTACGTGTCTTGCGGAACGTGGAGCAGGCCGTACGCGCCGAGATGGACGCCATCGGCGCTCAAGAGCTGCTGATGCCGGCCATCCAGCCCGCCGAGCTATGGCGAGAATCCGGCCGCTGGTCCAAATACGGTCCCGAACTACTGCGCCTCCAGGACCGCCACGAGCGCGACTTCTGCTTCGGCCCCACCCACGAGGAGGTCATCACGGATCTGGTGCGGCGCGAGGTTCGCAGCTATCGCCAGCTGCCCGCGAGCTACTACCAGATCCAGACCAAATTCCGCGACGAGACGCGGCCTCGCTTCGGCGTTATGCGTGCCCGGGAATTCGTCATGAAGGACGCCTATTCCTTCCATCTCGACGACGCCTCCCTGGATGCCAGCTATCAGGCCATGCGCGAGGCCTACGCGCGCATCTTCCAGCGCCTGGGCCTCGATTTCCGCGCGGTGCGCGCGGATACCGGTGCCATCGGCGGCAGCATGTCGGAGGAATTCCACGTCCTCGCCGATTCCGGCGAGGACGAGATCGCCGCCTGCAGCCACTGCGCCTACGCCGCGAATACCGAGCTCGCCGCGAGCCGCCCCACCTCGCCCGACGCCGACGCCCCCCTGCCGGCGAGCGAGGCGCACACGCCTGGGGTTCAGACGGTCGCCGAGCAGGCCGACTCCCTCGGGCTGCCCCTTGAGCGCATCGTTAAGAGCGTGGTCGTGATCGCGGACGGCGAGCCCGTGGTGGTCTTCATCGCGGGTGACGACGAGCTCAATGAGGCCAAGCTCGAGCGCGCCCTCGCTGCCGACGCCATCCGCCTCGCCGAGCCCGACGAGGCCCAGCGCGCCACCGGCTCGCCGCGCGGATTCATCGGCCCCGTGGGCCTACCGGCCGGACTGCGCTGCGTCGTCGACCACCGCGCCGCTGCCATCACCAATTTCTCATCGGGTGCCAACCGCGCCGATTACCACTGGATCAACCTCAACTGGGGCCGAGATGCCGAGCTGCCACCCACGGCGGATCTGCGCAGCGTGCGCGAGGGCGAGGCCTGCCCCGATTGCGATGGCACTTTGACCTTAACACGCGGCATCGAGGTCGGGCATATCTTCAAGCTCGGGACCGGCTACAGCGAGGCTATGGAGGCCAGCGTCCTCGATGAGCAGGGCCGCGAGATCACCATGACCATGGGCTGTTACGGCATCGGGATCTCGCGCGTGGTCGCCGCCGCCATTGAGCAGAACCACGACGAGCGCGGCATCATCTGGCCCCAACCGCTAGCGCCGTTCCACGTGGCCCTAGTAACCATTAATGGCCACAAGTCACAAGCCGTAGCCGATGCCGCGGAGACGCTCTACGAGCGCCTGCAACAGGCGGGCATGGCACCGTTCTACGATGATCGGCCCGCTCGCCCCGGTGTTAAGTTCGCCGATGCCGAGCTCATCGGGATCCCCCATCGCGTAGTGGTCGCCGAGCGCGGCCTGGAGGCAGGAACGCTGGAGTATCGGGACCGGCGTGCCAGTGACAACGAGATCATCGCGTTCGACGACATCATCGAGCATCTGCGCGAGCGCATGGGCTAGAGCCGGCGATGGCCATGCACTCGGCTCGAGCCCTCGCCATGGCGTTACTCGCCTTGCTGGCGCCGCCGGCGGCTGCGGCCCAGGCGCGCGAGCCCGATCCGGAGCTGCGCCGCGCCGTTGAGGCGGCCGTCGAGGCCACCGATAGCTTCGAGAATCGCTTCGACGCCGAGGTTTGGCTGCAGCTCATGGCCAATCGCCTCGCCGATCATATCCCGAACCCCCAGCGCCGGCTGGATTTCCTGCGCATGGTCCACTACGAGGCCACTCGCGCCGGGCTAGAGCCCGAGCTCGTCATGGCCGTCATCGACGTCGAGTCCGATTTCAACCGCTTCGCCCTCTCGGACGCCGGGGCCCGTGGCTACATGCAGATCATGCCCTTCTGGCTCGACGAGATCGGACGCCCCGACGACAACCTCTTCAACACCGAGACCAATCTCCGCATGGGCTGCACCATCCTCGCCTACTACCTGGACAAGGAGGATGGCAACCTCACGCGCGCCCTGGCGCGCTACAACGGCAGCCTCGGCCAGACCTGGTATCCCGATCGGGTGTTCAGCGCCCTCAACGAGCACTGGAAGACCGATTAAGCGCCCCGGGGCCGGTCCATCGACTCGGCTGCGGTTGCGGCGCGCGGGCTAGCCGTCGCGCGGTAGCTGGGTTACCTGGCCGTCTTCATCGAGTGGCGGGTAGGGGAGATTACGGCGTCGACAGTAGCGGGCGATGCGTGGTTGCATCCACTCGAACAGCACGCGCTCGAAGACGGCCTCGTCGAGGCGGGATCGGTCATACATGCCTGCCGCCGAGCGCTGTCGTTGCGCCTCGAACAGGATCACCGCCGCCGCTACTGAGACATTGAGCGACTCGGACAGCCCCACCATGGGTATGGCGATATGCGCATCGGCGCGCTGAATGGCGACGTCACTCGGGCCCGTGAGCTCGGCGCCCAGGACGATAGCGGTGGGCTGGGTATAGTCGATGGCGCGAAAATCCACCGCCGACGCCGACTCGCGGGCGACGCAGACGTTCATGTCCGCCGCGTGACGGTCGGCGATACCGGCCTCGACGGTCTCATGGGCGGTAACCGGCACCCACTGCCCGGCGCCGGCGGAGGCATGCCGGCTCACGCCGACCTTGCCGTAGGCCCAGACCGCGTGGGCCTCAAAGACACCAACGGCGTCGCAACTGCGCAGGACCGCCGAGAGGTTATGGGGCTTGTGGACGCCATCGAGCAGCACCGTGAGGTCCGGCTGACGGCACTGAAGGGTCGCGCGCAATCGAGCGAGGCGTCGTTGGCTCATAACGTGATCATCGGGAGCTAATGGAGTCGCCACGGGCGGCCGTAGCTGGTAACGGTATATCGACTAACAGGCTCGCTAGGGTATCAACACCATGAACGCCACGCTGAATGAAACCATCCTGATTGCCGGCTGCGGCCGCATCGGTACGCGGCTGGGCCAGCAGCTCGCGCAACGCGGCGCCCGGGTCTACGGCCTGCGTCGCCGTGACACCCCGCTGCCGGCTCCCCTGGGCACCATTCAGGCCGACATGACCCAGCCCACGAGCCTGGCCGGCCAACTCCCAGCCGGGCTGGATCGCATCTACTTCATCGCCACGCCGGGCGGCTTTGAGGACGAGCGCTACCGGCTCGCCTACGTCGTCGGCATGACCAACCTGCTCACCGAGCTCCGGCGCGCGGGCCAGGCACCGCGACGCGTCGTGCTCGTCTCGAGCACCGCCGTCTACGGCCAGTTAGCGGGCGAGTGGGTCGACGAACAAACCCCCGCTGAGCCCAACGGTTTCTCGGGGCAGCGCATGCGCGAGGCCGAACTGACCCTGCTCGACAGCGAGTTCCCGGGCGTAGCGGTTCGCTTCGGCGGCATCTACGGCGCCGACCGGACCCGCATGCTCGACCGCGTGCGTCAGGGTAGGCCCTGCGTGGCCGATCCGCCCCACTACACCAACCGCATCCATGAGGACGACACGGTAGGCATCCTCGAACACGCGGGAGCCATCGACGACCCCTATGCGATCTACCTGGGTGTAGACAGCGAGCCCTGTACCCAGTGCCAGCTCATGGACTGGCTCGCCGATCGGCTGGAGCAACCGCGACCGGAACGCAGCGAGGGCGATGCCGGCGGCACGCGCGGCAGTAACAAGTGCTGCCGCAACGACCGGCTGCGTGCCAGTGGCTACGAACTCATCTACCCCACCTTCCGGGAGGGCTACGAGGCCATGCTCAGGGCCGGCTATTGAACCCGTCGCCCCAATGCCTGGGAGCTAAGGCAGGAGCTGAGCGAGTAGCCGCGGCATGGCTCGCTGCGCGCCGAGGTAGCGCTCCAGGGTGATGGTCGCCTCGGGGTGATCGCGGCGCGCCTGCTCAACCAGGGCCGGCAGGGCCGTCGACCAGGCCGGCGTTGCCATGAGGAAGTACGGGAAGCAGACCAGCTCGCGGGCACCGACCGCGATCTCGCCATCGATGGCGGCGCTAACGCCCGGTTCCCCATGTGCCATGAACGCACAGGCCACCCGGTCGTAGCGACCATCGAGGTGGGCTGCTAACCCCGTGGCGACGCCCTTGACCTCCTCATTGGCCGCCACCGCCTCGCTGCCACTGGCGATGAGGATCACGGTCTTCATGATGCCCCCTAACTGCGCCGAATCCGCATCCATTAAGGTTATCGCGAACACGGGACAGATAACAGCGGCGCGCCAGGCCATCGCCATCGATGCCGTGGGCGTCAGTCGCGCGCCTCCGCCTCGATGCCAGGTCGGCTAACGCGGTCGGGGTGAGCGAGCCGAAGCAGGGCGACGGCCAGAACCAGCGCGGGCAGGCCGAGGATCGCCGAGCTGATGAAGAACCCGCTCCAACCCAACGCCTCCGCAACCACGCCCGTAAAACCGCCCAGGAATTGCCCCGGCAAGCTCATTAACGAGCTAAAGAGCGCGTATTGCATGGCGGTGTACTGGGTGTTGGTCAGACTGGCCAGATAGGCCATGAATACAGCCGTGGCGGCGCCTCCGGTCGTATTGTCGGCGACGATGGCGATAATCAGGCCGTAGAGCTCCGGGCCCAGGGTAGCGATCCAGGCGAACAGGAGATTGGTCACCGGCACCATGATCGCCGTGGCGATGAGCAGTCGCGCGATGCCGTAGCGGGCCACCAGCAGGCCGCCCACCGCCGCGCCGATTAGCGTCATGACCAGGCCGACCGCCGAGGCCACGGTAGCGATCTGGCTCTTGGAGAACCCCACATCCAGATAGAACGGGTTGGCCATGACGCCCATGAAGATATCGCTAATGCGAAAGGTGGCAACGAAGATCAGGATCGCGATCGCGACCAGACCATAGCGCTGGAAGAAGTCCGCCAACGGGCAAACGACGGCCCCGATGAGCCAGGCCACGGCATCGCGGCGCCAGCCCGCGAGCTGCGTAGCCGCGAGATACGATTGCACGCGCGCCTCCATGGCGACCGTCGAGCGGCTGCTGCTGGTGGCGGGCTCATCGATCACGGCGACCGTCGCCATGCCAACACCCATCAGCAGGGCCATGGCGGCGTAGGCGGCCGCCCAGCTGAGATACTCCGCCACATACAGGGCACCGCTAGTCGCGACCAGGATGGCGGTCCGGTAGCCGGCGACGTAGGCGGCTGCCATGGCGCCCTGCAGCGTGCGCTCGGCGGCCTCGACGCGATAGGCATCGATGGCGATGTCCTGGGTCGCGGAACCGAACGCCGTCACGACCACCAGACCCGCGATCAGGGCCAGACTACGCTCGGGATCGAAGACGGCGATGCCGACCAGGCCGCCGGCGACGACCAGCTGAGCCGCTAGCATCCAGGCGCGGCGCCGGCCGAGGCGCGACGACAGGCCGGGCAAGCGAAGGCGGTCGACGATGGGGGCCCATAGGACCTTAATGCTGTGGGCCATCCCCGCCCAGCTCAGAAAGCCGATGGTGGCGAGCTCGATGCCGATATCCCGCAGCCACGCGGAGAAGGTCCCGCCCACCAGCAGCAGCGGCAGACCCGCTGCGAAACCAAGCAGGGCCATCGCGATCACCCGTCGATCGGTGTAGATCCGAAAGGGATCAGTCGTGCCGGACGCTGCTAATGGATCGCTCACACACGCCTCCGCGGTATGGGTGCGGCTCGGTCGCTCTCGGCGCCATCACTCTACGGACCGAAGCGGGCCGCGTCATGGCTTGAGTCAGAGGCCTGCCGAACAATTCGCGCGAGCCTCTGCTCCCTGGGCGCGGCGCGCTATACCAGCTGTAAAGTAAGGCTCTGCGACGCCGACAGCGCAAGCGCCCAGCAGCGCCAGAGAGCGCGCCACAGCGCCCACCGTCATGAGTGACCCAGCGCGCTCTCGGGACCCTGCTCAGAAGCCACATGGGGCGTACGCCCGAGACCTCTGCGCCGGTATTGCCTTATGCTGTCGCTGGCGAACCTAGATTGAGGCGACGGTCGTGATAGGAATCCAGCGAACCACCCACCTCTGCGTCTGGCTACTGATCTTGAGTCTGCCCGCGGCTGCCATTGCCGAAGACGGCGAGACCTCGGCGGCGGATACGCCCGGCTGCGACGCGACCAACGAGTTCCCGCGCGCCGCCGAGTCAGAGCGAGACGAGGCCATCGAGATGCTGGGTCTGACCCTAACCGACGCCTTAATCGTCCCAAAGGCGCTTTACCAACGCCTGGCACGGGATGTTGCGGCGATTAAGGACCAAAACCCGACCCTGCGTCAGCTCACGCATCGCCACGACTACGACGCCGAGAGCCTACTCATCCGAACGGCCGACGAGGCGACCGCCACGGCCATACGCAATGGGGACTACCAGGGCTGGCGATGTCTAGCGCGCACCACCAACCAAACCAACGTGCACCACATGTTCGGCCGCCACTTCGACCTGCGCTTTGATGGCGCCTACGACATGCGACAACTAGGGAAGCGCTATCGCCAGTTACCGGGGATCGCGGCGACGTCGTTGAACCTCAACATGAGCGACGGCTCAACCATTAGCGTTCAACGCGACGGTGATCAGTACAGCTACCAATTCGTACGAAAGTGGGGCAACTGCCCGTCCGGCTGCCGGAACAGCCGCACCTGGCGTTATCGGGTCGGTCCGGACGGGGCGATCAAGCGCCTCGCGAGCCCGCCTGAGGACGCCCCAGCCGCGCCTGACTGGGTTGATTGACCCCATGCATGAGACCGGACGACGGCGGCCAGGGGCCATGCCATCTGGACGGCTGACTGAGATCAACAGTCCCCGCAGGCCATCGCTCGGCTGAGGTGGCTGAGCCGAGCGATGGCCGCCGCTATCATCGCCACGACCACGAATGGGGCGACAATGAGGGCCCGGCGGCGCTAGCGCCCTACGGCCTCAGGTACCGCAGAAGGTACGCACCACACGCTCCTCGGCGGCTGGCGGCCGCGCCCCTTCCCGATCCTCGGGGTGGTCGGCGTAGGGCTCGGCGAGATTGGCCAGTAGATCGTGGAACACAGCGAGATCACCATCGCGTTCGGCGGCCTGGATGGCGCGCTCGACACTATGGTTACGCGGAATGACCGCCGGATTAACGGCCTTCATACGCCGAACCCGCTCGCCCGGATCGCCACCCTCGGCCTCGAGCGCCTCCCGCCAGCGCCGCCGCCAGGCATCCCAGGCCTCCGGGTCGTTGAATAGCTCCCGGACCCGCGCGTCCTCGTCCGGATTGGCCGCCATATCGCTGAGGCGGCGGAAAAAGCGTGTGTAATCCACGTCGTCGTTCGCAAGGGTATCCAGGATCCCGTCGATGAGCTCATCGTTGCTCTCGGCGACCTCCGCCAGCCCAAGCTTGGCGGCCATACCGGCGCGGCGCGCCTGCTGATAGTAGTCGGCGAAGGCATCGATGACGGGCTGCGCGAGCTCAACGGCCTCGGACTCATCGCTGGCCAGCAGGGGCAGGATCGCCTCGGCGAAGCGCGTGACGTTCCACTGCGCCATAGTCGGCTGATTGCCGTAGGCGTAACGGCCGCCCTGATCCACGAAGCTGTACACCGTCTCGGGGTGGTACGTATCCATGAAGGCGCACGGCCCGAAGTCCAGTGTCTCGCCGGCCAGAGTCATATTGTCGGTATTCATCACGCCATGGATAAAGCCCAGGTTCATCCACTGGGCCACCAGCTCGGCCTGGCGCCGAACCAGCCCGCGAAGCAGTTCCAAATACGGCGCCTGTGCCTGCGTCAGATCGGGATAGTGGCGCTGGATGACGTAATCGGCGAGGGTCCGCACGCTATCGACATCGTCCCGAGCGGCGAAATACTGGAACGTGCCCACGCGCACGTGGCCGGTCGCCACGCGGGTAATAACCGCCCCCGGGGACACCGTCTCACGCATCGTGGTCTGGCCCGTCAGCGCAAGCGCCAACGCCCGCGAGCTGGGAACACCGAGCGCGCTGAGCCCCTCACTGACGAGATACTCCCGGATCGCCGGGCCCAGCGGGCAAAGCCCGTCGGCGTGCCGCGAGAACGGCGTCTGGCCAGCGCCCTTGAGCTGGATATCCCGACGCACCCCGTGGCGGTCGATGACCTCGCCTAGCAGCAAGGCGCGCCCGTCACCCAAGGCCGGCACGAAGTTGCCGAACTGATGCCCGGCATAGGTCATGGCCAGCGGCTCCGCGTTCGTGGGCACGGTGGCACCGCTAAAGATGGCGGTGCGCTCATCGCTGTCGAGACCATCCAACCCAAGCGTCGCGGCCAATGCCTCGTTGAACTGCAGCAAACGCGGCTTACTCGGCTCGGCAGGGCGCCACCGAATGTAGAACGGCTCGGGCAGACGCGCGTAGCTGTTATCGAAGGCGATCGCCGACGTCGTCTCATGCGCCCGCTCGTGCTGCGTTGCCGCCGTTGAGTCATCCACCATAAGAGCCCTTTTGGTTCGCTTGACTACGATAAAACATGCAGTACTAAGACATTATCAGCCCGGCGGTGGCCTCTCAATTGGCCGCCGGGGATTGGCATCGCGACGGCCGACCCCGTCGCCGGGCTAATGACCGCTGCTCGACGCCATGGCGCCTCCAAGCCCACCGGCAAAAGGCGTCCACGCCGATGGTGACCCACCGAAGGCGCCTGGCGGGTGGCCCAGCTTCGAGCGGCTAATGGCAACGCCCGCCGCCGTTGGCCAGCCATTCTAATGATGGGATCCCCAGGAGGGCGCGTGGACGCATTACCCCTGCCGAGGGCGTTGGCGGCCAGGGAAGGCCGCCGTCGAGCCTCCAGGGAAGGTTTATGGTGTCCCTCGGCAGGGAGTAATGCGTCCACCTCGAAGGCCAAATGGCGATTTGCTGGCCGTTGGCACCTGCCACGCCGGATCCGGGGCCACGCCAGGCGGAGGCATCTCACCAGCCGCGTCCTCGGTACCCCCGACGCGGTGATCAATCATTAGCCGATACGCTAAGTCGAATAGAGGGCGTAACTCAGCCGAGTTATCCACAGAATGATCCACGGCGTCTGTGTACGAGGATAGCTGCCATTCGCCGATCCCTAACGCACGCTCGGGCAGCGCTAATCAAGCGCCGGCTACAGGGTGTCGGCACCACTCGCTACCAGGCCGGGATCTTCAGCAACCAACGACCGTGACCAACATACGGACCGATTCGAGCCGAGGCATCCGTTGCTGACGCTACCCCCGCCATAGCACCGCTCGGGCCCTGTCCGCGCGGCGCAACCCTGGGCCAATACCGGGACCCGGCGTGGATGCGCCAGGCCGCTGATCTCAAGCCACAGCGGTCACAACCCAGTAATCGCGAGGCCGCCAGCGGGAGCGAACGATCCGGACCAGGCGTTGGGATACAACGGCAGCGCTGTTTAGTTCCTGGGCAGTGCCCAAAACCCCCGTGAGCTAGCATGCCTGTGCGACTTATCCACAGATTTATCCCCGCTTTCTGTGCACAATAGCGGGCGCCGGGCGCCCGCGGACTTACCGGGACAGGTACCAACCGGCTAGCCACTAACATGCCCCAGCGATCCACCCGGGGTGTCTCCGATGCCAACGGCGGTTGCCGGCCCATGAAAAGGCCTACAACACGGCGCGCCTTGTTGTAAGCTGTACCCATACGAGGGGCAGCGCGAGGACGTGCCATGCATCGGGTACTGGTTACCGTGATTGGTCTGCTGATGGCGAGTGCTGCCACTGCGAGCGAGATCTATCGTTGGCGTGACAGCGACGGGGGCTTTCATTACGGCCGTAACCCACCTGCGAACGTGGACGCGGCGCCTGTGACAGCGACCGCCAGTGACCCCCCGCCAGCGGCGCTCAGCGGCTCGGCAGCGGCCCAGCGTTCGGCTCCGCGAAACGACCGCGGTGCGGAACCGCGCCCGCATTCATCCGCGAGGCGCACCGACGCGGGTCAGAACCGTGGCCGGCGCGTCATCGTCCATCAGCGCTCCGAGCCGGCACATGATCCGCCACGCAGGCGTCGACGCCATGACCAGGGTCGAGGGCGCCACCACGCACCAAGCCCGAGAGTGATCCTGCGGGCCGAATGCGGTAACGGCGGTGCCGCGTCGGTGACGCGCCAAAGCCGCAGCGAGCAGCGGCGCGCCGCCACGGCCCTATCGCTATCGATATCCAACGACGGCCCTGAAGGGGCCGTCCGGTTAGGTTCGAGTCGCCGCACGAGCCGGCGCACGACGCGCGTCTTCGCCGGCGGTGGCGGCGGATGCCGCTAATGGCGGGGCCGTTGCGGTCGCCCCGCCGGGGAGGGAGCTCGAGTATCTAGGGCGTGCCACCCTACACCACAGCGGGCTTGATACCCGCCCGCACCATTGGCCGCCGTCAATACCCATCAAGGTAGGGACGAGCCCTGGCGGGCGCGGGTCATTCCAGCTCCAGCGTCTCCAGATCGCTATCAAGGCTCGCGAAGTAAGCGGCCAGATCCTTCATATCCTCTACCGAGAGGTTAGCCACCTGCCCCTGCATAACGGCGTTGTTGCGATCGCCGTTCTTATACGCCTTCAGCGAATGCAGCAGATAGTCCGGGTGCTGGCCCGCGATACGGGGGAACTGCGGGTTATCGTTATCGACGCCATGACAGGCCGCGCAGGCCTTGGCTTTCTCCTCGCCGGCCTTCGGGTCCCCGAAATCCACAGCCGCCACTTGGGTGGCAGCGCCGCCCAGGGCCGCCACCACTAGCATCCCCATTAACGCGCGTGTCGTGCTAGCTCGGCGCATCACTCCTCCCCGGCCTCCGCGAAATAGGCAGCGATGTCCTGCATATCCTGCTCACTGAGATAGGCCGCCTGGGCCCGCATCGTCGGATGGCTGCGCTCGCCGTTCTTATAGGCCTTCAGCGCTGCCACGATGTAGCTAGCCTTCTGCCCACCAAGTTTCGGGACCCGGTAGGACGGGTAGCTGTTGCGATAGCCCTCGACCGCGTGACAGCCAAGACAAGTCGTTGCCTTCTTCCGCCCCGCTGTCGGATCGCCCTCGGCGAGCGCGTTGCTTGAGATGCCTACGGTCAACGCCGCCAGGCACAACAGTGTCAGTCGCATTACGTCCCTCATCAGATATGGAAGCCCGCCAATGCGGACGCCGAGCGGCCACCACCCCGTTGGATGCCGCCCAATTCGGCATCTTATCTTTCCATGGATAGCCGTCGGGGTAAAGGCAACGCCCAGGCGGCCAGCCATTCTAATTAGGTAATCCCCAGGAGGGCGTGTGGTCGCGTCACCCCATGCCGAGGGCCACCCTAAACCTTCCCTGGCGGCTCGCTGGCGGTCTTCCCTGGCCGCATCGGCCCTTGACGGGGCTGACGCGACCACCGCAACGGCCAAAATGAGAATTGCTGCCAGGCGGTGCGGCATCAAGCGGTGTTGCCGCGCACCGCCTCAGCGGACCCACCACGGCCGTCGGCCTGGTCGCCCTCACCAGTGCCCTAACCCGCAACGCGGGCAGGGTCTCGTTGCAGCAAGGCCGCCTGCAGCGACGGCCTCACCAGTGCCGTCGCGTTGCTCGGCTGGTGGACGCAAGCCGCTGCACGCCGGCTCAACGCTTTAGCCGGCAGCTTATGCTCGCCACGCGCTAACGGACCTCAAAACCGGTGGGCACGTGCTCCGGGACCTCCTGGGCCTCCTCGACCGCGTCCACGCGTGCCTGTGGCGGCCCGTCATGGAGCCACTGGCGAAGCGCGTCGAGCGCCTCGGGCGGGCCGCAGGCAACGACCTCTACCCGCCCATCCGGCAGATTACGCACCAACCCCTGCAGGGCCAGTCGTTGCGCCTCCGCCTGCGTCGACGCGCGAAAAAACACCCCCTGAACGCGTCCAGCAACGAACCATCGGCGGCAGTTCGCGCTCATGGCGCTGTCTCCCTAGTGAACCAGGCTACCCAGTGTAGCGGAACGCTCGCGCCTGCCGACAGGCGACGGCGCATGTGACCGCCTTCTTATCGCCTCTCGGGGCAGCTATCATAACCAATCCATTCGCGTCTGACGGGTGCCGACATGGCCGAGATCCTGATCGTCTACTACAGCCGCTTCGGCAGCACGGCTCGTATGGCCGAGACCGCGGCAACCGGTGTCGAGGCCGTTACCGGGGCCACGGCCCGGGTGCGCACCGTGCCGCCGGTGTCCCCGACCTCTGAAGCAACCTCGCCCGCGGTGCCGTCACAGGGCCCGCCTTATGCCGAGATCGAGGATCTTAGCGAGTGCCACGGGCTTATCATCGGTAGCCCGACCCGCTTCGCCAACATGGCAGCACCGCTGAAATACTTCCTGGACACCACCACATCGCTGTGGCTCAACGGCGCGCTCGCGGGCAAGCCGGCAGCCTGTTTCACGGCGACGGGCAGCCTCCATGGCGGCCAGGAGACGACGTTGCTGACGATCATGCTGCCGCTGCTCCACCACGGGATGTATCTCGTGGGCCTGCCCTACACCGAACCGGATCTCGCTACCACCACCTCGGGCGGCACCCCCTACGGCGCCAGCCATGTCGCCGGCAGCGATTCGGCCAACCCAGAGACGGACGAAGAGCAGCGACTCACCCGGGCGCTGGGTCGCCGGGTAGCCGTGCTCGCGCGAGATCTCGAGCACGCGGAGCATAGCCGTGGCTGAACACCCCTCGCCGACGCTCGGTCCAGGCGAGCACGACGAGGCCGGCGGCACGCCCGGCCAGCCCGTCGCTCGATGGGCCTACCGCACCGCGGTCAGCTGCTACCTCGCGCTCATCGCATTGCTGCTGCTGTGGATCCTGTGGCTGGCACCGCCGCCGGTCCAACTAATCGAGCGCGAGCTCCCGCCCGGTAGCCTCATCAGCCCCGTCCTGCTCCTGGTCGTGGGACCGCTATTACTGCCACTGCGCGGCATCCTGCATCGCCGGCGCTATACACTGGCCTGGTCGACCATGCTCATCCTGGCGTACTTTGTTCACGGCGTGGCCTATACGGTCGGTGGTGGCGTTGCCGGCTGGCTGGGGATGGCCGAGGTCACCCTCGTGCTGGGCTACTTCGCCGCCACCAACGCCTACATGCGACTCACCCGGGCGCCCCGAACACCTCGCGAATAAAGGGGATCGTCAGGCGGCGACGGCTGCGTAGCGAGGCCTCATCCAGGATGTCGAGACGCTCGAACAGATCGCGCGTGTCGCGCGGGAAGCGCTGCACCAGATAGCGAGCGCTAGCCGCCGGCAGCGCCAGCCCGCGGCGTTCGGCGCGCCGCTGAAGCGCCGCCAAACGCTCGTCATCCCCGAGGGGCCGCAGGCCGTACAACACCGCGCCCTGGAGACGACTCACCAGATCAGGCAGCCCCATCCCCAAGGCCTCCGGCGGCTGACGCGCCGCCGTCACGAGCTGAACCCCCAGCTCGCGCAGGCGGTTGTGGAGGTCGAAGAGGGCCTCTTCCCAGGCCTGCTCCCCGGCGACGGCGTCGATGTCATCAACGGCAACCAACGCCGTGGTCTCGAGACCACTGAGCACCGCGGGCGAATAACCGCACAGCTCGCCTAGCGGGAGGTAAACAGCGGCGCTCCCGCGTGCGCTGACGGCACCACAGATGGCTTGGAGGATATGGGATTTGGCCGTGGCGGGCGGGCCATGGAAGTGCAGCGGCCCGCCCGGCAGACAAGCCGCTGCCCGCGCCGCCGCCACCGCCTCCGTATTGGGTCCCTCAATCAGGGCGTCGAAGTCCGCCGACTCGTCCCAGCGGAAATCAAGCGCCAGCTGCGGAGTTGGCATCGAGGGCTGCTCGCTCATAGCAATGGATACGGGTTACCGCTACCCCGCGCCCCTTTGCGTCAGCGCTCGACCCGATACACCGGGCCGGCGGCCGGCACCGCCGCGCCCGGCGATCCCGTCGGATCGGCGCGCTCCAGGTTCGGATTGCGATCCAGCGCGCGAACCACCCGGGAGCGCTCGATCGTCACTCGCACCGCGAAACGCAACTCCTCGCCGGCCAGACGCCGCAGTGTGACCGCGCTAACCCCCGAGGCGTCCGCGAGCGTTTCCTGAACCCAGGCGAAATCCTCGGCCGTCGTTACGCCGCTGAAACGCACCGGCAGGGAGTCACTGGACTCCGGATCGGGCAGCACCGTGTACCGCTGGCGCAGACGCGCGGCCAGTTGTCGCCGCCATGCCGCCAATCCGGCGCTGAGATCGCCGTGCACATCGCGCCAGTCATCGCGCTGCTCGCCGGGACCGATCACGCGCCAGCGGCTACGCCACTGGCCAGCGTCGGCGCGCAGCGATCCCATTAGGACGACAGCGGCGTCGTAGCGCTGCGACGCCTGGCGAATCGGGCCCGAGAAGCCTCCCGCGACGTCGGAGAAGCGGACCTGACGTTGATCCTCCAGATCAAGCAGCGGGAAGGTCAGCTCCAGGCCCAACTCCCTGGTCGTCTCCTGCAACGCTTGCCGCCACCGTTGCCCCTTGTCGGAACCCACTAGGGTTCGCGTGCCATCGGATTCCTCGATGGCAACCCATGCCAGAACGGGGGGTACGTCGCGCTGCCAGACGGCGACCCCCGCCTCGATCAAGGCCTGGCGAACCGACTCGCCATCGAAGCGAGCCACCAGCATCAGCTTATCTTGCGCCTGCCCGTCCTCGCCGCCTTGGGCGCCGTCTTGATCGGCACTCACGCGCTGATAACTAAAACGCTGCAGAAAATCACCGGGGCGAGCCAGCAACGGCTCGGCCAGGGCGCGCTGCGACACCTCAGGGTCCCCAGTAACGCGCCGCAGCACCACCGCCAGCGCCTTGTCCAGCACCTGCTCCCGCGCGCTCGCGCTCTGATCCGGCACCTCGACGCGCGCTGCGTAGCGACCGGCGCTCTGGGCCATCCCGGTCACGGCGATGCCCGCCAACACAATGCCCAGTACGGCGCCAAGTGCGCGCATTCTCATCATGACAATCAACCCCGTTGGGTGACGCCGACGCCCGCAACGGCCTTCCTCGGCGCCATTCATTGGCAAGATAAGGTACCATGCGAGCAATAACCGGGCCACGCACAGCGACCGAGGCATAGCAGAGGATTAACGTGTCACACGACACCACCAACCACGGCCTGACCTATCGCGACGCCGGCGTCGACATCGATGCCGGATCGGAGCTTGTTCGGCGCATCAGCGGCGATGTTGCCGCCACTCATCGGCCGGAGATGCTAACCGGCCTCGGGGGATTCTCCGGTCTGTTCGAGCTACCGATCGGCGACTACCAGCACCCAGTCCTCGTCTCGGGCACGGACGGCGTCGGCACCAAGCTCAAGCTCGCTATCGAGACCGGGCGCCATCACGGGATCGGGGTCGACCTGGTCGCTATGTGCGTTAATGACATCGTGGTCAGCGGCGCCGAGCCGCTTTTCTTCCTCGATTACTACGCCACCGGGCAGCTCGACGTGGATGTCGCTGAGCAGGTCATCCGCGGCATCAGCGAGGGCTGCCGGCGCGCCGGCGCCGGGCTAGTCGGTGGCGAGACCGCGGAGATGCCCGGCATGTATGCCGCGGACCACTACGATCTGGCAGGCTTCGCCGTGGGCATCGTCGAACGCGACGCCATCATCGACGGCCGCAAGGCCCAGGCAGGCGACGCGCTCATCGCTCTGCCGTCCAGCGGCCTACACGCCAACGGCTATTCCCTCGTACGACGCGTACTCAGCGAATCCGGCACCAGCCTGGAGGCGCCCCTGGCGGGTCGGGCCCTTGCGGATACACTACTCGAACCGACCCGCATCTACGTCCGCCCCGTCCTGGATCTGGCGCGCAACCTGGAGGTGCGCGCCCTATGCCATATCACGGGAGGCGGCTTACCCGAGAACATCCCGCGCGTCCTGCCCGCCGGATTAGCGGCGCGGATCGACAGCGCGAGCTGGGAATGGCCCCTGATCTTCCAGTGGCTCCAGGAGAAGGGGAACATCGCGGAGGCCGAGATGCGGCGAACCTTTAACCTCGGGGTCGGCATGGTGGCCGCGGTACCCGCGGCGGAGGTTGACGACGCCCTGGCGGCGCTCAATCGTCGCGGCGAGAGCGCCTGGCAACTCGGCGAGCTCGTAGCCACCGGGGATGACGGCGAGCAGGTGCTTTTCACGTGACAGCGACCAACCGCCTGCCAGTCGTGGTGCTCATATCGGGCCGGGGAAGCAACCTGCAGGCCCTCATCGACGGCCAGCTCAACGGCGAGCTGGCCATCGATATCCGGGCGGTGATCAGCAATAAACCCGATGCACCGGGCCTGGAGCGCGCCCGGCGCGCCGGCATCGCCACCGAGGTCTGCGATCACCGCGGGTACGCGACGCGCGCCGATTATGACGCGCTACTGCGCGAACGGGTCGCCCACTACAACCCGGGCCTGGTGGTCCTCGCGGGCTTTATGCGCATCCTCACGCCCGTGTTCGTCGAACCCTTCCTGGGCCGGCTGATCAACATCCACCCCTCACTGCTACCGGACTTTCGCGGGCTCGACACGCATCGCCGCGCCCTCGAGGCCGGCGTGACAGAGCACGGCTGCAGCGTGCATTTCGTTACCCCTGAGCTCGACGCTGGCCCGGTGATCGTTCATGCCCGCGTGCCCGTCCACCCGGACGACGACGAGACCAGCCTCGAGCAGCGCGTCCAGGCCGCTGAGCACCAGGCCTATCCGCAAGCCGTGCAATGGCTCGCGGACGCACGCGTCCGTTTGCAAGACGGTCAACTCTTTATCGACGGCGAGCCGGGCACCACGCCACCCCAGCTCGATACAGCCCTATCCGGCTAAACCCGCAGGAGTCGCTATGGGCCGCTGGCTAACCGCTTGTCTCGTACTCGTCGCCGCCAACCTGGCGAGCGCGGAGTTCACCCCACCGCCCAAGCACACGGCGGAATACACCATCGCTATGGGCCCGCTGACCGCCGCGCGCGTCACCACGCGCTTCTACCCCGCGGGCGAGTCGGCCTATCTCTACCGGCTCCACGCCCGCGCCACCGGTATCGTCAGCCTCTTCGCCGGGGAGCATCTGCGCGAGCGCAGCCGTGGCCGCATCACGGACAATGGCTACCAGCCACAACAGTATGTCTCGCGCCGAAGCGGGGATGACGACAAGCGTGCCGAGCTCGAATTCGACTGGCAGGAAAGGCGCGTGCGCAGCAACAGCGGCGAGCCCAGCTGGGACCTAGCGATGCCGGAGGGGACCCTGGACCGCCTGGTTAGCCCCCTGCAGCTGATGCACGACCTCAGTGTCGGCGGCGAGTCCGAGCGCCGTATGACCTACCACATCGCCGACGACGACGAAATAAAATCCTATGAGGTCGAAATCGGCCAGCGCGACGACGTCGCAACCCCGGCCGGTCGTTTCGAGGCGGTGCAGGTGGTCCGCCGTAGCGACGACGGCGACACCGAGACCCGGCTCTGGTGCGCGCCCGCGTTGGACTACCTGCCGGTCAAGATTAGCCAACGCGAGGACGGCGAGGACAAGGTCACCTTGCGGTTGGAATCGATCGACGGCCTCAGCCCCGACGAATCGGTGCTAAGTGCGCGGTAGGGTGACACCGCGCTGGCCCATGTACTTGCCCTGACGGTCCTTGTACGAGCGCTCGCAGACCTCGTCCGAGGCCAGGAACAGCATCTGGGCCACCCCCTCGTGGGCGTAGATCTTGGCCGGTAGGGAGGTCGTATTGGAGAACTCGAGGGTCACGTGCCCCTCCCACTCCGGCTCAAGCGGTGTCACGTTCACGATGATCCCGCAGCGCGCATACGTCGACTTGCCCACGCAGATGGTGAGGACGTCGCGCGGGATCCGGAGGTATTCCACGGTTCGCGCTAGGCAAAAGGAATTGGGCGGGATGATGCAGCTATCCCCCTCGAAGGCAACGAAGCTGGACTCATCAAAGGCCTTAGGATCCACCACCGCCGAGTTGATGTTGGTGAAGATCTTAAAATCGCCCGCGCATCGGACATCATAGCCATAGCTCGATGTGCCGTAGGAGATGATCTTTTCGCCGGCCTCACCGGCACGGATCTGGCCGGGCTCAAAGGGCTCGATGAGCCCGTGCTCCTCGGCCATGCGTTCGATCCAGCGGTCGGACTTAATCGCCATCCGTCTGCTCGGCTGCCGGCATGTAGTCAAGTCTCATTATGCCGACGCCGTTCAATGACGTACAGCCGCATCAGTCATCGCTGACCGTAATATTGGGGAAGCGATTAGAGCCGGCCTCATCCTGGCGGCTCAGCCGTGCCGCCGTTGCCAGGGCGGCCTCGTGATAGAGCCCCGAGAGCCGGCTCTCTGGCGCCGCGGCCACCGTTGGCTTGCCGCCGTCCGTTTGCTCGCGAATCGCCGTATCCAGCGGCAACGATCCCAACAGCGCTATGCCCTCAGCGTCCGCGAGCTGCTCCCCACCCTCGGCGCCGAAGATGGGCTCCTCGTGGCCGCAATGCGAGCAGATATGCTGGCTCATGTTCTCCAAGACACCCAGCACCGGCACCTTCACCTTGGCGAACATGCCGATGCCCCGGCGTGCATCCTGGGTCGCGATCTCCTGCGGCGTGGTCACCACTACAGACCCCGATACCGGCACGCTCTGGGACATCGTGAGCTGGATATCCCCGGTCCCCGGGGGCATATCCACGATGAGATAGTCCAGACTCGACCAGTTCGTCTCACGCAGCAGCTGATTAAGCGCCTTGGTCACCATGGGACCGCGCCAGACCAGCGGCGCATCCTCGTCGATGAGGAAGCCGATGGACATGATCGAGGCGCCGTGATTACTAAGCGGCGTCATGGTCTTACCGTCGGGGCTGGCGGGCTTTTCCCCGGCGACGCCCATCATGCGCGGCTGACTGGGACCGTAGATATCGGCATCCAATAGACCCACGCTCGCGCCCTGCGCCGCCAGCGCCAGTGCCAGATTCGCCGCGACAGTCGATTTACCCACGCCCCCCTTGGCCGAGGCCACGGCGATGATATTACTCACCTCCGCCATGGGCTCGAGACTGGCCTGAACCTGGCGTGGCGCCACCTCCCAGTTGATCGCGACATCGACCGCTGTCGCGCCGGTCGCCTCAGCGACCAGCGACGCTACTGACTCGGCTAGGGCATCGCGGTAGCGATCCGCTGGAAAACCCAGTTGCAGCTGGATACGCACCCGATCTCCCTCGATCTCGACGGCCTCGACGGCCCCAGCGGTTACTAAATCACAGCCCAGATGGGGCTCGATCCAGCTAGCAATGGCCCGTTCGACCGCCTCGCGACTGAGCTCGCCCATCCCATTTCCCTAATTGCATCTATTGGCCATGCCGCAGTCTACGCCGGCGAGGCGGCGAAACAACCTGCCGCGAACGGGGTTGCCGAGGCAGACCGCCCGGCTCGGGACCGCTACAATACGGCCAACAGCCCGGGCACGAGACGAGCCAGTGGAAGAGGAGCACGGCATGAGCGCTAAACCCGACTGCGTCATACTTATCGGCATGCCCGCGGCGGGGAAGTCCACCATCGGCGTCCTGCTCGCCAAGGCCATGGGCAAGGGCTTCCTGGATACCGATCTCGCCATCCAGGAGGCCACGGAGCGCTCGCTCCAGGCCATCGTCGATGAGGACGGTGACCAGCGGCTGCGCGCCATCGAGGACGAGACGCTGCGGGGGCTGGCCCCGCACAATCAGGTCGTCGCCACGGGGGGCAGCGCGATCTACAGCGATGCCGCCATGCAGCACCTGCGTCGCTTCGGCCCGGTCGTCCACCTCGGCGCCGACCTGGCCACCATCGAGGCGCGCATCGGCGATCCCGCCGGGCGCGGCCTAGCTCGTCGGGCTGGCCAATCCGTGGCCGACCTCTTCGACGAACGTATTCCGCTCTACCAAGCGCAGGCGGACATCACCATCACCGTGGATGGCTTGAGCCATTGCGAGGTGGTGGCCCGTATTCGCGCCGAGCTGTGCGCATCCTGAGCCAGCGCCGAACGATTCGCGCCCACCGCTGAGGGGGAGCGCAGGCAAGGCGTGCCACACCACGCTGCCCCGTCAAGCCTCGAGCCGCCGAGGCTCGCCGGATTGTTCGGGGCGGCCCTCGGCTTTCGCCTGCAGCGGGACGCATCTGGCATACTTCGCAGTCGTTAGGCCCGCCTGAGCCCATTTGAGACTGATATGACGCGCAAGATTCTGGTAACCAGCGCCCTGCCCTACGCCAACGGGCCCATCCACCTCGGCCACCTGGTTGAGTATATCCAGACCGACATCTGGGTCCGCTTCCAGCGGCTGCAGGGCAACGAGTGCCACTACGTCTGCGCCGACGACGCCCATGGCACGCCGATCATGCTCAAGGCGCGGGAGTACAACACCAGTCCCGAGGAGCTTATCGAGCGCATGGGCCGCGAGCACCGCCAGGATTTCGCGGGCTTCCATATCGCCTTCGATAACTACTACACCACGCATTCCGAGGAGAACCGGCAGTACGCCGAGCTCATCTACGAGCGCCTGCGTGAAGCCGGTACCATCGACAAGCAGACCATCACCCAGGCCTACGACCCCAAGATGGGCATGTTTCTGCCGGACCGCTACATCCGGGGTAACTGCCCACGCTGTG
Source organism: uncultured Ectothiorhodospiraceae bacterium (assembly GCA_913055565.1). Taxonomy (GTDB): domain Bacteria; phylum Pseudomonadota; class Gammaproteobacteria; order Nitrococcales; family Nitrococcaceae; genus CAJXKP01. Next base: position 60,509 of record CAJXKP010000013.1, read on the forward strand.
GCGCCGGTGATCAGCACGGCGACAACTGCGAGGCCTGCGGTGCCAGCTACTCCCCCGACGAGCTGCGCAATCCGGTCTCGGTGATCTCCGGCGAGGCGCCCGTCGAGCGTGAATCCGAGCACTACTTCTTCCGGCTCCAGGACTTCGAGGCCATGCTCCGCGACTGGGCCGATGCCGAGCAGCTCCAGGAGGAGATGGCGAACAAGCTGCGCGAGTGGTTCGAGGAAGGCCTACGGCCGTGGGATATCTCGCGCGACGAGCCCTACTTCGGCTTCGAGATCCCGAACGCGCCGGGCAAGTACTTCTACGTCTGGCTGGATGCCCCGATCGGCTACATGGCCAGCTTTCGCAACCTCTGCGAGCGCGAGGGCATCGACTTCGACGACTACTGGAATCCCGATTCCGACGCCGAGCTGTATCACTTCATCGGCAAGGACATCATCTACTTCCATGCCCTTTTCTGGCCGGCAATGCTGCACGGCGCGGGCTTTCGCAAGCCCACCGGGATTCGCGCCCACGGCTTCCTGACGGTGGACGGCCAGAAGATGTCGAAGTCCCGCGGGACCTTTATCATGGCGTCAACCTATCTGCGCCATCTCAATCCGGAATACCTGCGCTATTACTTCGCGGCCAAGCTCACCAGCGGCGTCGAAGATCTCGATCTCAACCTCGACGACTTCGCCCAACGGGTCAACTCGGACCTGGTCGGCAAGCTGGTCAACATCGCGAGCCGTTGCGCGGGCTTTATTAGCAAGCGCTTCGACGGCCAGCTCGGCCCCACGCTCGACACCCCGGAGCTGTTCCGGAAGTTCACCCAGCAGGGCGAGCCCATCGCCGAGCTCTACGAACGCGGCGAGTACGCCCGGGTGGTACGCGAGATCATGGACCTCGCCGACGAGGCCAACCAGTACATCGACGAGCAAAAGCCCTGGGTCCTGGCCAAGCAGGACGGGCAGGACGACAAGGTTCAGGCCATCTGCACCATGGGCATCAACCTATTCCGCGTGCTCATGATCTACCTCAAGCCCGTGCTGCCGCGCGTCGCCGAGGACGCCGAGGCCTTCCTTAACGTCGAGGACCAGGACTGGGACGACGCCCGCAGCCCGCTGCTGGACCACACCATTAACCGGTTCCAACCGCTGGTCACGCGCATCGAGCGTGAGACTATCGACGCCATGGTCGAGGAGTCGCGTCAGACACTGGCCCAGGCCGAGGCGGAGTCGCCCAGCAGCCATCTGGACAACAACCCCATCGCGGAGACCATCGACTACGCGGACTTCGCCAAGGTGGATCTACGCGTCGCGCGCATCGACCGCGCCCGCGAGGTGGAAGGCGCCGACAAGCTCCTGGAGCTCACCCTCGACCTCGGCGGCGACGTGCGCACGGTCTTCGCCGGCGTGCGCACGGCCTACGACCCCGAGCGTCTGGAGGGCCGACTGACCGTCATGGTCGCCAACATGGCCCCACGCAAGATGAAGTTCGGGACCTCGGAGGGCATGGTTCTGGCCGCCGGCCCGGGCGGCGAGGACATCTTCCTGCTGGAGCCCGACGAGGGCGCGGAGCCCGGGATGCGTGTTCAGTAACCGAGGGCGAAGGACCTCGGTGAGGGACACCCCTTAGAAAAAAACGCATGGAGAGGAGATCGCTTTATGGAAGTACAAGCGACATGGGGACGAGCAGTGCGCGTATGGTGGGCCTTCTTGTGGCGAAACCTGCTGGCGGTAATCGCGGCAGTGCTTATGGGCGCCATTGTGGGAGGCATCATCGGTGCCATTCTCGGGGCGATGGGCGTCACCGCGGACACAGTCAGGCTGGTCACGGCACCCATCGGCGGAATCATGGGGCTGTTAATTTCGATCATTCCCATCAAGCTCATCCTCAATAAAGACTTTGGCGAGTTTCGCCTCGTTTTGTTATCAGAACGCAGGGACTGATTGACACCTCGGTTAACAAGCAAGGGCGCCAAAGTGGGTGTGGCAACGTCTGCAAAACAAAGACAGGGATGCCACGCCCCCTCCAGACGCTAAGGCCATGACCGAAATCGCCGTCATCCTGGTCAGCACCGTGCTGGTGAACAACCTGGTCCTGGTCCAGTTCCTGGGCCTGTGCCCGTTCATGGGCGTCTCGCGCAAGTACGAGAGTGCGGTGGGCCTGTGCCTGGCCACGGCCTTCGTGCTGACCCTGGCCTCGGTCGTGAGCTATCTGGTGCATACCTACATCCTGACCCCGCTGGGGCTGGAATACCTGCGCACCGTAGCGTTCATTATGGTCATCGCGGTGGTCGTGCAATTCACGGAGATGACCGTGCGCTACACCAGCCCCCTGCTGCACCAAATGCTGGGGATCTTCCTGCCGCTGATTACCACTAATTGCGCGGTGCTGGGCGTAGCGCTGCTCAACACGCGGCAGGCGAACGACCTGCTGGCCAGCGCGGTCTACGGCCTGGGAGCGGCTGGCGGCTTCTCGCTCGTGCTCATTTTGTTCGCCGGCCTGCGCGAGCGCCTAGCCGTCGCCGATGTGCCCGCCCCCTTTCGCGGGGCGGCGGTGGCGTTGGTCACCGCCGGGCTCATGAGCCTGGCATTTACCGGTTTCACGGGTCTGGTGGCAGCACGTTGAGGAGGTGTTCACCTTGCTAGCGGCCGTACTCGCACTGGGTGGACTGGCGCTGGCCTTCGGCGCGGGGTTGGGCGTTGCGGCCGTGCGCCTGCGGCCGAAAAACGACCCCGTGGTCGAGGCCATCGACGCCCGCCTGCCGCAGACCCAGTGCGCCCAATGCGGCTATCCCGGCTGCCGGCCCTACGCCGAGGCCATCGCCCGCGGCGAGGCCGACATCAACCAATGCCCGCCGGGCGGCGAGGCCACCGTCCAGGCGCTGGCGGACCTGCTGGACCGCGAGGCCAAGCCCCTCAACCCCGACTACGGCCTGGCCCCCGAGCAGCCCCTGGTCGCCTGGATCGACGAAGACATCTGCATCGGCTGCACCAAGTGCCTGGACGCCTGCCCCGTGGACGCCATCGTGGGGGCGCATCAGCAGATGCACACCGTCATCGAGGCCGAGTGCACCGGCTGCGAGCTCTGCGTCGAGCCCTGCCCCGTGGACTGCATCCACATGGTGGAAGTCCCGACCCATACCGGTAACTGGCGCTGGCCCTTCCCGGCCAACCGCCCCGAAGCGGCCGAGGCATGAGAACCCTCTGGGACTTTCCCGGCGGCCTGACCCTGCCGTCCCATAGCGGCGAATCCACGGCTCGCCCCATTCGCCCCGCGGACCTGCCCGATGAGCTGGTCATCCCCCTGCAACCGCCCTACGGCGCCGCCCTGCGCCCCGCCGTTGCCGCCGGCGAGCGCGTGCGCACCGGCGATCGCGTCGCCGAGCCCACGGACGCCTTCGCCACGCCCGTCCATATCCTCGACGGTGGTACGGTAACCCCCGCCCTCCTC
>CAJXKP010000014.1 GCA_913055565.1 uncultured Ectothiorhodospiraceae bacterium
CGCCGGCGTGGCCCGGCCCGGCATCCAGAGCACCGTCGGCCACACCGCCGACTCCGCCCGGGAAGCCAACGGCCTCTCCCAATCCGCCACCGAGGTGGCCGGCAAGAGTGGCGAGGAGATGCAGCAGGTGGTCGACGTCCGACAGAGCGAGTTGACCGAGAAAAAAGTCGAGATGGCCGAGCAGCGCCAGCGGCGGACTAATCACGCAGGCGGCTAACGGCATCCACGATGGCCACCCCATCGGCGACGCGCCACCGGATGCTGCAGCCGACGAGATTGAGCACAAACCGGCGCTCGGGATCATCACGCTGGACTGCCGGCCGCGGGTCGACGGCTAGTACCTGCCGTACCAAGGCCCGATCGCCTTCCGAGAGATCGCCGAGGACGCGTTCAGCCGCCGGCTCAAAGCGCACCATCAGTTCGCCTGGCGGGCCTTCGAACCCGGGCGGTGGCACCGCATGGGGGATGGCATCCGAATACGGCATATAGGGGCGAATATCGTAGACCGGGGTGGCGTCCATGAGGTCGTGATTGGCGATAACCAGGCCCCGCCAATTCGCATCCTCGTGGACCTTGACCAGCTCCACCGCCGACTGGCCCAACTGGTTCGGCCGAAACGGCGAACGGGTCGCGAAGACACCGACGCGTCGGTTGCCACCCAGGCGGGGCGGACGCACCGTTGGCGACCAGCCGCGGGAGGGCGAACAATGGAAGCCGAACAGCAGCCAGACGTGGGAGCAGCCGGCCAAACCGCGTAGCGCCGCCGCGTCGTCGTAGGGCGCCAACATAACGACACGGGCCTGGGCCTGCGGCACCAACCCCGGCTGCCTCGGCGTACCGAAGCGCTCCTCAAAGCCTCCGGCCACACGCGCTACGGGCTCGATGCGCATCAGGACTCACGCCATGCCTAGCAATACTCGGCCATCACGGTCTCTTCGGGGAATTCGGCCTCGATGGCCTCAATGGCCGCCGCCACCTCCCCTTGGCGCCGTGGATCGACCGCGTCGGGCAGGACACGAACCTCGATGGAGCGCGACTGGCAGTCCGCGATGGCCTCGTCGCCAACAACCCCCTCAGTGACCCAGAGCCGCGTTTCGCCAGGGACGAGCTCTTGCGGGCCGAGGGCGTCGTAACCACGACGCGTCAGCACGAGGTAGTTGATACGCGCCATTCGATTGCTCCCTATGCCACGACCATGTCGGTCGTCGCGTGCACTAGCGCACCAGGCGCTGGCGTAGCAGGCGCCATAATACGCCCCAGCCATAGATCAGCGGGTAACGGCGCAGCCGCGGCGTCACCTGGATCGAAGTGCCCGTGTGCCGCTCGATCTTCCAGGCCGCGTAGTCCACGCCGCCGCGGAAGGTAAAGCTGGCCTTGGCCAGCCGTAGAATCGCCACGCCCCGACCGAGCCAGCGCCGCGCTAGCCAGGCCGTGCCCACCACCAGCCGCGCACGCCAACCGGCCGGGCCCCGATAGGACTGATACGCGGCGTCCGGGATGAGACGCAGATCGCCGCAGGCTACCAGCGCCGCCGTCAGGCGCGCATAGTAGCTGGCATCCTGGACCACAATGCCTCGGGCGCGCTCTGGACTTTCGGGGCGCAGCTCGGTGCCATAGCTCAACGAGAGCGCCTTCGTCCACAAGGTCTCGGGCGTCATAGGCTGGGGCACAAGCGGCCATGTTGTTGCCAACAGCCGAAGGGCGCTTCGGTTCATGCCATCGAGCAGCCGCTCCCGCGTGCGTCGGTCACGGACCCAGACCAATCGGACCGGTTGCGCGAACCGCCCCCAGAGGTAGGGCAGGAAGCCGCGCGCCAAGCCGCGCTCGAGATCATCGATCGCGATGACGGCGTACTTGACGCGCACCGTTCCCTCGGGAAAAGGGACGGCATCGTAGAACACGTCGGGCGGCAGAAGGCGCGACAGACCGCGCCGAATCAACCTCCGATGCACCGCCGAGTAATCGGAGACAACGACGTAGAGATCCAGCAACCCATCGCTGGGGTCGCTGTCCCGAATGCAGGAGCCATACGCCAGGACGGCCACGACCCGATCACCGAGGGCACTCGTCAGCTGCGAGGCGGCACGCTCGACCGCGGCCGCAACCGGCTGATCCAGGCGTTCGGCAATCACCCCACCCGCATCGCGGGCGGTATCATCACCGGGCATCGGCCAGCGCGAACGGCTCCCGCCCCGTCGTCAGTCGGGCGAAGCCATCGCTGATCCAGCGGATCTCTTCGGCCGTATGGGCCGCGCTGACACTACAGCGAAGCAGCGCCTTGCCCTCCGGCGTGGCGGGCGGCAGGACGAGGTTGGCGTATACGCCCTGCTCCAGCAGCCCCTGCCAGAGCGCGATCGCCTCATCGCGCGTGTCGACCAGCACCGCGATGACCGGGCTTACCTCGGGGCCGAGTTGATAGCCCAGCTCGTCCAGGGCGCCGTAGAGCGCCTCGGCATTGGCCCAGAGTCTGTCCAATAGCTCCGGGGACTGCCTCAACACACCAAGCGCGGCCCGGACCCCGGCCACCACGGACGGCGCGGGCGAGGCGGTAAAGATATAGGGCCGACTGGCATAGCGCAGGGTCTCGAGCACCTCGTAATTACTTACGCAAAAGCCGCCTACGCCGGCGAGGCTCTTACTGAAGGTGCCGACGACGAAATCCACGCTCGCCTCGACACCCAGCGACTCAGCGACACCGCGCCCGGTGGCCCCGTAGACACCGAGCGAGTGCGCCTCATCCACCATGAGATAGGCCCCATACTCACGCTTGAGCTCGGCGATACGCTCGAGCGGCGCCGTATCGCCCAACATGCTGTAGAGGCCTTCCACAACGATCAGGGTACGGCTGACCCGGTCACCCAGCCGCCGAAGGCGCTTCTCCAGACTCGCCGGGTCATTGTGGCGGAACCGTACAATATCCGCGCCGCTGAGCTGGCAGCCGTCGTAGATACTGGCGTGGCAGTCCGAGTCGAGCAAGATGACATCGCCCGGCCCGGCTAGCGAGGCGAGCATCCCCAGATTCGCCTGATAGCCGGTGGCGAACAACAGGCCCTGCTCACGGCCGAAGAAACCCGCGAGCTCCGCTTCCAGGGCCCGGTGGTCGTGGTAGCTGCCGTTGGCCAGCGGCGAACCTGTCGTTCCCGTACCCTGGTCAGCCAATGCCTCGCGAGCCGCCCGGTGACACTGATCATCGAAGGTCAGGCCGAGGTAATTATTGGTACCGGCGAGGATGACCTCGCGGCCGTCGATGCGGGCTCGCGTCGCCGAGTGCACGGCCTCGACGGGCACATGAAAGGGGTCCACACCCGAGGCCAGCAACGCCTCCCGTTGTTGGCGCACGTTATCGAATTTATCCAGCAGTGCCATTCAGCCCTCTCCTTCCAGGCTCACCACGAGCTCCGCCAACTGACGGGGTGTCCGTATATCGGCAAGCTGATTCACGGGCACGACGACATCGAACTCATCCTCAATGTGCATCACCATATCCATGACGTTGACCGAATCAAGGCCAACCTCGTCGACCAGATCCGTATCCTCGTTGACCGGCGTTTCGGCGCCAGCGAGCGACCGTATATGCGCCAGTAACCAGTTAACCGTGCGCTGATAATCTTCGCTCATCGGCAATGACATCACCCAAGAATTCGGCGCCCGGCAGACGCTAATCCGTGTTTCCCTCTATCCCGAGTAGCCCCCGGCTCATGGCATCCGTGAGTCCCAGACGCGGCCACCACCCCGTTAGCTCACGGTAGGGGCGGTAATCACAGCGCCAATCGTCGTGCCGCAGCTCCCGTACTTTACCCGGCGTGAGCGTGGGCGCATAACCCAGCAGCCGCGCCAGCCCCTGATTGACGGCCCCCGCAAGATACAGCATGGATGCCGGGATGGGGAGCAAGCGAACGCGGCGCTCAAAGGCCTGTTCCGCACTCGCCGCGATGGTCCACCAGGTATAGCCGCCATCAGTGCCGTCATCGAGTTCAAAACAGCCCCAAGGGGACCCCTTGGCCGTGAGCCCAACGGCGATGGCATTCACCAGATCATCCACATGAAGCAGACTGATGCGCGCCGCCCACGCCCCCGGTACCACGAGCCAGCCGCGGGCCAGCGAGCGAAAGATCGGTACGAGCGCGCGGTCACCGGGCCCATAGACCGCTGTCGGACGCAGGATCGTCCAGGGGGTATTGCCCGCGTGCGTGGTCACAACGTCCTCGGCGAGACGCTTACTGCGGGCATAGGATGAAAGCCCAGGGTACCGTGCCGCGAGCGACGACAGCACGATCAGCCGCGGGCGCTTGTCTTGGCGCGCCGTCGCCTCGACCACGGTGCGCGTGGCCTCGACGTTGCCCTGGTGGAAGGCCGCGTCCGTGGCGGCACTGACCGTTCCCGCGCAGTGCACAACGGCATCGGCGTCGTCGACCAGCGCCTCGACGCCCTCGCCCGTAATCAGGTCACCCCGGTACCAGGTGACGCCGTCATCCGCCTGATCCGCAGGCCGGCGGCTTAGTGCCCGCACCTGCCAGCCGTCGGCGATAAGGCGCTGCCGTAGACGCGCGCCGATAAATCCCGTCGCTCCCGTCAGCGCTACCAGCTTATCGGTCATGTTCGGCCTCAGTCGGCCAAGGGCTCGGTAGGCGCCTCGCTCCGCGTGCGACGCTCCAGGAACTCTTGGCGGGCGGTTGAGCGCGACAGCTTGCCCGACGAGGTGCGCGGCAGGCCCGATGGCCCCACGAGATCGACCGCGGGACGCACGCCGAAGTGGGCCTGCACAACGGACGCCGCCTGCTGGCGCAACGCCGCTTGGGCTCCGCCGTCCTGGGCACGACACTGGATGACGACAACTACCTCCTCGCTGCCATGCCCGCCATCGACGGCAAAGGCACTCACATCCCCGGAGCGCAGTTCGGCCTCGGCCTCGACGCGCTGCTCGACATCTTCCGGCCAGATATTACGTCCGTTGACGATAATAAGGTCCTTACTGCGGCCCGTTATGACGAGGCCCGCGCGCGTCATGCATCCGAGGTCCCCCGTCAGCAACCTCCCCTCATCATCCAACGCGGCCCGGGTGGCCTCCGGATCGTTATCATAGCCGCTCATGACACTGGGGCCACTGATCGTGATGTGACCGATCTCGCCATCGGCGAGCGGCCGGCCGTCGCCATCACGGATCACCACCTCATGCCCGGGCATGGCTTGCCCGCACGCGACTAATCGGCGGCCTCGCTCGGTCGCGCTCGGCGGCCGAACCACGCCCTCATCGGCCATGGCATCCGTCGACGCCCATTGGCACTGCAGGCCACTACCCCGGGCCGCAAAACTGACCGCTAGCGAGGCCTCAGCGAGGCCGTAGGAGGGGCAAAAGGCCGAGGCATCGAAGCCCGCAGGCGCTAACGCGTCCGCGAAGGCCTCCAGCTGCTCCGGGCGTATGAGCTCGGCCCCGACACCAGCAACACGCCAACTCGACAGATCCAATCCCGCGAGATCCGAGTCACGCAATCGCCGCGTACAAAGGTTATAACCGAACGGCGGCGCGAACGAGATGGTCGCCGCGTTCTGGCTGATAAGCCGCAACCACTGGATGGGGCGCACCGCGAAATCCCGGGTACCAAGATAGTCCACGGAACGCTGCGAGGCCACGGGACCGAGCAGCATCCCGACCATACCCATATCATGGTAGAAGGGCAGCCAGGAGACGCAGCGATCCTCGGCACCCATGCCAATCCCGTGGCGCAGGATGCCGTTGAGATTCGCCATCACGGCACGCTGGCGTATAACCACGCCGCGCGGTGCGCTCGTGCTCCCCGACGTGAATTGGAGATACGCCGTTTCATCGGGGCCGGTCGGCTCCAGGGCACCGTCGCCCTGGGGCACCTCAGCGAGCGCCTCCGGAGTATAGGCAACCGGCCCATGCCGCTCATCCAATGCCTCGCGCACGAAGGGCATAAACTCATCACCACTCACCACGAGGCTAGGCCCGGCGACCTGGAGCAGGCCCCGCAACTGACCAACAAAGGCCTCGTGGCCCCCCAGACTCAACGAGGCCGGCAGGGCCAGGGGCACCAGCCCGGCGTACTGGCAGGCAAAGAAGACAGTCGGGAAGGTCGACGTCGTCTCGGCGAGCACCGCCACGCGGTCACCGCGTTCCAGGCCAAGCGTACGAAACCGCCGCGCCATGGCCAGCGCGCGCTCTCGCAGCTCGCTGTAAGGCACCGCCTCGCGCAGCCGACCGCGGGCATCGTGGAAGTTCAGGCCCGTATTGCCTTGGGCCGCATAGTCGAGGCACGCCGCCAGATTGTGGAACTCGCCAGCGCGGAGTGTGATATCGCTGAGCGTTGGCGTAACACGGTTTATTGAGCTAGTCACTGGGCCCTACCCTGTCGTTAACTGGCCTGCCGTCACCCCCGGGCACCTGTCGCGACGCCCACAGCGGCGGTAGCGAAGTCCACGACCGTCCTACGTCGAGCGAGTCTGATCCTGTCGCGCTCATCGGACTCCTTCAATAAGCTAACTCAAGGCCGTACGCCGCCATTGCTATCAGTGCCTAAGGCTAACAGAACAACCAGCCTGTAACGAATCCGTCATGCCCCCTATACAAGCGCGGCCATCCGCAACCGCAGTCAAACGGGTAACGTCGGCCAGTGCGCCACGATATGCGCGACGAGGCGCTGATTCGTGGCCTCATCGGTGTCATTGACGTGACCCAGCTCCGGCGGCCCGGGCCAACCGGGGTCGGTATAGCCTACGTCCTCGAAACACCGCTCGGAGGCATAGCGCGGCAAGACATGGAAGTGCACATCGGGATCATTCATCATCAACATCAGGTAGTTGATCTTGTCGTAGCCAAAAGCGGCCTGAAGGGCTGTCTCGATAGCCGCGCTTACGTCGGCGAGTTCGGCGCCCGCCCGTGAACTGAGCTCACCGAAGGCACTGGCCGGCTCGCGGGCCGCCAGAATCAGGGCCGCGAGTGTAGCCTGCTTGGGCCGCAGCAGGACCGTCCAGTAGTCGTACTCGCGCACGCAGGTTGCGGGAGCGCCGAACTTGGCCATGGTGTCGTTGGGGGCATCGCAACCCGCAATAGGCTTTTGATCCGTCATAATAGGGTTCTAGCCACGTTTGGAATGGCGCCGAGCTTAGCATGGGCACAGGCCCTGTCAGCAGCCGTTCAACAACCACAGGTGAGACGATTTGGCCGCGCCGCACGAAACCCTCATCGAGCCGACCCAGCCGGGCTCGCTCCCCCATTGGCGCGATGGCGTTATTGAGGTTACGCCGCTCGGTGATGGCGCACGGGTGGGCGACTTCCTCCGCGTTGCCGATGTCGTCTACGCCGATGATCCGGCTTGGATCCCACCCCTGAGGCTTGAGCGACGGCTCCATCTCTCGCGCCAGAACCCCTTTAATCAGCACGGGCGCTGGCAAGGCTGGGTCGCCTGGCGTGACGGGCGGCCGGTCGGGCGGATCAGCGCTCAAGTCGATGCGCTCCACCACGAACGCTACGGCCCGGACACCGGCCACTTCGGCTTCCTGGACGCCATCGACGATGCCAGGGTCTTTGAGGGGCTCACGGCGGCTGCCGAGGCGTGGCTAGCCCAGCAGGGAGCTCGATGCATCACCGGCCCCTTTAGCCTATCCATCAACCAGGAGTGCGGCGTGCTCATCGACGGCTTCGAGCACCCGCCGGCCTTCATGATGCCGCATGCGCGGCCTTGGTTCGCGCCGCGGCTCGAGGCACTGGGCTACAACCCGGCCCAGGATCTACTCGCGTACACCATTAAGACCGACTTCGAGCATCCCGAGCCGCTTCAGGCCCTGGCCCGACGGTTCGAGGATCGTATCCACGTACGCCCCCTGGAGCGAGGGGATTTCAAGGCGGAGCTGGAGCGCTTGCGTGCGATCTTTAACGATGGCTGGGCGGACAACTGGGGCTTCGTACCGTTTACCCAGGCCGAATTCGCCGAGCTGGGCCAACTGCTGCGCGCCGTCCTCGACGACGACGCCATTCAGATCGCCGAGGTCGACGGTGAGCCGGCCGCGTTTATCGTCGCCCTCCCCGACATCAATGAGGCGATACGCGATCTTGGCGGAAGCCTTCTGCCGTTCGGCTGGGCCCGAATGCTCACCCGACTCTACGCGCGGCGCCTCAAGCGCGCCCGCGTGCCACTACTCGGCGTTCGGCAGGCGTACCAGAATACCCCCCTTGGGACAGCACTGGCCTGGCGCATCATCGCCGCCAGTCAAGAGCCGCTGCGTCGGCGTGGCATTGAGGACCTGGAACTCTCCTGGATCCTTGAGGGCAACCGGGGTATCCGGAAGCTGGGCGAGCGTACAGGGGCTCGGGCCTATAAACGCTATCGGCTCTACGAGAAGATCATCCCGCCATGCCTGTCGTAACGGGGATTGATCCCAGCCGACCACAGTCCGACCCGGGCCTGCCAGATGACAGGATGACGGCGATCATCCTCGCCGGGGATCGCCGTCGCCCCGACGCCGTTGCGACGGCGGCCGGCACCCCCTGCAAGGCCATGGCCCCAGTCGGGGGACGCCCAATGGTAGCCCGCGTCACCGAGGCCCTGTGGGCTAGTGGCTGGATCGATCAGTCGCTACTCTGCGGACCGCCGCGCGAGATGCTCCAGTCCTCGCCGGCCCTCGAGGACTCGCTGAGCACGGACTGTTCATCCTGGTTACCCGAGGCTTCATCACCCGCCGCCGGGGTCCTGGCTGGCCTCGACACGCTACCCCGGCCGCAACCGGTCCTGATTACTACCGGCGATCACGCCCTGCTGACGGCCGAGATGGTGTCCGGCTTCCTTGGGAACGCCGCGCAACGACCCTGGGATGCCGCGATTGCCGTGGTGCCACGCCAGCTGATTACGGCGTGCTACCCCACGGCGCAGCCAACGGGGACGCGGTTACAAGGCGGCGCCGTTTGCGGCTGTAACCTGTTCGCGCTCCTATCACCCCGCAGCCGCGCGCTCGTTGAGCGCTGGCGCCACCTCGAACAACACCGCAAGCACCCGCTACGAGCGGTGGCGGGCGCGATCGGGATGCGCTCGTTAATCGACTACGGGATGGGACGGCTCACCCTCGCCAGCGCCCTGGAACGGCTCTCCAACCGTCTCGGTCTCAGCGTGGGCGCCGTGGTTATGCCCTATGCCAGTGCCGGCCTGGACGTGGACAGTGTCGCGGACTGGCAACTGGCGTCAGCGATTGCGGAAGGCGGCTAGGAAGACGCTGGACCATTCTCGCGGGCCTCGGCGCGTCACGGCGGCGCGGTGGCAAGGCGGGCTCTGCCGTGAACAGCCCTCGCCAGCTAGAACAAGCCAAGCGCCGTCGTGACGCAGCCGCCGAAGCCGCTGGACGCACCCACAATCACCGCCGCAGCCCTTGACTGTAGTCCGCGTTGTGCGTGGCCTGCCGCGCCTTAACTGAGAGCGCGCTCAGCGGCCAAAGGCTCGTGTGAATCGACCAGCGCCTCCCTAGGCCTCGCTACCAGCCTTGTGGGGGGCCTCAGCGATGGCCGCGATCACCTTCTCTACATCGGCCAGATCATCGTGATCGTCCATCTCGGACCAGAGGCGATCACCGACCGACCAAGCCCCGACATGGCTCAAGCCCGCGAGCTCATCAACGACGCTCAGATACCACAGCGACAGGGCGTCATCGCTACGCATGAAGCGCTCAACGGCCTGCCTAAAGAGCTCGGGCCCGACGCCGCTAAAGGCGATCATGCCGATGGACTCCGCCGACACCTCGGCCACTGGTAGCTGCTTGCCGATACGCTGGGGGCGACCCTGCTCGTCCGTGACAACCTTCATGTCGTCGCTATCGTAGGCCCCTTTATGATCCACGGTCAGGGTGATTGGCGCCTCGACCGCATCCACTAGGGCTTGTGCCAAGCGCGGCTCGAACAGCGTATCGCCGTTCACCAGAAGGAAGTCGTCCCCCATGGCCTCGCGCGCGATCCAGCACGTCGCCAGGTTATCGGTCAGCCGATAGAACGGGTTATAGATGGTGCGCACGCCGCGGCCGCCGTACCGGCGTTCGAGTAGCCCCTCGACCCTATCCGCGCCGTAACCAAGCACGACGGTCACCGCCTCAAAACCGGCGTCGAAGAGCGCATCAATCTGCCACTCCACGACCGTGCGGCCGAAGAACTCGATAGCACACTTCGGCCGCTCCGCGGTCAGGGGCAACAAACGTCTCCCCTGGCCAGCACTCAACAGCACCGCCCGCTTGATTCGTGACTGCCCTGAGTCCAATGCCACCAGCTACCTCGCCCGCGTTATCGTTGAGTAGCCGATTAATCGACGCCATACCGAGATAAAGCGCGCTACTCTAGCACTAGTACCTTGTATTAGCATGCCGTCTGCCACCCCACCGAGCGATGATGACCGATGTTTCGCCGGCTAGACCGTTACATTGCCGCCAGCGTCGCCCGCCCCATGCTGGCGATCGCCGGCGTACTAATACTGGTCTTCGCGAGCTTTGATACCGCTCGTACGTTGGCCGATTTCGAGGCCAACGGGTTGGGCCCGTTGACGTTGGCTAAACTGGTCGGCCTGAAAAGCCTTATCGCCCTCGACGTCTTGCTACCCCTCGCGCTCTATCTAGCTGCCGTTGTGGGTCTCGCCCATCTCCATCGCAACCAGGAGATGACCGCGCTGCGAAGCATCGGGACGTCACCACTACGCACCAGCGTGGGCTTGCTCGGCGTCGCTCTAGGCCTTGCCGCCATGGTCGCCATCGTTGGCTTGTTCGCGCGCCCCTGGGCCTACCGCCAGGTCGAGCTCATCGAGACCCGTCTAATCGACGAGGCCCGCCTCAGCGATTTACCCGCAGACATATTCCGGGCGCTTAACGACGGAGGTGTCCTATACGGCCGGCGGAACGCCGCGGACAGCGACGCCATCCTCGACTTTTTCAGCTACCAGCGTCGCAACGGTAGCAGCCAGCTCATACTCGCTGACCGGGCGACGGAGCAACCGAACGCCGACGGTCGTCAACTGCAGTTGGAAGGCGCACGGAGCTACCGATTGGACCGTGACGGCCCGAACGATCGCCGGCAAACCATCGATACGGTGACCTGGCGTTTTCAGCCAACATCGGCTATCGCCGAGTTCGGGCGCAAGGCGCTATCCACAGCGCAACTTCTTGGCAGCCGCGATCCGGATGAGATTGCCGAGCGACAGTGGCGGTTCTCCCGTCCGATCGCCGCCATCCTATTAGCCCTTGTCGCCATCCCGATGAGTAGCAGTGTACCGCGGCAAACCCCCTACGCACGGCTCACACTGGCGTTGGCGCTGTTCATCGTGTACTTCGTCCTCGGCGACGTGGCCCGCAGCTGGGTGGAGCAGGCCATCGTGCCGCCCTTCCCAGGGCTCTGGTGGCCCCACGCCCTACTCGCCCTCGGCCTGATCGGGGCTGCCACGGCAAGCCGGCCCTGGCGACGATGAGCCGGCTAGGCCGCTATACCACACGCCATATTCTACTCGGCTTCATTCTGGTAGCGGCCGTGCTGCTGGCGCTCATGGCCCTGTTCGATCTCGCCGAACAGCTTGAGGACGTGGGCGACGGGGCCTACCGATTTAACGACGCGCTACGCCACGCGGTGTATCGGATACCGGCGCGTTTCGCTCAAATGGCGCCCTTTATTGGCTTGCTCGGTAGCCTCGTAGGGCTCGGGCTGCTCAACCTGCATCACGAGCTCACGGCCATGGGCGCGGCGGGATTACGCCCCACTGCGATTGGGCGAGCCAGCGTCGCTGCTACCCTCGTGCTACTCTTCGTGCAATTCGCTTGTGCCGCCTGGCTTGGCCCAACGGGTCAGCAGTGGGCCCTACGCGAGGAACGTGCCCTGGTGCAGTCGGGTCTCGAGGGCGACGCCGCGTATTGGACGCGTAAAGGCCGCATGATTGTACGCATCGGTAGCCTTCGCCTCGGTCGCCTACCCAACGATATCGAGGTCTTCGAGCTGAGCGCGGATAACCACCTCGGCCGCTATATCCACGCCCAGGAGGCAAGTATCCGCAACGGTGGTAATTGGCTACTCAAGGATGTCGTGATCAAAGAGTTTAGTGATGGCAACCGCAGCCATGGTCGTATGGATCAACTGCACTGGCCATCGCTGCTCGATGCCCAAGAGCTCGCCCGCCTGCAGCTGCCGGCCGAGTCATTAACCCTAGGGCAGCTTATGGCTTATGCCGAACAACTGCAGCGCGCGGATCGCGACAGTGGCCAATATCGACTCATATTATGGCGACAACCCGCCGTGTTGGTGCTAACCCTCGCCATGAGCCTAATGGCGTTGCCTTTCGCAATACGCGCGACGCCCCGCGCCGGCTTAGCGCCGCCATTGGTGACAGGCGCACTCGTCGGCATCGGCGTCTACATGGCCGATCAGGTCTTGCTCCGCACGGCTGACACAGCTGGTTGGGCGCCCGTCGCCAGCGCCTTCGCGGGACCTGGGGCCGCCGTTGTTGTCGCCTGCGTTTGGCTTGCCCACACCCACCGCCGCTAGCCGCGAATCAGAATGAACCGCGGCAGTCAATTCGAGTCGGCACTACATCAAGGGCGCAGTAACCACCATCGACTCAGTCGACCGAGCCGTTTGAGGGACAAAAACCTAATGCCACCCCGGGACGCGACCAGCTAATTACAGCGATTGCATGGTTAGCAAGAGACCACGAGACAACCCATCTGGCGCTGGCGGCGCTAACCAGCGCGGCGTCCTGCGGCGGGTGCTAACCAACGCCGGCGTTTTACTTAGCGGGCGAGTTGTCGAAGGCCTACTCGGACTGCCCACCATGGCCCTGGCGGTAAGAACCCTCGGCATGGAGGGCTTCGGCAGTCTGTCGCTGATCGTTGCCTTCGCCGCCATCATAGGCCATCTCGCCAACGTCAAACTGGGCACCACGATTCTAACCTTTGGCGCACCACGCCTAGAGGCCGGCGACAGCGAGGGGCTACGGCGCCTGATTGCATTCGCCGTACGTATCGAATTGGTGGCTACGCTTGCCGCCGTCGGCGTCGGCTACCTCCTAGCTATGACATTAGGCCCCTGGTTTGGCTGGCCTGCTTCGATTAGCGGTCTAGGCGCCGCCTACATGCTGGTCATTGCCTTTCAAACACGTGGCCGCGTAGCCAATGGAACGCTGCGTCTTTTCCGGCGGTTCGACCTCATTGCTATCACTCGTACCAGTCAGACCTTGACACAACTGCTTGGGACATCCGCGCTTTGGCTCACCGAAACCGACAGCCTCGCGGCCTTCTTAGCAGTGTGGTTCGCAGCCGCTGTGATTCGCGGCGTCGGGCTAGTGTCTGGGGGCTACCACGAGCTCCGCAAGCGGACGATATGGCCGCTGGGATTAAAAGCACCACCGCGCGGCCGCGATATTCACGCGCAGCTATGGCGATTCATCGGTATCCATAACATCAACAGTCTAACCGCCTTACCGTCCAGCCAGCTGGGAACGCTTCTAATTGGCGCCAGTCTAGGCGCTGCCGACACCGGCCTTTTCCAGATCGGCTCGCGGCTGGCACAAAACACCGCTCACCCGATACGAGCCCTGCGACCGGCGATCGGCCCTGAGGTCGCCCAAATGCTCGCCGGTAGCGCATTATACCGCCTGCGGCGTCTGCTCGGACGTGCCATGGGCATCGCCGCATTAATATCGGTCTCTTGTCTAGCGCTCCTCGTCCTATTCGGCGGTCCGCTTCTGCAACTCCTTGGAGGCCACGAAGCGACGGCGGCCTACGCGGTTATGCTCCTCACTGCCACCGCCACGCTAATGGGGGCGACCAGTTTCCCTTTTCCCGTATTACTCAATGCAGCGGCGAAGCCTGGTTGGATTACTGTATCGAAACTCGCTAATACGATAGTCTATTTAATGTCATTCTTTGCGCTGGCTCCCACGCTCGGCGTCAACGCCGCCGGGGCCGCGGCCATCGCCGCCGTCCTCACGAGGCGGTCCATTGAAGGCTCGGGCGCCTGGAGATTGTTGCAGCACCTGCCGTCAATAACTAGCAGGCATGCCGCAAGCTAGTCCGCGCGCCGCCTCCACTGTCGGCATCTCCGCTAGACCTGCTTGGCCGGTCGCTATCGCCGAAAACGACGCGCCGTCACGCCGCGATTCGCCAACGCCACTGTCCCCAGTCCGTCAGCCTGGCCTCACTGGTATCCAGGGCACGCCGCGCTACGTGCAAGTCCCAATGGGCCCCATCAGCTGTCAACGTACAGCGATAATAGCCAGCCCGTTGCCATTCCCTATACGCCCGATCCGATGCACCGGGTGCGCCCAACACGGGAATCCCGCCCCGCGGCCCAGGCAACCAGCCGAAGTGGAAACAATGGGCATGGCCATGCAGGATCAAGTCGGCGCCATTGACGGCCAGAAGGCGGCGGAGGGACGTCGCATCAACCAAGCGCTTGCGCCAAGCGACCAAGCCAGGCAAAGGAGGATGATGAATCAGCAACACCCGAAAATAGCCAGCATGGCTCGCCCAATCTAGGATCGCACCAAGACGAGCGGTTTGATCGTTACCGAGCCGCCCCGTCGCCAACCCGATGCCCGTGGGCACAGCCGCATTTACGCCGATAAACGCCACGGGACCTCGACAGCGGACGAAAGGAAATCCCGTGAAGAGACCAGCCCCTGAAACCATCCAACGCTCCCACTGGCCGACGGTCTCCTCCCATGCCGCCGGCACGCAACAATCGTGATTACCGGGGACCACGGAGATGTCATCCTCCGAGCCTAAGGAACTTAACCACTGAGCGCTCTCGCGGTATTCCGCAGCACTACCAAGATTCGTGAGATCGCCTGTAATCGCGACATGATCGGTTTCGAACGCATCAAGATCTTCACTGACTCGTTGGAGAGCTCGGGGTGAGGCTTTCGCACCGGTGCGGCGGCGCCACGATCGGTAGCCGAACCCCCGCTTGCTGACGAACTCGCGCCAGGCAGGCGGCGCCGGCGACGTCAGGTGTGGATCCGATAGGTGTGCAAATAAGAACCGCTCTAACCGCGGACCGTTTTCTTCCACTGATCTCATGAGGCGTTCAGGATACTCGACAGCTAGGGCTCCCCAAAGCGCCTGCAGGTGACAAAACCAAAAGCCGAGCTCGTGAAGGCAATCCTTGCCGACCGTTGACCACCCGTCGTATGCAAACTACGAGTTTGCCCGACTACGACCCAATCCCGTCTCGAACCGTCTTACGCCGAGGCACGCCTCCACCCTGGCCACTACGCATCGTCCGTGACGATAACCGAGCAGCCTTTGCTATCCCGCCGTCCTCGCTCTGGCCGCCGCACGCTATTCTGACACCCTTCCCAACCCCCGGGTAGAGCACCCCATACGCAGACTGCACGTGCTTTCCTCTCACACTGCCAATTCTGGTATCGTGATGAGCTTAAGCCGCTGACCTCGCGATCTGCATCGTCCGCCGCCATAAAAACTGAGAGATGACGCCATGACGTCAACCCCACTCCTACATATCGGTTATCATAAGACCGCGACGACCTGGTTCCAGAAGGTTTTTTATCCAGCTTGTCGTGAAGCCTACCTCGCCCCGAGACGCGACATACGGCAGGTTTTCCTTTGCCCAACCGCCTTCGCGTTCGACCCCCGAAAAGCGCGCCTTTCCTTTTCCAATCCAGACCACAAAAGAACTATCATTTGTGATGAAGGGCTCGTCGGCCACTACGGTAACGCCGGGTTCTTGCAAGCCCTATCAAAAGACGTCGCCTATCGCCTTTACGATAGCTTCCCAGATGGGCAAGTCGTGATATTCTTGCGCAATCAACTGGATATGCTAAAGGCTACCTACCTCCAATACATTCGCCGCGGAGGGACACGCACCGTTAAACAGTTCCTTTGGCCGTACTACTACCAGCCGCACTATCGGACCAAGGCGTTCAAGAAAGCCATGTTCTGCCTTGAGCACCTGCAGTACCAGCATCTGATTCGGCATTATCAAAATGTATTCGGTAGAGAAAATGTGCATGTCTTCTTTTACGAAGACTTCCAAGCGGATCCGCTAGGATTCTTATACCATTACGCCCGGACCCTAGAATTAGATATCGACATCGATGACCTCGACCCTAGCCCCCGCAACATGGCTTACGGCCTCGTTACGGCCCGGCTCGCACGGGTACTCAACTACGTCACCGTCGGCGACATGGAAAATAGCCTTACCATCGCTCCATTGTTGCGACGTAAGACTAACGAAAACCTCATGGCTCAAATAAACCGGACTCGACTGGCGGGCCCCAAGCTAACCACATCGCGCCTATTCGGTGACGAGCTCAAGGCGCAAATCGCATCCTACTATGGGCCAAGCAATCGAGCTTTAGCCAAAAATCTCGGTGTTGCACTCGGTGAGCGCGGCTACCCACTGACCGACGAAAGCGACGACACCGAGGCAGCTGCCTAGCCCGTATTGGGTGATCCGGCAGCGATGTGGCGGGCGGCGAGGCGTCCACCACTGATCCGGCTGGTGCAGCAGTTACGAGTACCCATAAGCGCACCTGATCTCCTATTCCAAGCAAAACACATATAGGAAGCTACTCGCCATGCTGTAGGAACCTGTAAATAGCCTCAGCGCCGCGCATGGCACCGTCCCCGTTGTCATCGAAGGTCTCCGACAAGGCCTCGGCTTGCGCCGCTCGGTGTTTATCGAGGTCGTTCAACCCCTCCTCGATAACCGGCCCCAGTTGTTCGACTTGATCCAAAACCTGCCCGAGATGCCAGTGGCGAAAGTGCTCGTCGTGGCGCCACTCGACGCCCGTGGCATTGAGGAAGACACAAGGCCGCGGAGATCGAAGGAACTCATAGACCTGACTACTCACATCGCCCAGGTAGAGATCGGCCACTCTCGTATAGGTCATATCAACCGATTTACGGCTTCCGAGATCGACATGGATGTTAGGCAGTCGACGATAACGGCGCGGCAAGCGTACTTTATAGCGACCGCGCAGTCCGAACAACTTAATATGTGGCGCAAAGATTAGGTTGTAGCGGTCAGCATTGTTCTGAAAGAAATCGAGCACCTGGATACCCCACTCGTACCAAGATGAAAGTTCAGGATCAAAATGGGGGTTATATAGGATTACCGGATTATCATTATTGAAAACACGCGTGGGCTCCGGAAGTCTATCAACCGCCGCAAATTTGGGATAGCCAATACGCGGACACCTACTCGGCGTGACCAGTCCCCTTTGCGTCAGTTCGCGTTGAGTCTTTAATCCTGGTGCCAGCACCAAATCGAACTGGGACACTGTCTCTGGAAAACTTCCCGCGCGGTCCCCAGCGCCGTGTCGAGTTAAGATCATTGGGAGCTTGGGCAAGCTATGGTAATGGCGCAGCTTTATACTTGTTACATCCGGTGCTACTAGGGCATCTAACGATCGAAAAAAAGATCGATTAGTGCGGAGAACGCCCTTCTTCTCCAGCGGTGTTCGATTTCTCAAGAGTGGATTCGCTAGCCGTGCCCAAAATGGAACACGACCGCGGCGAATCCTGCAGCGATGATCCGGATAAGACCTTGCGATATCGATGGCCATACGATGAACCACCCTATTGCCCGTCAGGCACACGACGTCAACATCCGGGCGTTGCCGCGAGAGCTCGCAGGCTATCGGTAGTGCGTGCCATACTTGATCGGATCGATAATCGAAAAGAAAGCCCACGCGTAGTGTCACGGCAATGTCTCCGTTACGGATTAATATCAATCGCCAGATGCTAACTTGGTTAAGAGCCGTCGGCTCGATTGCAGTCGATTGGCCTACTAGCCCCAAAGCAGGCCAGCGAACGCTGCGGAGCCTTGTTTCAGACGAATTGCCAGTCAAGGCAGTTATGTGTAGACCGGCCTACCCGGCGGGGACACGGTGATCGACTGCCTATTGCTATTTGCCCCGGAGACGTCCGGGCTTATTATAATCACGCCGCCCGACAGGGGCGATACCAGTGCGAGGAACGGCAAGCATGGCCACACAAGTTCATATTCTGGGCGATAGCCATACCTCCATATGGCACTTAACCGGCAGGCAGCGCCTAGAACTTAGCCTCAAGCGGTATCCCGGCGTACAGGTTGCGGATGAGTGTAACAAGCTTGACCCCGAAGACCGCCTCGTGGTCATTCGCGGGGATCACGTCCTAGACGGGCGGCTGATCGCTGCGCTAGTGGAAGGCAGCGAGCACGCGGTACTGTTCGGCAGTGACGCTACACCTGTGGCAGCTCGGGGATATGGCGATGATGCTGACAAGTTAATCAGTATCGTTAGTGACGACGAGGAGCCGTCGAATGCCTTTGCTCGCTACACAGCCGGGGAGTTTGTTGCTGAACGCCGGACTAACTTGCGCAGCATTGCTCCCCCACGAGCGGACAGGATTGAGACTACCAACCAAGCGGAACTCGAAAGAGATCTCTTCAACGGGTCTTACAAGGGCGTCACCGATCTAATCACCAAATGGCTTTGGCCTGCGCCAGCACGCGCTGCGACCCGAATCTGCTTGCAACTTGGTGTAAACCCCAATGCCGTTACGCTGATGAGCCTCATCCTGGCAGTTATGACCGCCGGCGCGTTCTGGGAGGGCGCCTACATCACCGGGCTGATCGCCGCCTGGCTGATGACCTTCCTCGATACCCTCGATGGCAAGCTAGCCCGAGTCAGTATCACCACCAGCCGCTTCGGTGACCGCCTCGACCATGGCCTGGACCTCGTTCACCCCCCCTTTTGGTACCTAGCCTGGGGGCTCGGGCTGGGCGGCGCCTGGACCCTGACACCAGACTTCGGGATAACCATCACTCTTATCTTCGCCGCCTACATCGGCGGTCGGCTCTGCGAGGGCGCTTTCCAACTGCTGGCGCCTTTCTCGCTTTTCATCTGGCGCCCCTTCGATTCGCTGAATCGCCTGCTCACAGCGCGGCGCAACCCCAATCTTATCCTGCTTACCGGTAGCCTGATTGCTGGCCGGCCCGACCTTGGGCTGTGGCTGGTGATGCTCTGGCACTCGATCTCAACAGGGGTGTTGCTGATTCGGCTTATTTGGGCCGCTTGGTTGCGCTTGCGCGGGCAACAACTCGCGGCATGGCTCGATTCGGTGGATCCCGAGGCCGAGAGTAAGCGGTTGTTGGTGAGGCTGTTCACCCAAGCCCCAACGCGCTCGTCCTAGTCATGAAGGACGGGCCCGACGTGAAGCGGCCGGTATCACCGGCGCTGGGGGTCTTATGGAACCCCGCGGCCGGCGGCAATCGACGGCGGCAGGGATTGTTCCAGCGCGTGATCCAGAGCCTGCCCGTCCAGGCCCATCGACAGGCGGTGACACCGGACGAGGTCGCCAGTGCCCTCGCCGCCCTGGCCAATGAGGGCATCGACACGCTGCTTATCAGCGGCGGCGACGGCACCATCCAGGCGGCCATGACCTCGCTCTTCGAGGATCGCCCCTTCACCACCCTGCCCCATGTCATCCTCCTGCCCAGCGGCACCACGAACATGGATGCCCAGGACCTCGGCTTGCCCGGCAATCCGGCGCGCGCCCTTAAACGCTTGCGACGCGCGGGGGGCGACCACCTAAAAGGCCTCATTGTGCGGGAACGGCCCATCCTACGCATCGCCCACGGCACCCACCGGCACTACGGCTTGTTCTTCGGTACTGGACTGATCGCCGAGGCCGTGGACTACTTCCAGCACCGCATTCGGCGCTGGAGTTTCCTCGGCGAGGCGGGTTCGCTACTGGCCAGCCTGCGCACGCTGGCGAGCCTCGTGATCAAGCGTCGCGACCCCATACCGATGACGCTGACATGGGACAGTGACCCGCCCCGTGAAGGCGGTTGGGCCTTGGTGCTAATGACCTCGCTGGAGCGCGTCCTTTTTCGGACGCGGCCCTACCACGATAGCGGAAGCGGTAGCGGCCATATGACGGCGGCCCGCTATCCCCTGCGCCGATCATTATGGGCGCTGATCCGGCGCGGCACTGCGGGGCAGGAGGCGGAGCGCCAGGGGCTATGCAGCGGCCGGATCGACGCGCTGACGCTAACCCTGGACGGCGACTACGTCGTCGATGGCGAGACCTACCCAGCAAGAAAAAGCGATGGCCCGATTAACGTGACCATCGCCGAGGAGAGGATTCGGTTTCTGGTACCGGGGTGAGCGGGCGCCATCGGCGCCCGCCTCGGCCCTAACGCGTACTATCCGCCGCCATCTGATCCGCCGTATCGCTGTGTTGGTCGGACCGCAGATCGATGGTGACGCGCCGGTCCTGGGCGAGACCGTCCGGATCATCGGGCCCGGCGTCGGCCTGTTGCTCGCCAATGGCCTGCAGCCGCAGGCGATCCGGGCGAACGCCAGCATCGACCAGGGCGTCCCGCACCGCGCTCGCGCGCCGCTCGGATAGTTCCTGATTATAGGCCGCCGTGCCGCGGCGGTCCGCCTGGCCGACCAGCGTAACGGTCATGCCATCATGGCGTTGCAGCGTCGCCGCCAACGTGGCGAGGCGTTGCCGGCCACGGGCCTTGAGCGAGGCCGAGTCCGTGGCGAAAAGCACATCCAGCGCTAGGGCATCGACCCTACCCTGGCGCGTCTGCTCCCGTTTGAGCCGCGCCAGCTCGGCCTGCTTGGCCTCGCGCGCCCGGCGGGCGGCCTGCAGCTCGGACTGCAGGCGTTTGTTGCGCGCGGCGAGGTCAGCAAGCTCGGCCTGGCGCTCGCTCGCCTGCTCGTTGCGTTGGGCGGCCTCGCCAACGCTGCCGCCGAGCACCAGGCCCGCCAGTGCGCCGGGCGGACCACCCGCGATGGCGCCCACAACGGCGCCACCCCCGGCGCCGCGCATCAACCCGCCGCGTTCGTGCTGATACCCCGCACTATCGGGGCGATAGCTCGACGGCGACGCGCCCATACCGGGGTAGCCATGGGGAACGCCAGCGGCCAACGCCAGCGTGGGCGTGGCGACAACGGCCAGGGACAGCGCCGTATTACGGAGATAACGATTCATCATGATGTGCCTCCTCTCGTTGTGGCACGTGGGCCTTGTTGCGACGGTTCCCATTAAAGGCCCAGCGGGCGGCGTCACCGGGGCCAGCTCGTGACCGAACGGCGACGCGATGTGGCAAAACGCTGACAGCGGGCCTACGGAGCCGACACGGGCTCAGCGGTGATGACCAGCCGCATCGGCCCGCCGGGATTCACCGCGTCGAAGGGGTAGCAGGTCACCAGGCTGAGCCGATTGGGGCCTGCCAGCGCCAGTGCCTGGTCGCGACTATCGACCACCCGGCGAGACGCGACGCGATAGCTGACACGCTCGCCATCGCGGCGCTCGAGCGTCATCCGGTGATCCGGCGCCAGGCGCCGGAGGAAGGCGAAATGGGTATCCCGATGGCCGGCGAGCACGGTATGGCCCTGCCCGGGCGGCGCGCTGGCCGCCAGCTTTGCCGGCCCGAAGGCCAGGCTCTCGCCGCTGGCGCCGGCGAGCACGATGCGGTCGATACCCAGCGCGGGGACGGTCAGTCGGGCGACAGGACCGGTATCGGCCCAAGGCCATGGGCGGGCCACCCTATCGCCATCGCTGCGGGCCCAGGCCCCTTCTAGCAGTACCTGGGCAAACTGGGCCTTGGCGTGGATCCAGCCCGCCGAGGCCACCTGATAGCCGCCGGCCAGCGCTAGGCCGATTGCCGCAGCGAGCGCCAGGCGCCGCGGCGTCACCACAGGGCGGCTCACGCTCATGGCGTAACCCGCTCCCGTCGGCCGAGCACGAGCACCACCACGGCCAGGGCCAGCATCAAGCAGCCGATGAGCAATGAGCGCCTGGCCGGCGTCGCCGTTTGGGGCATCTGGGCACTGGCCATCTCGTCACCAGCAGGCATGTTGTTGGGCACCTGCTCGCTGTCGAGCGCTGCGTCCTCGGGCCGGACCCGTTCGGTGGCGACGGCCACGAGGCTGGTGTAGCGCGTCACCAATCGATGGCGCTTCGCGGTGTCGATCACCTCGGGTCGCACCTCAGCCTCGCTCGCCCCCTGTTGAAGCCTGTCCATCAGGGCCTCGACGCGCGCCCGGGCCCAAAGGACCGAGACCCCCTCGGCAGACTCGCCCTCGCTAAGGTCGAGCTGGCGCTGCCATGGCCCCGTGGGTAGGCGAGCGCTGACGTTAAGCGCCTTCGTATCGGGGGGCAGGCGAGCGGCAACGACCAGCGGCTCACCGGCATAGAGATCCGGAATGGCACTGGGATACGGTTGCGCCTGCGCCGGCCAATCCACCCGCACGTCGCGCGCCACGGCCCCCGCCAATTCGCGGAAGAGCTCACCCATGCGCGCCTCGATATCGGCCTGATTGCCGATGGTCGTGGTCGTGCCGCGCCCCGCTTCCGCGGCCTCGCTCATGAAATAGCTATTGGGCGCGGAACCGATGCCGACCGTGAAAAGCCGGGTTCCCCCCAAGTCGCGCCGGATCTGCTCCAGCAGTTGCGCCTCGTTGCTGACAGCGCCGTCGGTAATGACGACGGCCTGTCGCAGGCGGTTGGCGGCGTCCCCGCCATCCAGGGTCTTGGCCAGGGCGCGATCGATTCGGGTGCCCCCGCCCGCGCCGAGGTTCTCGACGCGCCGGCGGGTCTGGCGACGCTGTTGTTTGGTCGCCTGAACCGGTTGGCTATACCAGCGCCGCGTCTCACCATCGTAGGCAACGACATTAAAGCGATCCCGGGGCGTCAGCCGGGTTATGGCGTCGGCGAGGGCCCGCCGGGCCTGGCGGATGGAGGCGCCCTGCATCGACCCGGAGGTATCGATGACGAAGATCACCTCCCGGGGTAGGGTCTCAGCGCGATCGGTGGCCGGCGGCATGACCATGAGCTGGGTGTAGCGCTGACCGTCGACGATCTCGCTGAACACCTGGGCACGCGGGGCATCGTCCGCCGTCGGGACCCACCGCAATACGAAGTCCCGGTCCGAGGGCACCGTCCCCGCGCTCGGCCGCACCCGGATGCGGCCCTCACCCCGACGCTCGGTGTCGATCGCGTGGGAGGGGCTGGCGATACGATCCAGTGCCAGACCGGCGTTCAGATCGACCTCCAGATCGACGGGATTGGTCGCCTCGGCGTCCTCCGTCGCCATGGGCGGCGTGACCTCACCGGTTTCTTGACCGCGACTGCCCTTATGGGGCCCGCCCGTAAAACGCGGCGTTAGCGTCATGGGGAAACGCAGACTAAAGCGCCCGTCCTGGTAACTGAGGCGCTCGCGATAGCGGATATGCACCGTAATCGTCTGCCCTGGCCCGATATTGGCCACGGCGGTCGTGAACAGGTTGGGCCGCTGCTGACTCACCAACGAGGCCTGCTTGCCGCTATCCTTGGCCTTCTCATAGGTGGCCTTGGCTTGGGACTTCTCCTGGATCTCGCCCTCGATGAGGCGGTCACCGACTTCGATACGCAGCCGATCCACGGCCGCATCCTCGGGCAGCGGGAAGAGATAGCGCCCCGCGCGCCACTGCTCGCCCGTATTGCGAAAGCGCTGACGGACCTCGACGCGCGCCACCATGCCGTTGACGTCGATCGAGACCTTGGAGCCCAGCCGCGTGGCCCGATGTTCGCCGTCACCGCTAAAGACCAGCGTCCCGGCGCTAGGCCCTTCTGCCTGCTCCGCCGACGCCCCCAAGGCAGGGCTCGCGCCGGCTCCCAACAGGCCCGCTACCACCGCGCCTAACAAGACGCGCCCGTGTTGACGCCATCCATTGATCCCCATTGCTCTATCTCCTTTGATGCCCATTCGAGCCGCGGCCTACCGATCGAGCCACGGATGCCCCTATGGCACGCCAACGCAGTGGCGGAGAGGGTCCCAGCGCATAGCGCAGCAGTGACGGAATGTGGCAGCCTTGTGACACCTTCGGAGCGGTAATACGGAACGCGAGATGGCCCGGCAGATCGCAATCGTCGAAGACGAGGCCGTTATTCGGGCCAACTACGCCGAGGCCATGGAACAACAGGGCTTCCAGGTCAGCGGCTACGCCTCGCGGCCCGAGGCACTGGCGGCCTTCCAGGCGCAGCTGCCGGATCTGGTGGTGATCGACGTCGGCCTGGGCGACGAGCCCGAGGGCGGCTTCGATCTCTGCCGCGAGCTACGGGCCCGCTCGGCATCGCTGCCCATCGTCTTCCTCACGGCCCGCGATAGTGACCTCGACAGCATCTCGGGGCTGCGTCTCGGTGCCGACGACTACCTGGGCAAGGCCGTCAGCATCCCCCACCTCATGGCCCGCATTGCCGCCCTGTTCCGGCGCATGGAGGCCCTGCAGGCGCCGGCCGAGCCGGAGTCGGTGCTGACTTATGGCTCGGTTACGGTCGAGACCGAGCGCATGCGGGTGCTTTGGCATGGCGAGGAGATCTCGCTGACCGTTACTGAGTTCTGGATGGTCCACAGCCTGGTCCGACGGCCGGGCCATGTGAAAAGCCGCGATCAGCTCATGGACGATGCCCAAGTGGTGGTGGACAGCCACACGGTGACCTCGCACATGAAGCGCATTCGGCGCAAATTCCAGGCTGTTGCCCCCGATTTCGACGCCATTGAGAGCGTGCACGGCATCGGCTATCGCTGGCACCCGTGAGCCTCAGGGCCAAGCTCACCCTCGTCGGCCTGGTCATCCTGGTCCTGCCCTGGAGCGCCATGCGCTTCATCGGCACTACCGAACGCCTCCTGCGCCAGGGCGAGGCCGAGGCCCAGCTAGCGGCCACCGAGACCCTCGCCCGGGCACTGACCGAGGCCGTGCCGCAGCCACGAGCAGGCCCCATCCTGTACGCCCCCGCCGTCGGGGATGACTTATGGATCGACGGCTACGGCGGGGACTGGCCCGAGGCGCCGAATCACGGGCAGCCACTGACCACCGACGCCGATGCGGATCAGCCAGCGCCCGCCCGCATGCGCCTCGCCGCTGGCGAGCGCCACTACTACCTCCTCATCGAGGTCAGCGACAGCAACATCGTCTACCGTCCCGGTCCGGGCACCCCAGACCGCGCCTACGACCGCGTGCGCCTCGATCTGGCCGGCGATGACCGCTCCGAACCGCTGTTCATTACGACAGCCGCGCCCGGCAACGTCACCGCGCGCACGGTCGAGGGCCAACGCATCGCCCGGATCAACGGCGCTTGGCGCGAGACCGGCCAGGGGTATTCCGTGGAGCTACAGCTGCCGCGCTCGCTGGTCGGCCGCGCCTTGGGTGTCGCGGTCGGTGATGCCGCGAGCCAGGAAGGCCCCATGCGCTGGGCCACTAGCGGCACGGGCAAGCAACGCCTTGCCATCCTGGAGCGACGCCCCCAGCTCGATGACCGTCTCGGCGAGCTCGCGGCCGCTGGCGGCCAGGCCTGGGTCGTTGCCCCCGGCGGCTGGGTCCTGGCGGCGCACCAGCGCCCCTCACCCGCCGACAGCGAGGATAGCGGCGGCCTGCTACGCAACCTCGTCTACCGCCACATCCTCGCCTCGCCGC
The DNA here is from genome assembly GCA_913055565.1 of uncultured Ectothiorhodospiraceae bacterium. Classification (GTDB taxonomy): domain Bacteria; phylum Pseudomonadota; class Gammaproteobacteria; order Nitrococcales; family Nitrococcaceae; genus CAJXKP01. The sequence continues at coordinate 25,449 of CAJXKP010000014.1, forward strand.
TAGCGCCGGCGGTGAGCCGCAGCACCGCGAGCCTGCACCTCGAGGGGCCTGAGGTCGCCGCCGCCCTTGAGGGCCGCGCCGGCAGCACCTGGCGGGCCGCCGGCGGCAGCGGCGTTCGGGTTAGCGCCGCTCAGCCCATTCGCGGCGCCGACGGCACGGTCCGCGCCGCCGTGGTCACCGAGCGCACCGGCGAGGGCGTGCTGTTGCTCACGGAAAGCGCCATGGGCCCGGTCCTCGGCAGCGTCCTGGGCGCCGTAGCCATCGCCCTGGGCGCCCTCGTGACCTATGCCGCCCGCCTGTCCAACCGCATCCGCCGCCTGCGTGACGCCGCCGCGGCCGCGGTGGACGACAGCGGCACCGTTACCACGGCCCTGCCGCAGCGCGAGCACCGCGATGAGCTGGGCGATCTGGCACGCGGCTTTCAAACCACCCTGACCCGCATCGACGACTACACCCGCTATCTGCGCAGCCTCACCAGCAAGCTCTCCCACGAGCTGCGCACCCCGCTGACCATGGTGACCTCGTCGCTCGAGAACCTCACCGAGCGCCCGTTGGACGAACAGAGCCAACGCTACGCTAGCCGCGCCCAGGACGGCGCCAAGCGCCTGGACCGCATCCTGCGCGCGATGAGCGAGGCCACCCGTGTCGAGCAGAGCCTGCAGGGCGAGGCCTTCGAGTCGTTCGAGCTCACGCAGGTCCTAACCCCGCTCATGACCGCCTATCGGTATATAAACCCGGATCAGCGCATCGCATGGACGCCCGACGGGCAGGCCCACCCGGTGCACGGATCGCCCGAGCTCATCGGTCAGCTGGTGGACAAGCTCCTGGACAACGCGGTCGGCTTTACGCCGAGCGGCGGCTCGATCGATGTCCGCCTGCGGCGCGAGGACGGCTGGACCGCGCTCCGGGTCGCCAATGACGGCCCAGGCCTGCCGGAGCACATGCAGGGCAACCTCTTCGACTCCCTGGTCTCGGTGCGCCAGGGCAGCGCGAGCGAGGAGCGCCCACACCTGGGCCTGGGGCTGTACATCGTGCGCGTCATCGCCGAGGTCCATGGCGGCCGCGTTACGGCCGCCAATCGCACGGACGGCGACGGGGCCGTCTTCACGCTCCATCTCCCCCTCGACGACAAGGCTCTCACCGGGAACTGACTCAACGCCCGAGGTTCTCGCGCATGGCGGCGAGCCAGTCCGTCGCCGGCGCCGACTCGGCGGCCGGCGCCGTCGCCCCCGGGCGGCGGTCGATGCGGCGCAACGAGCCGTCCACGGTGATCTCGTCGACGAAGCGCGAGCACTCCGCCCGGGTAGTCCCCTCGCCCGTGCCCTGATCGATGCGGTCCGCGTGGTGCAGGGTCAAACGGCTCGCCGCCCGAGTAAGAGCCACGTAGGCCAGCCGCCGCTCCTCGACGAGGTTGAGGACCTCCCCGTCGCGCTGCATGGGCATCAACCCCTCGCTGAAACCAAAGACATGGACCTCCGGCCATTCGAGGCCCTTGGCGCCGTGGACCGTGGATAGGGTCACCTTGGGCTCGTCGGATTCGGCCTCATCCGTGCCCGCCGCGATCACCTCCAGGGCCGCGTGCCAGCGCTCCGCCGCCGCCAGCTCGCTGCCGCGGCTGGCCACACGGCGATCCATGGCCGCCTGCACCGCTCGCAACCGCCCCCAGGCGGGCCGCATGGCCTGCTCTTCTGCCTCGGTGCCACCGCCCTCGGCCTTGGCGCGCCGGCGCGCCCTTGAGCGTAGCCACTCCGAGAACAGCGAGGTGGTCTGGCACCACTCGAAAAGGCCCTCGGGCCCGCGCTCCCCCAATCGGTCCAGCGCCCGCGAGAGATCGGCGACGCCCTGCGCGGCCCGCGCCGGCAATTGATCAGTCCGCGCCAGCGGATCGCCCGAGCCCGAGACCAGCCGCGATACCCCCTTGGCGCCGAGCCCGGGCACCATGTCCGCCAGGCGTGACAGCGCGCGAACGTCGCGCCGATTGGCGGCCAGTCGGCCGGCCGCCAGCATCACGCGCACATCGGCGTAGCCGAGCAGATCGGTGCCCGCCTTGATGCGGTAGGGTACACCGTGACGTAGCAACGCCCCTTCCAGAACGCGACTCAAGCGGTTCTTGCGATAAAGCACGGCCATATCGGCGGCACTGACCCCGCCGCGCAGCCGGTCGCGGAGCGCCTCGGCCACACCCTCGGCCATGGCATCGGCATCGCGGTACTCCGCCAGGCCCACCTCATCGGTGACGTTACTATCACGCACGGCGTACGGCGCCTTCGGCAGGCGGTCGGTATTGTGATGCACCAGCGACGAGCCGCCGCTGACGATGGCCGGGGTCGAGCGGTAATTGCGCTCCAGACGATAGACCGTGGCACCGAAGCCGTCGATAAAATCGCGCAGGTTCGAGGGCCGCGCGTGGCGCCACTCGTAGATCGCCTGATCGTCGTCACCGACCAGGATGACGGTATGGTCGGCGGGTGCGATCTGGCGCAGCAGGCGAAACTGCGCGCCGTCGGTATCCTGGGCCTCGTCGATGGTGACGTCCCGGAGGCGCGCGCGCAGCTGCGCCGCCACGTCCGGCTGGTCGCGCAGCAGCCGGATGGGCAGCTGGATGAGGTCGGCAAAATCCAGCACCCCCGCGGTGCGCTTCTCACGTTCGTAGCGCCGCAGCTTCTCCAGCAGGCGCGCACAGGCGACCGGACCAAAACCGGCCGCCTCGCCCAACGCGATGACCGCCTCAGCGTCGTCGGCGTCGGTGACATCCAAGCCTGCCGCCACAGCGGCCTCGTAGACGCGCAGCGCCTCCTGGCGGCGGTCGCGCTCGGCAAACGGGCCGGCCAGGAGGGCGTCCAGCATGCGGCCGGCATCATCGGCGTCCATGAGCGTCGCGTTGCGCGGCACCCCCAGTTCGCGACCGTGGCGGCGAATGAGCTCATAGCCGAAGCTGTGGAAGGTCCCGATCCAGGGGGTCGGGACGCCGGCGGGCAGACGCTCGGCCAGTCGCTCACGCATCTCCCCGGCCGCCTTATTGGTAAAGGTCAGCAGCACGACGGCCTCGCTAGCGAGGCCGTCCTCGGTCAGCCGCCGCGCGGCGCGCTCCGTGGTACAGCGCGTCTTACCGGAACCTGCGCCGGCCAGCACAGCGGCCGGACCATTGCCGTGGGCGACGACACGTGCCTGATCGGCATCGAGCATGCGGTAATGGCTCCTTGCGAGGCGATTGAGGGCGTAGGGGGATCGCGATTGTACCCTCGGCCTCGCCGCGGTGTAACGACGCTCGGACGCCCAGAGAACCCCGGATCGGCCAGAGGGCTGGCCTCCTACACCCGCCAGACGACCCCAGCGAACCGTCGTACGCGGTGCCTTAGCCACGATAGAGCCACCCCCATCGTCCCAGGGAAGCCCAACGGGCTCAGAGTGATCTCGATGGGAGGCCGTCACCGAGGGGTATTAGTATCGCCAGCCATCAATGGGTCAACGACGGAAGGGTCACTGGTATGACCTGGTTAGCTCCGCTGGTAGACATCCCTTCGGTGACCAACCCTCACAACCGTGACGACCAGAAGCTCATCGACCACTTCATAGATGATTCGGTACACACCCTGTCGAAGCCGGTAGCGCTCTTGACCCGACAGCTTTTCGCTACCGGCCGGGCGGGGATTGTCCTGAAGCGCCTCGATGCGCTCGAGAATACGGGCAACGTCTTTGTTGGGGATGGGCCGAAGATCCTTAGCCACCGGTTTCTTGAAGACGAGCTTATATCTTGCCATCAGCCCTCAAGTCATCCAGCAAGGCCTCATAGCTCATTGTTGGCTCGGAAACGCGTTCCTCAAATACGGCCAAATCCTCCTGGTCCTCGGCCAATACCGCGCGCACAGCGTCATTGACGATGTCTGAAACCGAGCGGTGCGTATGCGCGGCCTTCAGCCGCAGCGCCTCGTGTAACTGCGAATCGAAATAGACCGTCGAACGTTTCGATGGCTCGCTCATGGCATTCCCTCCATCGCATGGCGTTAGAACACTTTAGCATCATAACGTCCTAACGCCAGCGCGCCCCATCTCATAACAGCAACTCTTATTTTTGCCTTCGAGGTGGTCGCGTACCCCTGCCGAGGGCATCTGCGGCCACGGAAGGCCGCCGTCGAGCCGCCAGGGACGGTTGATGGCGTCCCTCGGCAGGGGGTAACGCGACCACACGCCCTCCTGGGGAGCACATCATTAGAATTGCTGACCTCACAGCGATCTACCCTGCCTTGCCGCGGATGCGCGGCCTCATGTCGGCATCCCGGCGTTGTAGTGATCTTGCCCTTTGCCAATCACTCGGCCCGGGCCGTAAGCTAGCTCGGTTCGGGCCGCCGCGCGAACCGTCTCGTCGGCGGTCCCATCAACCATTCCCCAGAACGAACAGGGCAGCTCATGCAACGGGTATGCGTCTACTGCGGTTCCAGCGAGGGCAACGAGGGCATCTTCCGGGACGCCGCCGCCGAGCTGGGCGAACGCCTGGCCGCCAGCGGCATCGGCATCGTCTACGGCGGCGCCAGCATTGGCCTCATGGGGGCACTCGCCGACGCCGCGCTGGCCCGGGGTGGCGAGGTTATCGGCGTCATCCCGGAGACGCTCATGCACGCCGAGGTTGGCCACCTGGGACTGAGTGAGCGCCACGTGGTGACCAGCATGCACGAGCGCAAGGCGCTCATGGCCTCGCTGGCGGATGGCTTCATCGCCATGCCCGGCGGCTTGGGCACGCTCGAGGAGCTCTTCGAGATGCTGACCTGGGGGCAGCTCGGCTTCCACGACAAGCCCATCGTGGCGCTTAACACGGCCGGCTACTACGACTCGCTGCTGGACTTCCTGGATCAGGCCGTTGGCAGCGGCTTTGTCCGTCCGGCCTATCGCGCCCTGCTCCAGGCCGCGGACACGCCCGGCGCGGCCGTCGGCCTGCTCCATCCCGACGCGGCGGCCCCCGCCTCATGAGCCGGCCCCGGGGCGATGCCGACTGAGCCGGCGCCGGCACCAACAGCCCAGCAGGCCGAGTCCTTGGGCCGATGGAGCGCCCGCCTGGTCGAGACGGGCGCGCGGGGCCTGCTCGTCCTTGCCGGCTCCGAGCGCTGGGCGGAGGCGGCGATCCAAGCCGTTACGGCCCATCGCGGGCGATCCCCATGGGTCATCGCCTGGGACGAGCGGATCGAGGGCGTGCTCGGGCAAGAGGCCGATCTGGTCCATCTCCCGGCCCATCGAGGTCTGGACGTGGATCGACTGGCCGCGGCCAGCGGCACCGTCCGCGCCGGTGGCATCCTCATCCTTACGGTACCGTCGTTGGCCGACTGGTCATCGGCCAACGACGAGGCGGTCCACCGGCTTCTCAGCTACGGCTGCAACCCCGGGGACTACGGCGATCGCTTCCTGGCGCGGCTACGCCGCCTGCTCGCCGAACGTGCCGAGGCCTGGCTGCTAACACCGGACAGCGAGGCCACGCTGCCGATCTCGGCGAGCCCGTCCGCGCCCTCGACTCCCCCGGACGATCCCGAATGCGCGACGCCCGATCAGGCCGCCGCGGTAGCCGCCGTCCAGCAGCTCGCCCACGGCCGGGCCCGACGGCCACTGATCATCGCCGCCGATCGCGGGCGCGGCAAGTCCACGGCCCTAGGCCTGGCGGCCCAGCGGCTCCGTCGCGAGGACCCCGAACGCCAGGTGCTGGTCACTGCCCCCCAGCGGAGCAACGCCGCGCGCCTCCTCGAGCCGGCCGGTGTACCCTTCGAGGCACCGGACGAGCTACTGCGCCAGGGCTACCTCGCGGACGTCCTCCTCGTGGACGAGGCGGCGGGCATCCCCATTCCCCTACTCCTCGCGCTGAGCCGGCGCTTCAACCGGGTCGTCTTCGCCACGACGGTCCACGGCTACGAGGGCACGGGGCGCGGCTTCGCCCGGCGTTTCGACGAGCACCTGCGCGCCGCGGGCCAGCACCCGCATCGACTCACCCTGGAACAGCCCATCCGCTGGCGACCCGATGATCCGCTGGAGGCGTTCCTCGCAGAGGCCCTACTGCTCGATGCCGAGCCCCCGGAAAGCGCCGATGATGTGAGGCATGTCGCGCCGTTGGATCGGGATCGCCTGGTGGCCGACGAGGCGCAGCTACGGGCGCTCTTCGGTCTGCTCGTTAGCGCGCACTACCGTACCCGGCCCGCGGACCTGCGCCAGATGCTGGATGCCCCGGAGCTCGCCATCCATGCCGCCCTAGACAACGCGGGGCGACCGCTGGGCGTCGCGATCACCGCCGACGAAGGACCACTGCCCGAGGCACTGCATGAGCCGGTGTGGCTGGGGGAGCGCCGCGTGCGCGGCCATCTCACCGCCCAATCCCTCGCCACCCACGGCGGCCAGGCGGAAGCCGCCGCCCTCGCCTATCGCCGCATCCTGCGCATCGCCGTCGGCCCAGAGCAGCGCCGCCAGGGCATCGGCTCCCGACTGATCGCTGCCATTGCCCAGGGCGCCGCCGCCGATGGCTGCGACGCCGTCGCGGCGAGCTTCGGCGCCACCGCCGCCCTTATGCCCTTCTGGCGAATCAACGGCCTATGGCCTGTGCGGCTCGGCCACCGCCGGGACCGGGCCAGCGGCACCCATTCGGCCATCGTCCTGCGCGCCCTCAGCACGGAGGCCGAAGCGCTAGGCAGCCGCCTGCGCACCGATCTCCATGACCAGCTCGCCCACCACCTACCGGGGGGCTTCCGCGATCTTGAGCCGGGCCTGGTCTGGGCCCTCGCCGTGGGCCTACCCGCGCCGGAGCCCGACGAGCGGGACTGGTGGGCGATCGCTGCGTTCGCCAGCGGCCAGCGCAGCCGGCTCGACGCCATGCCGGCGCTGACACGACTCACGTGGGCCACGCTGACAGACACGAACGCGATCGAGAGCGGCGATCCTGCGATGGCCGTGCTGATCACGGCCATCCTGCAACAGATCGGTGAGGTGGAGACGGCCCAGCGACTAGAGCTGAGCGGCAAGCGCGCCTGTGATCAAACCCTGCGGCAGGCCTTCCACCGCCTCACGCTGCAGCGCGCACCACCAAGGATAGGCGCCTTCATGGCGGCGCGCCGGAGTCCCTGAGTCTCGCCCAGCGCCCCGATCAGGCGTCACCGGCGCCCAGTACCTCGCGCTGGCGCTCGCGGGCGAAATCCATCATCCGGCCCAGCGAGACCCGCGCCTGCTCGGCAACCACCGGGTCGACATGGATGTCGTTGTCCAGCCGCTCCAGCACGCCCGCCAGATTGCGCAGGCCGTTCATGGCCATCCAGGGGCAGTGCGCACAGCTGCGGCAGGTCGCGCTCTTACCGGCCGTGGGCGCCTCCAGGAAGGTCTTGTTGGGCGCGATCGCGCGCATCTTGTGGAAGATGCCATTGTCCGTGGCGACGATGAAGGTTTGCGCGGAGAGATTCTCGACCGCCCGCAGGAGCTGCGTGGTCGAGCCCACGACGTCGGCCTGATCGATCACGGGCCTCGGCGACTCCGGGTGTACCAGCACCTTCGCCTCGGGATGCTCGCGCATAAGCTGTTCCAGCTCGCGGCCCTTGAACTCCTCGTGGACCACGCACGCGCCGTCCCAGAGGACCATATCCGCCCCCGTCTCGCGGCGGATATAGTCGCCCAGATGCTTATCCGGCGCCCACAGGATCTTCTCGCCGCGCTCCTGGAGATGGCGCACCACATCCACAGCGATGCTCGAGGTCACTACCCAGTGGGCGCGCGCCTTCACCTCGGCGCTGGTATTGGCATAGACCACCACCGTCCGGTCGGGGTGCTGATCGCAGAAAGCCGTGAACTCATCCGCCGGGCAGCCAATATCCAGCGAGCACGTCGCCTCGAGCTCCGGCATGATCACGCGCTTTTCCGGCGTCAGGATCTTGGCCGTCTCGCCCATGAAACGCACGCCGGCCACCACAATGGTCTCGGCGTCCTGCTCGGCGCCGAAGCGCGCCATCTCCAGGGAGTCCGAGACCATGCCGCCCGACGCCTCGGCGAGCTCCTGGATATCGCCGTCGGTGTAGTAATGGGCCACGAGCACGGCATTACGCTCGCGCAGCAGTCGCTGGATGCGTTGCCGCAGCGCCGCCCGCTCGTCCTGGCTCAGGGCCTCGGCCGAGCCGAACGCCTCGTCACGGAAATGAACCGCCTCGGCGGCGCGCCTTGCCTCTACCATGCCCATTGCCGGTCCTCCCCCGATCGCGTCACGGCGATCATCACTTGATAATCCGCACTTCGCCCGGGTGCTTGACCCGGTAGAGCCGCGCCGGGCGATGGCTGCCCGCGCGATAGGTTTCGTCCGTTGCCTCGATGCAGCCCAGTGAGCACACCCACTTGCGGAAATTCCGCTTATCCAGCGCCTCGCCCATGATGCTTTCGTAAACCGATTGGAGCTGACTGAGGGTAAAGCGCTGGGGCATGAGCTGCAGTGCGATCGTGGAATACGCCAGCTTGGCAACCAGCCGCTGGCGCGCCATGCCGATGATCGTTGCATGATCGAAACCCAGCGGCGCCAGCGTGTCCACACTGTGCCAGGCCGTGCCGTGGGCCTCGCCCGCCAGCGGCGCGGCGCGATTCCAAGGCATCAGGGCGAAGAAGCCGATGCTGACCACACGGCCCCGCGGATCGCGATCCGGCCGGCCAAAGGTGTAGAGCTGCTCCGCATAGAGGCCGTGGACACCGATCTTGTCGGCCAGCACGCGCTCGGCACCGGCCTCCGGGCTCTCATGATCGCTGAGGAAACCACCCGGCAGCGTCCAGTAGCCCGCAAAGGGCGCCTCATGGCGACGCCGCAGGAGCACGGCCAGGCCACGCTCGGTGACCGTAAAGATCACCATATCCACGGCGATGGCCACCAGCGGCGCCGGCTCGGCGCCCGGCCCGAGATGCACCGCCGCTCCAGCGGCCTGGGTTGGTTCCGCTTGTGTCATGGGTCTAACTTAGTGTCGCATTCACACTATGTCAACCAGGCTCCATCGTCGCCATCTTCGGGCGGCCACAGGCCTTACTTATTCATGTATTAAGGACACACTAAAACAAACCATCGTTCCCGGCGACTACCACCCTGCTGACGGCTCCATCGCCGACTTACTACTGCTAGGCTTGGTGATCCGGGCCCACCCTATCCCCCGACAAACGGCCAACGACGAGGCAGGGATCCAATAATGACTAAGACCACGAGCCCGCGGCATCAGATCGTTATCGTCGGCGGCGGAACAGCAGGCACGAGCGTCGCCGCGTCGCTACGGCGGCGTCAGCCGGCCCTGGACATCGCCGTCATCGAGCCCAGCGAGAGCCACTACTACCAGCCGGCATTCACGCTGGTCGGCGGCGGCACCATGAGCCTGGATGAGACGGCACGCCCCCAGCAGGAGACACTGCCGGAGGGCATCAGCTGGATCCAGCAAGCGGTAGCGGCCTTCGACCCCAAGAGCAACTGCCTCACCCTGGACGATGGGCGATCACTCGCCTACGACATCCTCGTCGTAGCCGCCGGCATCCAGCTCAACTGGGACCAGATCGAGGGCCTGACCGAGGCCCTCGGCCACAATGGCGTCTGCAGCAACTACAGCCCCGATTACGCGCCCTACACCTGGGAGTGCCTGCGTCACTTCCGCGGCGGCAACGCGATCTTCACCCAGCCGGCACCGCCGCTCAAATGCGCGGGCGCTCCCCAGAAGATCGCCTACCTGGCCGCCGACCATGCCCGACGCAACGGCGTACTGAGCGACTCGACTTTTCATCTCTACAGCGGCGCCGGGGCGCTATTCAGTGTCCCGGACTTCGTGCCCTATCTCGAAGAGGTGGCGCAGCGCTACGGCATCGGCATCCATTTGAGCCACCACCTGTTGAGCGTGGACGGCAACCAGCGCATCGCCCGTTTCCAGAATACCGATCCGGCCGGCAACCAAGACGAGATCGAACAGCCCTTCGACCTACTGCACGTAACGCCGCCGCAGACGGCGCCGGATTTCATCCGATCCAGCCCGCTCGCCACCAGTGAGGGCTGGGTCGATGTCCACCGCAACACGACGCAGCACAATCACTATCCGAATGTCTTCGCCCTGGGCGATGCGAGCTCGCTACCGACCTCGAAGACGGCCGCCGCCGTTCGCAAGCAGGCCCCGGTAACCGTGACCAATATCCTCGCGCATCTCGCCGGCCGCGAGCTGGCCGCAAGCTACGACGGCTACACCTCCTGTCCCCTGATAACGGCCTACGGCAAGGTCATACTGGCGGAGTTCATCTACGACGGCGTGGTCACACCGACGCTGCCGCTGAACCCCTTCAAGGAATCGCGCTTCTACTGGTGGGTTAAAACAACGGCCCTGCCGGCTTTCTACTGGCGCGGCATGCTGCGGGGCTACGAGCCGGACATCGTACACAAGCCCCGGCCGAGCAAGGCCTCAGCATCGGCCTAACAAAGGGCGGGGACGCCCTTACGAACAGGGCGCGAGGGTCGTCAGCCGCGCGGCTGTCGCGCGATCACCGATGATATCGGCCAGGGTGTAGCTGCTGAGCTGGGCCATAAAGGCCTGGCGCGCGCTCTCCAGGGCACACTTGAGCGCACAAGCGCCCGCGAGCACGCAGGGTTGGCGCTCGCAGTCCATGATGCTGAGTGAGTCTTCGAGCGCTCCCACCACATCGCCGATGCGGATGGCATCGGCGCGGTCGGCGAGCTCCAAGCCACCGCTGCGGCCCTTGCTCGTGAGCAGGAAACCCCGGCGCGAGAGCCGATGGACCACCTTGCGCAGATGCTCCATGGAGATGCCGTAGGCCGTGGCGATCTCACGCATGGTCACGCGGCGCTCGTCATGGACCGCCGCGTACATAAGGACACGCAACCCGTAATCCGTGTGCTGGGTTAACTCCATGACTATGCCCCCCGGGGCTCGCCGCGCCGCGTCGGAGTTCGATGCCGCACGGCCGACAGCCTCATTGGTGCCGGTTACCATGCGAATCCAACGCATTCCTATCAGTTTATTATGCCATTAACGGGCACCATTGCCCAGCGCCTTCCCTCGCATCCAGCAATTCTCATTTTGGCCTTCGAGGTGGTCGCGTTACCCCCTGCCGAGGGCGTCTGCGGCCAGGGAAGGCCGCCGTGGAGCCTCCAGGGAGGGTTTATGGCGTCCCTCGGCAGGGGGTAACGCGACCACGCGCCCTCCTGGGGATTACATAATTAGAATTGCTGCCTCGCATCGCCCACGCCATCCGCTTCGTTTACAATCCGTGGCCAAGAGCCCCGCCGGGGCCCCGACGCAACGAGAGACGACATGGCCGATAACCAAGCCTACGAAGTTAGCGAAGAAGACCTGGTACTGGTCCTGATACAGATGGGCAAATCCGCAAGCGAGACCGTGGTCAACCACGTCTTCGAGCAGCTCGACACCCAGGCCATCCAGCAGGCCGCCAGCCAGGGCAAGGACGCCGACGAGCGCGACGACTACGCCAATCAAGAGATCGCCGCCCAGATCAAGCGCATGGACGACCTACCCGCCGACGACTAAGCCGCGTACCAGCTAGGCACGCCGTATCGCGCTGCACCCGACGGTCAACAAAAAAAGCCGGGGCGAACGCCAGCGATCGAGGAGAGTTCGATACAAGGCGGTTCGCTACCAGGCCATAACCTGCCACCTAGAGGTGCGGCCAACGCCGCCGCCTGAGGCGATGGCCGCTGGCTCGCTGACTGCTCTAGCATGTTCACGCGTTGCCGGCGGTAACGGCGTCAACGACAGGACCAATCCATCGGCCGCGTCGTGCCTGGCCGCTAGTTGCGCCTCGCGGCGACTGGGCGGCAGGGTCTCCACGGCCTCGGAGCTGGCATTGGCCCCGGCAGGCAGCGTTGGTAAATCGATGTCATCGTTATCGGCGAATGCCGTGTCCTGGTGGTTGTGGGACTCCATCGCTGGCGCCGATCCGATCCAGACCAAAGCGACCAGCATCACGGTTAGGTTTCGGAGACCTCTCATGGCGATCTGCCTCCCGGCGCCTCGCGCCGTCTGCTCAAGCTACGAGGCCAGGATGCCGTGCGGGCACGGGAGCGCCTATTCGTTGTAACCCTAATAGGGGTAGTCCGTACGCGGTTACGCGCACGGCCGTGATTGGTGATTAGGTCGCCGAGGATTGGGCGGGGGATGTCGGAACTCGAGGCCAGAGCCGATAGGCCAAACACCGTTGTGATGGCGTCATGCCGGGCGTTTCGTTAACTATGGGGCCAGCACGAGCTCGGGCGTGCCATTGATGGCGAGTACGCACAAAAAACCCCGCCGATCCCGTGCTGGGAAGGGCGGGTCGGTAAACGACCGCGGGGCGGGGTTTACTGGGCGGCAGCCTCACTGCTGGAGGCCTGCTGGCTACTGTTGCCGCTGCTCTTGGTACTGGCGCCGCTGGACTTCTTCTTGCTGCCCTTGCTGGTGCTGGTGCTGGCCGTGGCGGCCTCCTGCACCTTCTCGACGCTCTCCTCAGCGGCCTTCTGCACCTGCGCGACGCTATCCTGCGTCACCTTCTGGGCGTTCTCGGCGAGGCTCTGGTTGGCCGCGGAGACCTTCTCGGTCTCGTCTTTAACGCGCTCGCTGAGCTCCTTGGCGACCTCGGGCTGCTTGCTGAAGTACGCCTTCAGCCCCTCGGCGTCGCGCACCTCGAGCGCCGCGCGGGCGTTCTTGAAACTGATGTCGGAGAACGCCTTGGCCGCCTCTACCTGGATGCCGGCCAGGGCCTCCATGTGATCGGCCAACGCCGCGAAGTAGCTGCGCGCCGGGCTAAACACGGTATCCTCGAACTGATCGTTAACCTGCTTAATCATATCCTCGGCCATGTCAACAACTCCTTAGCTGTTCTGTGATTCGACCAAGGCTCGGCAACCTCCCGTGCCTTGTTGCGGTGCAATGTAGCAATGCCTCTGGTGCGGCGCAACATTCACATTGGCAATCATCCGATGAGCGGTATCTTTTGCCCGATGATGAACCCAGTCACGCCCAACCCCGCGGCTAACGCCCAATCCCATCTCAGAGCTACCGATGAGCGCTGCCCTGTGGCACCGTGACGAACGAGCACTAGCGGGGCCCGCATGTTCCATCTCTATCAGCACCCCGATCTGGGAGCCCTCGCGAGCGTCCTGTCGGTCCTGCGGGAGCGTTCGTCATCGGCTACGCCCCTGACCCCCGACACCGTCATCGTGCCGAACCGGGGAACAGCGCGCTGGCTCCAGGCATCGCTGGCCAGTGACGACGGCATCGCCGCCAATCTGGCCATGCCCGTACCCGGGCGCTTCGTCTGGCAGATGCTGCGGGACACATTGCCCGGCGAGCCCGACAGCACCGACTTCGCCCGCGAGCGCCTGGTCTGGCACCTCTACGCCCTGCTGCCGGGCCTGAGTGTGCCCGCCGTGCAGCGTTACCTGGCCAGTGAGCCGCGTGAGCGCCATCGCTATCAACTAGCGGCCGAGCTGGCGAACGTCTTCGACGCCTACCTCATCCATCGGCGGGATGTGCTGGCGGCCTGGGAGGCCGGCCGGGAGTCGAGCGAGCCGCCGGCGGACTGGCAGGCCCCGATCTGGCGCGCCCTGGTGGCGCGGCTGGACACGCGCCACCGGGCGGCTCTGATGAGCGAGTTCCTGCAGGCCGCCCAGGCGAACCGACTGGACACCACGCAGGCCCCCGACCCGATCTATGCCATCGCCCTCGTCGATCTACCGCCGGATTATCTACGCCTGCTCTACGCCCTCGGGCAGTACGTCGACGTCCATTTCCTGCTGCCGAACCCATCGGCGGCCTACTGGGGCGATGCCGCCCGCCGCCCCGTTGCCGCTCACGCAACCGCCGACGATGCCCCGGCCCACCCGCTGCTGGCCTCGTTCGGCCGCACCGGGCGGGATCTGTTGCGCGTGCTCTACAGCGACGAGTTCGCGGCCATCCACGAGCCCGACCTGGGTGCGGCGCTGGCCCCCCAGCCGCCCGGTGAGTCGTGCCTGCTGCATCGGATGCAATCGGCCGTCATCCAGGAGGAGCCGCCCGATGGACAAGACATCGATCCCGCGGCCGATACCTCCGTCCAGATCCACGCCTGCCACGGACCCTGGCGTGAGATGCAGGTCCTCCAGGACCGCCTGCTGGACCTACTGAGCCGCTGGCCGGATCTGGAGCCCCGCGACATCCTGGTGCTGCTGCCCGATGTGGCCGGGTACGCGCCCGCTATCCATAGCGTTTTCGGGGCCGCCAGGGGGTCCCATCATCTGCCCTACCGGGTCACCAACGTCCCGCGACGGGACACGCATCCCATCGCCCAGACCTTCCAGCAGCTCATGGAGCTGCCCCTGTCGCGCTGGACGGCGAGCGAGGTGCTGGCCCTGGCCGGTGTGCCAGCGGTGCGCCGGGCCTTCGGCCTGGACGATGCCGACCTGGAGCAGCTCCATGCCTGGATCCCGGCGGCGGGGGTGCGCTGGGGCCTGGACGCCGCGGATCGCGCTCGCCAGGGCGCGGCCGCCTTCGGCCAGAACAGCTGGCAATTCGGGCTCGACCGGCTGCTGCTCGGGCTCAGCCAGAGCGACGACACGGCGCTGGTCGATGGGGTCGCCCCCTGGAACGATCTGGAGGGCGGCCCGGCCGCGGCCGTCGGACGCCTCTGGTCGCTGGTGGTCCGGCTGTGCCACTGGCGAGACCGGCTCACCGAGCCCGCCGACGCCGCCACCTGGCAGAACCGGCTCAATGCCATGGCCGACGAGCTGTTCGCGCTCGACCCCGACGACCCCGCCGAGGCGGCGGCGCTATCGACGGTGCACGAGGCCGTGTCGGTCCTGGCGGGCGCGGCGGCCTCCATGGTGGACGAGACCCTCTCCTGGGAGGCCGTTCGCGAGGCCCTACTGGGCGCCCTGGGCGGCAGCGGTCAGCGCCAGCCGCTGGTCTCCGGCGGCATCACCTTTGCCGGCCTGGAACCGTTGCGCGGCGTGCCGTTCGAGGTCATCGCCATGGTCGGCATGGACGACGGCGTCTTCCCGCGCCAGGACGGCCAGCGCGAATTCAGCCTGCTGCAAAAGCACCCGCGCACCGGCGACCCCAGCGTGCGCGACACCGAGCGCCTGACCTTCCTGCAGGCGCTGATGGGCGCCCGGCGTTGCTTCTATGTGAGCTACACCGGCCGCAACCGCATCGATGGCGAAGCACTCAAGCCCTCGCCGGCGGTGGGCGAGCTGCTGGACTACCTCCACGCCTGGCACTTCCCCGCATGGGCCCATCAGGACGTCGTCGCGGCGATGCTGACCGAGCAGCCCATGCACCCCTTCAGCCCGGCCTATTTTCGCGGCGATGAGCGACTTTTTACCTTCACCGGCGAGTGGCTAACCGCCGCCCGGGCCCAATGCCGCGCGCGTCAGCCGCCAGAACCATGGCTCGACGATGGCCGCCTGGCCGTGGCGGACCAGGCGCCGGTCGATCTGGGGGCGCTGACCGCCTTCGTGCGCCACCCGGCGCAGTGGTTCTTTCGCGAGTGCCTGGGCCTACCGCTCGACGACGCCGATGAGCAGCCGCCGGATGAGGAGCCCCGCGCGCTCGACAATCTGGGCATGCACGCCCTGCGGGAGCGGCTGTTCGAGCAGGCGCGCCGCACCGGCATGAGCGAGCTTCCGGCGCAGCCCGATCCCCTGGAACGGGCGCGCGGCCACCTGCCGCCGACACCGCTGGGCCAGCGCGAATACGCCGAGGCCGCGGCCACCATCAATGCGGTCCTGCCCAGTTACTGGGCCCGCCTGACCGATACCACAAGCCTGAGCCTGGACTTCCGGCTCGATGACGGCACGCGGGTCATGGGGCGCGTAGCGGACGTGGCCGACGATGCCCTGCATCGGTTGCGCCCTGGCCCCCTACGCGCCAAGCAGCTCCTGCCCTGGTGGCTGGCCTACCTAGCCGTCGCCGCCAGCGGGCGCGAGCTGGCCCTCGAGGTCATCGGCACCCACCGCGGCGAGCTGGATTATCGCCGTGCCGCGCTCACGCCCGATCAGGCCCGGGCCCATCTCGGTGAGGCCATCGCCTGGTTCCGCGCGGGCCAGGCGCGGCCGCTGCTGTTCGAGCCCTATCTCGCGGAGCACTACCTCGACCAGCGCGCCAAGACCGATCGCAAAACGGGCGCTGCGACAACCCCGGACGAAGCGCTGCGCAGCACCAACGGCTGGCTGACCAATCAGTGGCACCCGCCCCATGCCGTCAACGACCCCTGGCTCCGGCCATTGTTCGCCCCTGGCAATAGCCCCCTGGGCGCCACCCGGGACGAGAGCACCCTGGCGCATATGGCGGAGGCCGTGCTGATGCCACTGCGGGACAGCCTCCAGGCGCAGGAGCCGCCGGCATGAGCGCGCCCACGGCGTTCGATCCCGTCACCATGCCCCTGGACGGCATTCGCCTCATCGAGGCCAGTGCCGGCACGGGCAAGACGCACAGCCTAGCCGGTCTGTACCTGCGCCTAATCGGCGAGAAGGGGGTCGACGTGCGCGAGGTCCTGGTGATGACCTTCACCCGCGCGGCGAGCCAGGAATTGCGTGAGCGCCTGCGGGAGCGGTTGGCCCACGCCGCGGCGGTGGCGGCGCGACCGCCGGGCGCGGCGACGGACAACGAGACGGCCTTTGCCGAGACTGTCATCGCCGCCTGCGGTGATCGCGCGACGACCGCGGCGCGTTGGCGCGAGGCCGCCACGCGCATCGATCAGGCCACGATCACCACCATCCACGGCTTCGCCCAGCGCGCTGCCGGCGACAACGCCTTCGAGAGCTCGCTGCCGTTCGACCGCGGCGAGCAGGCCGACGACCGCGCCATCCAGGCCGAGGCCGCCGCCGACTACTGGCGCGAACGCGTATTCGCCGAAGACGACCAGGCCGCCGCTGCCCTGTTGGAGCTCTGGCCCAGCCCGGAACGGCTCACCAGTGACCTGGCGCCAGTTTTGGGCAAGCCGCACGCGAGCCTGCGTCGCCCAGACCCGAACGAGCTGGAGGCGCTCCGGGATGACGCCCGGAGCCAATGGCCGCGCGACCGCGCCGCCTTGATCGAGCTGTTGGGGCGTGCCGAGGCCGAGAACGCGGCCCGCGCCAACAGCGCGCTGGCGGCGTGGCTGGCCGACCCAGGGCCGGAGGGCATCGCGGAGCGCATCGACCGCGGGCTGGTCGGGACGAGTGACGGCTTCCCCGCCCTGCCCGCCATCCTGGGCGCGCTGGGGGACGACGAGGCCGTGGGCGCCGTCATTAAGAAGCAACCGGCGGGCAGCTGGTGCCGGCCCCAGGATCTGGCCAGCGTGCCGCTGCTGGCGGCACTACGCGAGCGCGGCCGGACAGCGGCGATCGCGGCGGCCGCCGACGCGGTAAAACAACGCGCCGCGGCGCTCAAGCGACAGCGCCGCCTGTACAGCTTCCAGGACATGATCGACGGCCTGCACCACGCCCTGGCCGAACCGGCGAAGGGGCCGCCCCTGGCGCGGGCCCTGCGCCGAACCTGGCCGTGGGCGCTGGTGGATGAGTTCCAGGACACCGACCCGCTGCAGTACGCCATCCTTCGGCGCCTGTACGCGGCCGACGCGCCCGAGGCCGGCGGGCTCATCCTCATCGGCGACCCCAAGCAGGCCATCTACGGCTTCCGGGGCGGCGACGTCTTCGCCTACCTGGCGGCCGCCGCCGAGGCCGACGCCGTCTACGGCATGGCTACCAACTTCCGTTCCGCCCCTGCTGTCCTCGACGGCCTCGATGCCGTGTTCCGCCAGGCCACGGCGCGCCCCTTCGTGCTGAGCGGCATCGACTACCGCGCGGTGGCGCCGGCGCAAGCCGCCGGCAAGCGCCGACTCCAGGTCGATGGCGCCGACGCCAACGGCCTGACGGCCTGGGCCGTGCCCGAGGCGGCGGGCTCGGGCAAGCAGGCGGTCCAGGGGCAGCTCATGACGGTGACCGTCGCCCGCATCGCCCAGCTGCTGGATACGGAGCGCGGCCGATGGCTCGACGCCGAGGGCGTGGCGACGCCGGTGCGCCCCAGCGATATCGCCGTACTGGTCAACACCAATCGCGAGGCCGCCGAGATGCAGGCCTCGCTCAACGCCGCCGGCATCCCCTCGGTATGCATCCAGCCGGCCAGCGTGTTCGCCCAGCCCGCGGCGCGCGACGTACTCTGGCTCCTGGAGGCCGCCGCGCTGCCGTTCGAGCGCGAGCGCCTGCGCCGGGTACTGACCACGCCGCTGTTCGGCTACCGCCTGGGCGATGTCATCGCGTTGGACGCCGACAGCTCGGCCTGGGCGGCCGTCACCGAGCGCTTCCAGGAAGCCCACCGCCGCTGGGCCCGGCTCGGGGTCCAGGCCATGGCCGAGCCCTTCCTGCACAGCGGTGCCGCGCGCGTAATGACCCGACCCGATGGCGAGCGTTGCGTGACCAACTACCTGCACATCCTGGAGCGCCTACAGGCCGCCGAGAACGAGGTCTTCGGCATGAGCGGCCTGATCCGCTGGCTCGGCCAGGCCATGCGCAACGCCGACGACGGCGAGGTCGGCGACGCCGAGCGCCTGCGGCTCGACAACGACGGCGATCTGGTCCAGGTAACCACCGTCCACAAGGCCAAGGGGCTGCAATTCGCCGTGGTCTTCGTGCCCTACGCACCCTGGCTGGGCACCGGCCCCGACCCCGGCAAGCCGCCTCGCACCCGCCACGATGCCGACCAGCGGGCCGTGGTCGATCTCGGCAGCGACGAGGATGACGACGCCCGTGTCCAGGCACGGCGCGAGCACCGCGCGGAGCAGGTGCGCTCGCTGTACGTGGCCCTCACTCGCGCCGAGCAGGCCTGCTTCTTCGCCTGGGGCGCGCTCAACGGGACGGCCGACAGCGCCCTGGCCTGGCTGCTCCATCAGGCGGACGGCGCCAGCACGGATGACTGGTACGGCAGCGGCAAGGTGCCGGGGTGGCTCGATGCGGCGACCGCGGCGAGCCGGCTGGACGAGGCCGCGCGGGCCAGCGGCCAGGCCCTGCGGGTGGCACCGCTGCCCGCCGAGGAGCCCATGCCCCGGCGCGTTGCCAGCGCTGACCCAGCGACGCTCGGCGAGGCACGACAGGACCTGCCCGCCCCGCGCCCGCCGTGGTCCGTGGTCAGCTTCACCGGCCTCGCCGGCCGGCTGGACGCGGGCGCCGAACCCGTGGCCGGGGCTGATGACGTCGACGAGCCCGCCGATGACGGGGTTACCGCCGCGATCGGCCCGCCCGAAGTCCCCATGGAGCCGCGCGGACCGGGCTTCGGCCAGGCCGTCCACGACCTCTTCGAGACGGAACCCTTCGCCGGTTGGCCCCATCCGCCCAGCGAGCCGGACGCCGCCCAGCGCGAGATCGTCGCGGCAAGCCTGCGCCGGCACGGCATCGATACGGCCGCCGACCCCGCCGCCGTGACCACCACCGCAACGTTGGTGGGCCGAACCGTGCATACAGCGCTACCCGGCATCGGCCCGCTGGCGGGCCTGGCACGGCAGCAGACCGTTGCGGAGATGGCGTTCTTCCTGCGCCTGGGCGGCGCGCGGGGCGACGCGGTAACCGATGCCATGCGCGAGGCCGGCTACGGGCCACGCGGCGGCATCCAGGACACCACCCTGCGCGGGCTGATGCAGGGCTTCATCGATCTCGTGGTCGAGGCCGACGGGCGCTACTGGGTGCTCGACTACAAGACCAACGCCTTGGGCCCCCACCGCCGCGACTACGCCCCCGAGCGTCTGGGCGCCGCCATTCGCGCGCACCACTACGATCTGCAGT
This sequence comes from uncultured Ectothiorhodospiraceae bacterium, assembly GCA_913055565.1. GTDB lineage: Bacteria > Pseudomonadota > Gammaproteobacteria > Nitrococcales > Nitrococcaceae > CAJXKP01. The sequence continues at coordinate 45,205 of CAJXKP010000014.1, forward strand.
ACCTGATCTACACCGTGGCGCTGCATCGCCACCTCAAACAGCGCCTGCCGGGCTATCGCCCCGCTAGTCACCTTGGCGGCGTGCAGTACCTGTTCGTACGGGGCATGGACCCCAGCGAGCCCGATACGGGGGTCCACTGCGAGCGACCGGATGCCGCCCTCATCGAGCAGCTGGACGCCCTGTTCGACGGCCCGGAGGCGCCGGCATGAAGGCCCTGACCCCGGCATGGCAAAGCGCTCTGGAACGCGCCGGCATGCGGCCCGTGGATATCGCCCTGGCGGACTGGGGGCTGCGCCACGGCGGCGGCGAGGCGGGCGCGCTGGGCCTGGCCCTGTGTAGCCTGGCCGTAAGCCGCGGCGACACCTGCGTGTACCTCGACGACGACGCGACCCGCACGGAGGCCGGCATCACCCTCATGGACGCAGCCAGCTTTCGGGCGGCCCTAACGGACAACCCGCTGGTCGCGACAGCGACCGATCAGGCCGTACGGCCCTTGGTTCGCGATGGCGAGCGGCTCTATCTGCAGCGGTACTGGGCCTACGAGGCCGGCCTCGCGGAACGCCTCAGGGCCTTGATGGCCGCACCGACAGCTGACAGCGATCCCGCAGACCTGTTGGCGAGCGGCCTATTCCAGGGCCCGGATGCCACGGGCGAGCCCGACTGGCAGGCCGTTGCCGCCTTCGTGGCCCAGCGCCAGCGCCTGGCCGTCATCTCGGGCGGGCCGGGCACGGGCAAGACCTACACCGTGGTGCGGCTGCTCATCCAGCGCCTCCGCACTGCCCTCGCCCAGGGCGAGCCGGCCCCCGCGATCCGGCTGGCGGCACCCACCGGCAAGGCGGCCGCGCGACTCATGGCCTCGGTGCGTGACGGCCTGGCCCAGCTCGCCCCGGAGGCGGCCGTCACCGCGCAGCTGCCCGAGTCCGCCACCACCCTCCACCGACTGCTCCGGATGCGCCCCAACAGCACCCAGCCCGGCCATGACGCGGCCAATCCGCTGCCCGCGGACCTCGTCGTGGTCGACGAGGCCTCCATGGTGGACCTGCCGCTCATGGCCAAGCTCACGGACGCCCTGTCCGAGGCCGCGCAGCTCATCCTACTGGGCGATCGCTACCAGCTAGCCTCCGTCGAGAGCGGCGCGATCCTGGCGGACCTGTGCTCGGCGGCCGGGGTCAATGCCTTCTCGCCGGAGCAACGCAGCGCCGCGGGCCGACTGCTCGGCAACCACGCGCCGGAGGCGAGCGAGCCCAGCGCGCTCGGCGATCACGTGGTCACGCTACGGACCAGTCACCGCTTTCGCGCCGACCGCCCGATCGGCCAGCTGGCGGCGGCCATCAACGCCGGCGATGCCGAGGGCGTCGAGGCCATCCTGGCCGATGGCGGCGACGAGCTCAGCGCCCATCTCGACAGCTCGGAGGCGAGCGTAGCGGGCCTGGTAGCGGCGTTGGCCGACTCGTATGCGGCCCTGCACGAGGCGGGCGCGCCCGAGCACGCGTTGGACACCCTCGAGGGGATGCGTCTGCTCACCGCAACGCGCGTCGGCCCCCTAGGCAGCCAGCGGCTCAACGAGCGCATCGCGCGCACGCTGGCCGCGCGCTACGGCTTCGACCCCCTGGCGCGCTGGTATCACGCGCGTCCCGTGATCATCGGCCACAACGAGCCGCGGGCCGGGCTTTACAACGGCGATGTCGGCATCGTCTGGCGCGACGACGCGGGCCTGCGGGTGTGGTTCCGCACCGAGGACGGGCGGCGTGCCTTCGACCCCAGCGTCCTGCCGGCGCACGAGAGCGTCTACGCCATGACCGTCCATAAGGCCCAGGGCTCCGAATTCGAGGCCGTCCACCTCCTCCTCCCCAACGAGCCCAGCCCCGTGCTCAGCCGCGAGCTGCTCTACACAGCGGTCACCCGGGCCCGCTCGCGGCTAACGGTCATCGGGGAGCCCGCCATCTGGCGCGCGGGCATCGCCAACCGGATTAGGCGCGAGTCGGGCCTCGCGGCGCGCCTGCTGACCTAGGGCGATGCTAAGGGCGATTCAGTCGGCGTTGGCAGCCTCGGCCCTGGGCTGGCTGGCCGGCAGGGTGATGCGAAAGGTCGTGCCATCGCCACCGGTCGCGATCAGCTCGATGGCGCCGCCGTGCTTAGCGGCCAGCTCCTGCGCGATGGTCAACCCCAGGCCGGCTCCCTCCTCACCGGGCTGGTGCGGGCGATCCTCGAATAGATGCGCCTGACGCTCCGGCGGGATGCCCGGCCCATCATCGCTGACCTCCAGATGGATCCAATCCGCGCCTTGATGCGTCTCGAGGCGCACCCGACGCGCGCCGGCAGCGAGGCTATTGCGAACCAGGTTCAACAGCACCCGGAAGAGTTGATCGAAATCGGCCTCGATCATGACGTGCTCAGCCGCCGGGGCATCGAGCCGGGCATCGGCGGCCTCCTCCGGGCCGAGAGCGGCGATTACCTCCTGGCTCAGGTCGGCCAGGGCGAAGCGCTCCCAGCGCGGGGCGTGCTCGGCACTGGTACCTACATCCAGGGCGTCCTGACACATGCGCACCGCGCGATCCACCGACCGGGTGATGAGCTCGGCGCTGCGCTGGACCAGCGGATCCTCGTGGTGGCGCAAGCGGTTCCCCATCAATCGGGAGCTGACCATGGTGTTTCGCAGATCATGGGCGAGTTTGCGAATGGAGCGGCCCAGTTCGGCGAGCTCCTCCTCGCGGCGATCCCGGACGATGGTGGCGATGTAGTCCTTGCCCTCGAGATGGACCAGCGAGGCGCGGATCTGGGCCGGGATGAGCATGCCGTCCCGGGCCCGGCACGCGAGCTCATTACTGCACCAACGGTTGTGCTCGCGCACGGCGGCCAGGAAGGCATCCAGGCGCGGTATCTCGTGGGGATGGATATCCGCCGGCGTCATGTGGGCCAGTTCATCCGCATCGTAGCCCAGGAAGGCGCAGGCAGCGGCGTTCGCCCCGACGATGCGGCCGCCATCCGGATCGATCAGGAAGGCGGGATCGTAGAGATCCTCCAGGACCTGCTCTGCGGCGCTCGGGGCCTCGCCCGAGGAACTCGTGAGCATCATGGCCGTGGCCTCTAAATGGGAGTCACTCATAATATCCGTAATAACCCGTACGCACGCAAGGCACCGCCACCCCCGAGCTGAGCCCCCTGCCCTCTCAGCTGGCGCCGACACCGCGGCATCGGTACAAACCCGGATGGCCAATCGGCCACGCTCGGATCAGCCTGTGGCATCAACCAAGGGCGACGACGTAACGCCGAGTGGCCTTCAAGCCGCCGCCCCTGGCAACGAGGCAACCGCGAGGGGAAACGAATGACCAGATTCACGCTACACGACGAATCCACGGCACCTACCGCCAGCCAACCGCTGCTCCAGAGCTCACGCCAGGGCTACGGCATGATCCCGAATCTCCACGCCGTCATGGCCGAGGCGCCCGGCCTGCTCGAGGCCTATCAGACGCTCCACGAGCTGTTCGGCAACAGCAGCCTCAATGCCGACGAGAAGACCGTCGTCTGGCAGACCATCAACGTCGAGCACGGCTGCGATTACTGCGTACCGGCCCATAGCGCGATCGCCCAGAGCATGCATGTCGCCGACGAGGTCAACGACGCCCTGCGCGACGGCACACCGCTGCCCAGCGAACGCCTGGAGGCCCTGCGGACGTTCACGCTGGCGCTGGTACGTCAGCGTGGGCGGGTGAGCGAGGCGGAGCTGGCCGCCTTCCTGGAGGCCGGATTTAGCCAGCGCCAGATCCAGGAGGTCATCCTGGGGCTCTCCCAGAAGGTCATGAGCAACTACCTCAACCACATCGCGCAAACACCGCTCGACACGGCCTTCGAGGCCTTCCAGCGCGAGACGCCGGCGGCCTGACGTCGCCCCGCCGGGGCCATCGCCCGACACGCCGCACGCGATTCGAAGTCCGCGGTCGGACGCCGACCCCGGCCCGGTTGCCAGACGGTCCTCTTGGCCATCCGACTGAACGGCACGCGTGCGTTCTGACCGCTTTCCCGGCCGATGGCCCCGCAGACGGCCTTATTGTTTCCGAAAACGAAACGAAAAGTTCCCGGAAAACGCTATTGTCCGTGAATCGGCCGCACGCCATGCTGTGGTTATTAATGATGCAGCGGCTTCGCAGCGCTTATTCGCCGAGCCCCGCGACACCCACGGTCGTCGGCACACCAACAACCGGACGCTGCCGCGAACGAGCCGACTTGTGATGCCGTCCAACAAAGGCTATGACTAGTAGAGATAACGGTCACGACATGCAGCCAATGCGACTCTGCAACACACCATCGTCCTACGGCCTGGTCAGCATCGCGCTCCACTGGATCGCGGCCGTCGCGATCATCGGGCTGTTCGCGCTGGGGCTATGGATGGTCGACCTCTCCTACGCCGACCCCTGGTACACCACGGCCCCGTGGCTGCATATTGGTCTGGGCGTTGTGCTGGGCGCGCTGATCGTTGCGCGCCTGGCATGGCGACTGTGCCAGCCACGGCCAGCCTTCGAATCCGGCATGAGAGGCTGGGAGCGGGCCGCCGCGCTGACCGCCCACTGGTTGATGTATACCGCCACCGTCGCGGTCATCGGCTCGGGCTATCTGATCACGACCGCCGACGGCAGCGCGGTATCGGTGCTCGACTGGTTCGAGCTCCCTCCGTTGCAGCTAGGCATCGATCGCCAAGCGGATCTCGCCGGACGCGTCCACTACTACGGCGCCTGGCTGCTGGTCCTCATGGCCGGCGGACACAGCCTGGCGGCCCTCAAGCACCACCTCATCGACCGGGATCGCACGCTGATCAAGATGCTGCGCCCCGAGCGATGAGCCGTTCATCTAAGAAGCAACGAAGGAGAGCACCCATGAAACGCATCGCTACCCTAGCCGCTATGCTGGCCCTCGGTTTCAGTGCGGGTATCGCCCAGGCCGAGCCGCAGGCCTATCAGATCGAGAAGTCGCACACCTTTATCGCGTTCAAGATCAGCCACATCGGCTATGCCTGGATGCCTGGCGTGTTCAAGAAGTTCTCCGGCGAGCTGACCTACGACCCGGAGGATCGCGCCAACAGCGAGGTCTCGTTCACGGTGCGCACACCGTCCGTGGACACCTTCCACGGCGAGCGCGACAAGCATATCCGCGAGAAAGAGGATCTGCTGTATACCACGGAGTACCCGAAGGCGACGTTCGAGAGCACCGCCTACGAGCCGACAGGCCCCGACACCGCCGAGCTTACGGGCAATCTGACCATCCGAGGCGAGACCAACGAGGTCACCTTCGAGGTCGAGGAGGGCAAGGCCGCTGAGGACCCGTGGGGTAACTTCCGGCGCGCCTTCACCGCTACTGGCGAGGTCAACCTCCAGGACTTTGGTATTACGCACTTCGAGGGCATGGAGGCGCCCAAGACGGCGAATCTGGAGATCGCTGTGGAGGCACTGCGGCAGTAATGGCGGATCACGGCCCGACGCTCACTCAGCCGTCGGGCCCTTGTACTGCTGACTCAGGCGCCTGGTCGGCAGCGCTACCGAAAAAGCAGGTCGCCGTAGGCCCAGATAAGTGTTCCCAACAGGATAGCGACGTAACAGATGTAGGGGATCGAGCGCCAAAAGCGCACCACGACGCCGGGCATCATGGAGGTCCCGCGGTCAGGCTCGCTAGCGGGCAGTGTTCCCCGTTCCGCCATACGTCGGCGGTGGTACTCGACCGCCACCGAGAACAGGACCATTAGCGCGCCCGAACGTTGGAACCACTGGCCATCGCCGGTAATAACGCTCGCCCAAAGCGAGAGCATGACCGGAACGGCCGCCAAGCCCATTAGCACCAGCTCGATCACCGAGTCCCGCCTCGATGGCACCGCATCGTCTCGGCCTGTCGCGTCTTGGCTCATGGGCGCCTTCTCCTTATGCAGAGTACCCCCGCAACGGCGATCGGCTGGCAAGCCCTGCTACCAGGAAGCCTAGTAGGTTCTCAGGCCCCTGGCCGCTAGCGGTTAGCACGTACAGGCCGCTCAGTTGGCGGTCGGTTATAATCAGCGCACTCAGGACCACACGCGTGGGAGGTGGCGAATGGCCTTTGCGGAACACTATTACCCGGGCTTCGAGCAGAAATGGCGACCTGCACTGGATCACATCGCGCAGCGATCGGGCATCTACTCATTACTCATCATGCGCTCGACGCCGACACACATGATGGCCGTGGTCAGCGCGGGACCGGGCCGCGAGACCTACCACCCCGGCGACGCGGGCCCCAAGAGCGTTAACCCCGGCTGCCACAAGCTCTACTGCGAGCAGGTCGTCAACGATCGGCAACCACTGCACGTCCCCGATGCCGCCAGCGACCCGGAGTGGCTGGGCAACGAAGATCTGGTGCAATTCGGCCTGGGCACGTATCTGGGCTACCCCATTGAGGCGCCCGACGGGGAGATTCTCGGCACCATCTGTGCGCTGCACAGCGCGCCCTTCGACTTCGACGCCGGTGAGCCGAGTCTGAGCGAGTCACTGAGGCAGCTCAAGGCCGATATCGAGGCCGATCTGGCCACCAGCGCGGCCTGATACCAAGGCTCGCGCAGCGCCCTCGGCGCCGCCATAGCCCAGGGAGGCGCTGAATAACTCTCATGAGCAGCTGTGCGCCACAGCCGCCCGGCGCATTAGGCGCCGCCAACCGTGGCTATACGCTAACTACAGCACATCGCGCCGAGCCCTGGTTGCGCGCGCTCGGCCGCCAGAGGCTCGCGCGAATTGTGCGGCGTCTCCCTAATCCTCGTCTCGCTGGTGCATGTCACGGACGGTCTTTTCCAGGGCCAGCAACCGGCGATAGTGGTCATCGAGCTTGAGGAAGCGCACCGCGTTGCGTCGCCAGCCGCTGACCTCCTGGGCCGGCATGGGCGAGGCGTATTGGCCCGCCTGCGTGATGCTATTGGTCACCGCGGTCATGCCGTAGATCGCGACGCCATCGGCGATACGGATATGCCCCGTTATCGCAACATGGCCGCCAACCTGACAGCACCGCCCTAGCGTGGTACTCCCGGCGATACCGCTCTGGCCCGCTATCACCGTATGCGCACCGACTCGCACGTTATGGGCGATATGGACCTGATCATCGAGCTTGACCCCATCCTCGATCACGGTGTCCTCAAGGGCCCCCCGGTCCACCGTCGCATTGGCACCGATCTCGACGTCCTCGCCGACGACGACGCCACCGAGCTGCGGCACCTTCTCCCAGCGCTCACCGTCACGCGCGAAACCAAAGCCATCGCTGCCCACAACGGCACCGGCATGCAGGACGCTGCTGGCGCCGATGCGACAACCCACCGCGAGAACGGTCCTCGGATGGAGGTGTGCTCCTGCCCCTACGTGGCTGCCACGCCCGACAAAGGCCCCCGCGTCGATGCGCGCACCCGCACCGATCGAGGCGCCGCCCTCAACGACCGCATAGGGCCCAATGCTCGCCGTGGGATCGATCGTGGCGTCGGCGGCCACCAAGGCCGTCTCATGCCTTCCCGCGGCCAGGCTCGGCTCCGGGTGTAATAGGCCCGCGGCGCGGGCATAGGCGAGATAGGGATTATCCGATACCAGGGCGGTAACCGGGCAATACGGGCGATCCGCCGCGCGGCAGATGACGGCCGAGGCCGGCGTCGCCGCGAGCTGCTCCCGGTAGGCATCCGATGCGCAGAAGGCCAGCCCGCCGGGCCCTGCCCCCGCCAGAGTCGCCACGTGCGTAACGCGGACGTGCGCATCACCGACGCATTCACACCCAAGGCGCTGCGCCAGCGCGGTGGCGCTCCAATCGGTACCGGCCAATATAGCTCCCCTTGCGAACACAACGCCCGCTGCACGCGCCAACACCTCCTCATCGGCGCCTTACCCAGCAAGCAAATCAGCCGCACAGTGTATTGCGCGTTAACCGCGCTGGCCATCCAGGGAGGATCTCGCCGAGCGTTGACCGCGCCGGCGGCAAGGGCGCCTAGTCGATGCTCGGCTGTCCCGTGCCGCGCACCGCTCGCTCCAGGCGTTGCAGGCGGCGGTAGAGATTATCCAGGCGCAGAAAGCGCGCGGTGTTACGTCGCCACTCGCTGACCTCATGGGCCGGGATGGGCGAGGCATAGTGACCCGGCTCCTTGATGCTCTTGGTTACGCCGGTCATGCCGTTGAGCACCACGCCATCGGCAATGGTGATATGCCCGTTGATAGCGCCATTACCCCCGATCTGGCAGCCGCGCCCGATGGAGGTACTGCCCGCCACGACCATCGCCCCCGCCATCACGGTATGGGCACCGATGCGAACGTTGTGGGCGATATGGACTTGATCGTCGAGCTTAACGCCGTCCTCGATAACGGTGTCTTCCAGGGCGCCGCGGTCCACCGTGGCGTTGGCACCGATCTCGGCATCCTCGCCGATGACGACGCGGCCAAGCTGCGGCACCTTGTGCCAACGATCGCCATCGCGCGCCAGCCCGAAACCATCAGCGCCGACCACGGCCCCCGCATGCAGGATGCTATGGGCACCCAGTTCGCAACGGGCAGCCAGGACAGCCCGCGGATGGAGCCGTCCGCCGTCGCCGACCTGGGCCTGCCGGCCGATGAAGGCGCCGGCGTCGATGCGCGCTAGCGCCCCAACCCATGCACCAGCCTCAATGACGGCATGGGGTCCCACACTGGCCGAGGGGTCCACGATCGCATCGTCAGCGACCACAGCCGTGTTGTGGATGCCCGGCGGTGACGCGGGCTCGGGGTGGAGCCAGTCAGCCACGTGGGCGAAGGCCAGGTAGGGATTCGCGCCGACCAGCGCCACGCCGGGGCAATAGCCCCGATCCGAAGCGCGCAACAGGACAGCACCCGCCTGTGTGTGCGCCAGCGCCTCGCGGTAGCCATCCGAGGCACAAAACGCGATGTCGTTAGGGCCAGCGTCGCGGAGCGTGGCGACGCGGGCAATCGGGGTTGTGTCATCCCCGCAGCACTCGCAGCCGAGCCACCGCGCGAGACGGCCCGTCGTATAGGCTGATTCGGACAACGTTTCAGCTCCTGACGATGGTTGTAAGCGCATACCCCCGCGAAGATAGGATTGCGCTAGCGACCCGCTATTGGCGAAAAACTAGCGCAAGCGGCACCGCGATGCCATCCGCGGAACAACGTACATCCGCCAAGCGCTCGCGTAGGCAGACCCAACACCGCTCGTTGACGCGACGCGCTACAATACGCTGTCGATTTGGGAATACGCTGGCGCAAGCCCCCGGTTGGCACGCGAAGCCAAAATCGTTCGCGCTCGCGACCGGTTGCGCGAGGCATCAACAGACGCCACTCTTATCGCCATGGTCTGCGAGGCAGTGAACAGGAGTAAGCCATGAAACGCCGCTGGATCGCAGCGCTACTCGCACTCGCCATGAGCCCGATCGCCGCTGTCGGGAGCTCCGGCACACCAGAGACCGCTCCGCCAGATGCCGTCCAGGTCGTCACCACCGTAGGCATGATCCGTGATGTCGTGGCCAACGTGGGAGGCGATTGCGTTGAGGTTGACGCGCTCATGGGGCCCGGCGTCGACCCCCACCTCTACCGCGCGAGCGCCGGGGACGTACGCCAGATGCGCGACGCGGATGTCATCTTCTACGGCGGCTATTCCCTGGAGGGCAAGCTCGGCAGCGTCCTGGATCGACTCCGGCAAAACATCACAACGGTCGCCGTATCCGAGGCCAGTTACGAGGCCGACGCGCTGCTAGCGGGCGGCGAGGATTACGCCATCGACCCGCATCTGTGGATGGATGTAAACCTGTGGGCGGGCACGATCCCCACGATCACGGCAGCGCTCATCGAGCAGCAGCCGGCTTGTGAGGCCACGATTCGGGCCAACGCCAACGCCTACCGCCAGCAGCTGGCGGCGCTGGATAACTGGATCCGCGAGGCCATCACGACGATACCCGAGGCGCACCGCTATCTCGTGACTGCTCACGATGCGTTTGGCTACTACGGGCGAGCCTATGCTATCCAGGTTGTGGGCATACAGGGCATCAGCACGGCCTCAGCCGCCGGTGTCGGCGACATCCGGGCGACGGCCGCCAAGATCGCCGACACGGGCGTACCCGCCATCTTCATCGAGAGCACCATCAATCCGCGTACCATTCAATCCGTCGTCGAGGCGGCGCAGCAGCGCGGCCATGAGGTCGAGGTAGGCGGTGAGCTCTACTCCGATGCCATGGGCGCCCGGGCTACCCCCGCCGGCACCTACATCGGCATGCTCCACGGCAACACGCGAACGATCGTTGAGGCCCTGGGTGGCAAGACTCCGCCGTTGCCTGAAGCGCTCCAGGGCTGGGCGCAAGAGTGGGGCCTATAATGGCGGACGCGCTACACGAGCCGCAGCTGGCCCTCCATGTGGAGGATCTGACGGTCAGCTATCAGAACAAGCCCGTGCTCTGGGACATCGACCTGGACCTACCGCCGGGCGTCATGGCCGCGGTGGTTGGGCCCAACGGCGCCGGCAAGACCTCGCTGATTAAGGCCATCCTCGAGCTCATCCCGTCCCTGGCCGGCCATGTTCGTATCCTGGGCAAGCCCTATCGCCAGCAGCGCGGTCGGGTCGGTTACGTCCCGCAACGCTCGGCGGTGGACTGGGAGTTTCCGACCACGGCTCTGGACGTCGTCACCATGGGGCTCTACGGGCGCCTGGGCTGGTTACGCCGGCCCGGCCGCCGCGAGCGCGAGGAGGCGATGCAGGCCCTGGAGCAGGTCGCCATGGCGGATTTCGCGCATCGCCAGATCAGCCAGCTCTCCGGGGGTCAGCAGCAGCGGGTATTCCTGGCTCGTGCGCTGGTCCAGCAGGCCGAGGTCTACTTCCTGGACGAGCCCATGGCCGGCGTGGATGCCACCACCGAGCGGGCAATCGTCAACATCCTCGGCGAGCTGCGCGACGCCGGTAAGACGATTATCGTCGTACACCACGATCTGCAGACGGTACGCACCTATTTCGACTGGCTGGTGCTGCTGAATGTCGGCGTAGTCGCCCAGGGCCCCGTCTCGGAGGTGTATACGGCCGCCAATCTGCGGCGGGCCTACGGCGGCCAGGTAGCCCTGCTAGAGGGCAACGGCATGCCCGCCGATAAGCCCACCCCACCGGACCCGCAACGCGACCAGACCGGTGACGTCTTCTAGACCACGACCATGCTGACGCTATTCGTCGATTACACCATTGCTAAGGTCACCATCGGGGCCGTACTCCTCGGGATCATAAGCGGTGTCCTGGGCAGCTTCGCGGTACTGCGCCAACAGAGCCTGTTGGGGGATACCCTCTCCCATGCCGCATTGCCCGGCGTTTGTATCGGGTTCATCATCGCCGGCACGCGCGAGATGGCGAGCCTCATGGCCGGTGCCCTGGCTACCGGCATCCTGGCCGCCTTGGCGGTACTGGTCATCACGCGACGCAGCCGGCTCAAGACCGACGCCGCCCTTGGCATTACCCTCAGTGTCTCGTTCGCCATCGGCGTGGTGCTGCTCACCTATATCCAGGGCACAGGCAACGCCTCCCAGGGCGGCCTGGACTCGTTCCTATTCGGTCAGGCCGCCGCCATCCTCCGCCACGACCTCTGGATCATGGCGGGCATTACCTTCGCTGCCCTCGCGCTCGTCACCGCGCTATGGAAGGAGTTCAAGCTGGTCGTCTTCGACCCCTCGTTCGCCGCTGCCATGGGCCTACCCGTAGTGGCTCTGGAAACACTGCTGACGGTCATGATCGCCCTGGCGGTGATCGTGGGCCTTCAGATGGTGGGGGTGGTGCTAATGGCCTCCATGGTCATCGCGCCAGCCACCGCGGCGCGCCAGTGGCATGAGCGACTCGGCCCCATGGTCGTCTCGGCCGCCGCTATCGGGGTCACGGCCGGCGTCGTGGGGGCCTTGATTAGCGCCCAGGGCCAGGGACTGGCGACGGGACCGCTGATCGTCCTCTGCGCCGCCGTGCTAGTGGCGATCTCGCTGCTGTTCGCGCCGCGGCGCGGGCTCGTCGAGGAGGCCGTCGAGCGCTGGCGGGGGCGGCGCCAGCTCGAGGACCGCCAGGTCCTGAGCACCCTCTACGGTCTGGCCCGGCGCCACCAGGACCCGCGCTTTAGCGCCGAGCGCGGCTTCGTCGACGCCTATTACGGGGTGCGCACACGCAAGGCCCTGGAGGCCCTCCATGCCCAGGGCCTAGTTGATCGCTTCCGCGCCGAGCCGGATGAGGCGGAGTACTGGGAGCTCACCGAGGCCGGCGTCGAGGAGGCCGAGCGCCTGCTCGCCGATATCAAGGGACGGCGCGCCTGATGCTAGCTTCCCTGATGGAACGCATCCCGGTAATGATCATGGTTACCGGCGCCCTGGTCGGTATGGCCGGGACCCTTGTGGGCAGCTTCCTGGTTCTGAGCGGCCGCAGCATGCTCTCGGACGCCATTAGCCACTCCATTATCCTCGGCATCGTCGTCGTATGGCTGCTCACCGGGCAACAGACCGGTCCCATCCAGACCATCGGCGCGGCGGTGACGGGACTGCTCACGGTGTTCCTGACCCAGGCGCTCGTGCGGACGCGGCGCATGCGTAATGACGCCGCGATCGGCCTGGTCTTCCCCGTCTTCTTCGCCCTGGGCGTGCTGCTGCTCAACGTCTACGCGCGCGATGTCCACATCGACGAGCACACCGTGCTCCTGGGCGAGATCGGCTTCATCTGGCTGGACAATATCACCATCGCCGGCTATGAGCTGCCACGCTCGCTAGTGGCCATGAGCGCAATTACCCTGGTGAATCTCCTGTTCGTCGGGGTGTTCTATAAGGAGCTCAAGCTGGCCACGTTTGATCCCATGCTGGCGCGCGCCCTTGGCTTTGCACCGGGCGTGCTGTCCTACGGCTTACTCCTACTAACGAGCGTTACCGCTGTCGCCGCCTTCGACGCCGTAGGCGTCATCCTGTTCGTCGCCTTCGTCATCGTCCCGCCCGCCACGGCCTACCTGCTCACCGAGCGGCTATGGCTCATGCTGGTCATCGGCTGCCTGGTCTCGGTGATCGCCAGCGTGACGGGCTACATCCTGGCGAACTATTGGGACGTCTCCATCGGCGGCATGATGGCGGTAATGACGGGCGTCGCTTTTACCCTGGCGTTCCTGCTCGCTCCCCGGCATGGGCTGCTGCCGCGATGGTGGCGCGCCCGCCGCGATGCCGCGCACAACCGCGCGGCCATCGATGACTCGGCGGAAGCCAAACGCCCGAGCTAGCCAAACCTCAATCACCGCCTGAGGCGCAGGGCAAGGCCCAGTCCGAGCGGCATGGCAAGACACCCACCAGACGCTCGACAAAGGGGCGCCTCGACCGCTGCTCGACCGAGGCCAGCCCTGCCGACCCAGACCCGCGAGATCCGCTGAGGAGCCGGGCACCCCCTCAAACTAGAAGAACATCGAAACCCGGGCTAGTCAGCGAGCTCGGGCCGATCAGTGAACTCCTGCAGGGCCTCGGGGTTGGCCAACGAGGCGCGATTATTAACCGGTCGGCCGTGGACGACGTCGCGCACCGCCAGCTCCACGACCTTACCGTTGGTCGTGCGCGGGATATCGGTAACCGAGACGATGCGGGCCGGCACATGGCGCGGCGTGGCGTCGGCCCGGATACGCTCCCGGATGCGCTCGGCCAGTCCGTCGTCGAAAGCGATCCCGTCCGCTAGGCGGACGAAGAGAACCACCCGGACGTCATTGCCCCATTCCTGGCCGATGACCACCGACTCCTCGACCTCGTCCAAGCTCTCCACGGGCCGGCAGATCTCGCCGGTACCGATGCGGATCCCGCCCGGGTTGAGGACAGCGTCACTGCGACCGTAGACGATGAGCCCGCCGTTGGGCGTTGGGCTGAGGTAGTCGCCGTGGTGCCAAACCCCAGGATAGGTTTCGAAGTAGGCGCGGCGGTAGCGCTCGCCAGCGGGGTCGTTCCAAAAACCCAGCGGCATGCTCGGGAAGGCGCGGGTACAGACCAGCTCGCCCTTCTCGCCCGTGGCGACGGGCCGGCCCTGGTCGTCCCAGACCTCGACCGCCATCCCCAGCCCGCGGCACTGGATCTCGCCGCGATACACCGGTACCGCCGGATTGCCGAGGATGAAGCACGACAGGATATCGGTGCCGCCGGCGATGGAGGCGACATGGATATCCTCGCCAATGGCGCGATGGACGTAATCGTAGCTCTCCGCCATTAATGGCGAGCCCGTCGATAGCACCGTGCGCAGGCGCGTGAGGCGATGGCTAGCGCGTGGCTCCACACCGCGGTTCGCGGCGGCTTCCAGGTACTTCGCCGAGACGCCCAGGATATCGATTCGCTCGGTTTCGGCGTAGTCGAACAGCACGCCGGGATGGGGATGGAACGGCGAGCCATCGTAGAGCATCAGCGTCGCCTCGCTGGCCAAGGCGGAGGCCAGCCAGTTCCACATCATCCAGCTGCAGGTCGTGAAGTAGAAGACTCGGTCATCACGCCTGATGTCGGTGTGGAGCTGGTGCTCCTTGAGGTGCTGGATGAGGCTGCCGCCAGCGCTGTGGACGATGCACTTGGGCGCCCCCGTGGTGCCGGACGAGAACATGACATACAGCGGCGCGTTGAAGCCTTGCCGACGAAAGGCAATCCGCTGGGCGCCGAACGGGGCGGTAAATGCGCGCCACGTGATGCCATTGGGAACGTCGCGGACGTCGGGCTGGGGTTGCGTATAGGGCGCGACCACGACCCGTTCCAGGGTCGGCAGACCCGACGCGATCTCAGGCATAAGCCCCGTTAGATCCTGCCACTGCCCCTTGTAGTAATAGCCATCCGCGGCCAGCAGTACCCGCGGCTCGATCTGACCGAAACGGTCCAGCACACCCGCTACCCCGAAATCGGGCGAGCAGGAGGACCACACGGCGCCGAGACTGGCGGTGGCGAGCATGCCGATCACCGCCTCCGGCATATTGGGCAGGTAGCCCGCGACGCGATCGCCGTCGCCCACGCCCGCCGCCGCGAGGGCCTGGGCCAGGCGCGAGACGGCGTCGTAGAGCTCGCGATGGCTGAGCCGACGGGCGACACGGTCCTCGCCCCGAAAGACGATCGCGTCCTCGTCGTCGTAGCGGCGGAGCAGATTCTCGGCGACGTTGAGCCAGGCCTGGGGGAACCAGTCGGCCCCCCGGCATGCGATCAGGATCGTCGACCACGGTATCGCCGGGCTCCCCGATGATGCCGGTGTAGTCCCAGACGGCGCGCCAGAAGGCCGCCGGCTCCGTGATAGACCAAGCATGCAATGCCTCGTAGCCGTCCCGCGGCACTCCGTAGCGCGCCGCCACCTGTTCGTGGAAGGCGTTCATATGGCTGCGCGCCCGGCGCTCCGGGGATGGCTGCCAGATCGGATGCGTGTCAATCATCGCCTCATCTCCTCCTCCGACGAGCCGGCCGCGGCCGGCTCGTGTACGCGCCGGCGGATCAACTATCAGCCCCCGCCGTATCAGGTCCGTCGGCATTCATGCCGTCACCGCGGCGCCATGCGTGGAAACGGCCCAGCCAGCGCAGCACAAGCTGCGGCGCATGGGCCTTCTTCCACTCGCTGGCGGCGAACTTATTGGCCTCGGCCATCGTCGGGTAGACGTGGATGGTCGAGAGGATCTTGTTGAGCCCCAGGCCGTGACGTAGGGCGGTGACGTATTCGCTAATAAGCTCACCGGCGTGCTCGCCGACAATCGTCGCGCCCAGGATCTTGTCCTTGCCGGGCACGGTGAGGACCTTCACAAAGCCCGAGTCGGCGCCCTCGGTGACGGCGCGATCGAGCTCGGCGAGGTCGTAGGTCGTGACCTCGTAGGGCACGCCTTGGGCGTCGGCCTCCTGCTCGTTGATGCCGACACGGGCCACCTCCGGCTCGGTGAAGGTCGTCCAGGGCAGGGCCTTATAGCTCACCGCGAAGCGCTTGAAGCTCCCGAACAGGGCGTTCACGGCGGCGTGCCAAGCCTGGTGGGAGGCCGCGTGAGTGAACTGGTAGGGCCCGGAGACGTCGCCCACGGCGTAGATATTGGGGAAGCAGGTCTGTAGGTAGTCATTAACCTCGATGCTGCCCCGCTCGGTGGTCGGGATGGCCAGTGCCTCCCGGCCGAAGCCTTCCGTGTTGGGCTTACGCCCCACCGCCACCAGGATCTGGTCGCAATCGATGGTCTCCTCAGCGTCCGGGGTCTCGACGCGTACGTGCTTGCGGCCGTCCGGGTCCTGGCTGACGCCCACCGCCCGACTGCGCGTGCGGATGGTGACGCCTTCCGCCATCAGGCGCTCCATCATATGGCGCGAAGCCTGTTCATCCTCGCGGCCCATGATGCGATCAGCGGCCTCGAGCTGGGTTACCCGCGTCCCCAGCCGGGCGAAGGCCTGGGTAAGCTCCGTGCCGATAGGGCCACCGCCCATGACCACCAGGTGCTCGGGCTGCTCGCGCAGCGACCAGATGCTGTCCGTGGTGTGGTAGTCCACGTCCTCGATGCCGGCGATGGGCGGCACGAAGGGGTGGGCGCCGGTGGCGATGATGATGTTGCGGGTCGTTAGGGTCTCGCCGCCGATCTCAACGGCCCAGGGCGAGACGATGCGCGCCCCAGCCTCGCGCACGTCGACGCCCATGGAGCGGAAGCGCTCCGGCGAGTCGTGGGGCTCGATGTGCTTAATCACGCCCTGGACGCGCTCCATGATCTCGGCGAAGTCGAACTCGCACTCGGCGCGCCTAATGCCGTAGTGCGGGGCGTTGTTGACCTGATGGACGAAGCGGGCCGAGCGGATGAAGGTCTTGGACGGCACGCAGCCGGTGTTGAGGCAATCACCGCCCATGCGGCCCTTCTCGGCGAGGGTCACCTTGGCCTTGACCGTAGCACCGATAAGC
>CAJXKP010000015.1 GCA_913055565.1 uncultured Ectothiorhodospiraceae bacterium
TGCCGCGAATACAGGTCGCCCTTTTCCACGCTCAGCAACGCCCGCATTGTTTTGTCGTCGAAGATCAAGTCGCCCGCGAGGGCCACCTCACCGACTTGATACTGCTCACCCTCATCCACGTTGACCGTAACGTGTACGCGCCGCCGATCCTGGCTGATCGAGACCTGGGTCGATGTGATCGTGAAATTGAGGTAGCCACGATCCTGGTAATAGGAACGTAGTGCCTGGAGATCACTGCTGAGGCGCTGGCGCGAATAGGTGCCGGCGTCCGAGAAGAACTGCCACCAAGCGGCCGGGCCGAGCTCGATCTCATCGTTTAGCGTGTCATCGCTGAAGGCGTTGTTACCAACGAACTGGACCTTCTCGACCAGCGCTTTATCGCCCTCGCGGATATCGATCCGCACATTGACGCGATTACGCGGCTGAGGCGATACCGTGCTCTCGATAGACAGATCGTAGAAGCCGAGAGCGAAATACTGCTCGCGCAGGCTGCGCTCGATCTCGGACAGAAGGGAACGGTTGAATGTCTCACCCTCGGCGAGCCCTATCTCGCGCAGCGCCTCGCTGAGGTTTTCGTCGGTGATCTGATCATTGCCATTCAACTGAACGCGCGCCACCGCGGGCCGTTCAGCGAGCTCAATGACCAGCACATTGTCGTCGCGTTTGACCGTGACGTCCTGGAAAAAGCCGGTGCCGTACAGACTACGAATCGCTTCCGCGACCTGCTCGTCCGACGCCTTTTCCCCAACCTCGATGGGTAGCGCGTTGAAAACGGTACCCGGTGCGATGCGCTGTATGCCCTCAAGGCGTATATCGGAGACCTTGAAGGGCTCGAAAGCTGTCGCCGTCGGGCTCGCGGCCAGGCCACACCAAAGCAGTGCTGCCAGCGAGCACCAGCGCCCACTTGTGTTCATCCAACCCCCATTACTCGGAGTAAGTCATTATAAAGAGCCAGCGCCATCAACATGACGATGAGCGCCAAGCCGATCTGCGTCCCCACTGATTGAGCATGCTCGGACAGCGGTCGTCCCATAACCCACTCACAGGTATTGAACAGAAGATGCCCACCGTCGAGAACGGGCACGGGGAAGAGATTGATAAGCCCCAGGCTAATGCTGATCGTGCCCAACAGATTCAGAAACGGCTTAATACCGTAGGTCGCTGAGGTCCCCGCGTACTCAGCAATACTGACGGGACCACTGATATTCCGCGTGGAGGCATCGCCGGTCACGATCTTGGCGGCAATCGTGACGGTCAATCGCAGGTAGTCCCATGTCTCTGTCAGCCCGCGTCCCAGAGCGGCGATCGGTCCATACTCGATACGCCGCTGATACGGCGCCAGGTCGTCGGGCTCGGGCGCCGCGGGCGCGACACCGATCTTACCCTCGTCGGGCACGGCCACGGCTAGTTGGCGGCGTTCACCGTCGCGCACCAGCGTTATCCGCATGGACTGGCCACGATGGGCCTCGATGCCATCCACCAGCCCCTGCCACTGATCAATGCTCTGCCCGCCAATCGCCTCGAGCCGATCACCAGCCTCCAGCCCAGCCCTGGCCGCCGGCGTGTCCGGCAACACCTGTCTGATCGCCGCCGGCAATGGCGGGCGCTGCGGGCGCCAACCAAGCGCCTGCATGGGGTCCTCCTGCTGACCGGCAGGACCTATCGCCGCTACATCGAGCTGGCGCGTGCGCTCGCTTCCCTCGGCCGTTCGCACAGTGACCGGCAACGACGCGTTGCCGGCACCCTGTGCGAGCACCTCCCGCATGACCTCGCTCCAGCCACTAACCTCCTTGCTACCAACCCGACGTATCTCGTCGCCCGATTGAAAGCCCGCCTCAGCCGCAGGCGTCTGCGGCGGCACATCGTCGAGCACCGGCCGCATGACGGTATCCCCCAGCAGGAAGAGTCCCCAAAAAACCAGGATCGCGAAGATGAAATTAAACGCCGGGCCGGCAACAATAACGGCATTGCGCTGCCACAGCGGCTTGCGATTAAAAGCGCGGTGGAGCTGGTCCTCAGGGACCGACCCCTCGCGCTCATCGACCATCTTCACGTAGCCGCCCAGCGGGATGGCACTCAAGGCATACTCAACACCATCGCGCCCGAAGCGCCTCAACACAACGCGACCGAAACCGATGGAGAAGCGCTCGACCCCAACGCCACAGCGGCGTGCCACCCAGAAGTGGCCAAATTCGTGCACTGTGACGAGGATGCCGATGACGATCAGGAAAGCGACGGCGTTAATAATAAGACTCAACGGCTCATCCCCCTGTCCGCCACGAGCATGGCTTCGGCCGCTTGGCGTCCCGCCGCATCCAATGCCATGACGCGCTCGAAGTCCAGTGCCCCGGCGACGTTACCCGCGCGAAACAGTGCCCCCTCGATGACGCGGGCAATGGCGTCGAAAGGCAGCGACCCCGCCAGAAACGCGTCCACGGCCACCTCATTAGCCGCATTGACGACCGCCGGCCCACCAGGGCCGGCCTCAAGGGCCTGCGCGGCGAGACGAAGGCAGGGGAAACGTTCGTCGTCGGGATACTCGAAATCCAACCGGGCAAGGGCCGCCAGATCGAGCCTTCCGACGCCGGCATCAACCCGCTCGGGCCAAGCCAAGGCATGAGCAATAGGGGTCCGCATATCTGGGTAGGCCAGTTGCGCTAGCACCGAACCATCGCCATAGGCGACCAGGGAGTGGACGATACTCTGTGGGTGAATAACCACATCAACAGCGGCGGGCGCCACCCGGAAAAGCCAGCAGGCCTCGATGAGCTCGAGCCCCTTATTCATTAGGGTCGCCGAATCCACGGAGATCTTGCGCCCCATGCTCCAGGTCGGATGGCGGCACGCCTCATCCGGGGTGATCGACGCGAAGGTGGCTAGCGAGCGCTGCCGAAATGGCCCGCCGGAGCCCGTCAGCGTGAGCCGCTCAACGCCGGGCGGCAGACTCTCACCGGTCACATAGCCTGAGGGTAGGCACTGAAAGAGCGCGTTATGCTCGCTGTCCAGCGGGACCAGGGTCGCGCCGCCACGCCGGACTGCATCCATCACGACCGCGCCCGCCATCACCAGGGACTCCTTGTTGGCCAGCAGCAACCGTTTCCCTGCTTCGGCTGCCGCCATAACGGGCCTAAGCCCAGCGGCCCCAACAATACCCGCGACGACGATGTCCGTCTCGTCCGCCGCAGCGACTTCGGCCAGCGCCTGTTCGCCAGCCGCCACGGAGATACCGGTTAGACCCACCGCATCGAGGGCGTCGCGAAGCGCCGACGCGTACCCCGAATCCGCCACGACGGCTACCTCGGGGCGTACCTGCCGCGCGGCGGCTGCCAGCCCCTCAACATCACGGTGGGACGTCAGGGCATGGACGGACCAGCGCTCCGGCGAGCGGGCAATCACATCCAGAGTCTGGCCGCCGATCGAGCCCGTGGCGCCGAGAATCGTAAGGTGCTGGCCCCTCATAGGGTACCCATGGACAGGATGGCGTACACGGGCGCTGCCATGAGTAAGGCATCGAGTCGATCCAGGGCCCCGCCGTGTCCGGCCAGGATCCGGCCGCTATCTTTCACGCCGGCCTCCCGCTTGAGTAGGCTCTCGAACAAGTCTCCCGCGATCGCCGCGGCGACCACGGGGGGCACGAGAAACAAATGGTGCCAGGGCGCGGTATCGCGAAAGGTACCCAGGCTCGCGAGGCCACCAACCAGGGCGGCCACCGCAGCGAGCGCTAGGGTCACGCCACCGATACAACCCTCCCAGGTTTTGGACGGGCTTATCGACGCCATCAGGGCGTGCCGGCCCAAAGCCCGACCCGCGAAATAGCCGCCGATATCACTACCCCAGACCATGACGAGAACCGCCGTTAGCCAGTACGCGCCGCGACCGCCCAATAACAGCGGTGCGACCAGCCCTAGCCACGAGCCCACGATGAGCAAGATACCGAGCGGCAACGCCACCGCGGGCGGCCAGGGCCCGGGTCGCCCGCGGGCGTGTCCCACCAGTCGCGCCAGCGGGATGAGCCATACCACCGCCGCCCCGACCAGGAGGGCGGCTAACGGCAGCTGGGGCACTCCGATCAACCACGCGACACTCGCCAACGCCACAGCGGCCGCAACCACATAAAGGCCCAGGTACCAGTGCCTCAGCCCCGCAAGGGCCCCCCACTCGAACGCCACAACAAGCGCCACGCCGCCGAAGGCCAACGCCACGCCTTTCGGTGGCAGCAGCCAGACCCCGGCCAGAACGACCAGAGCCAGGATGGCGGCGATGATGAGCCGCCCCCTAAGCATGGCTGTACCCGGCCGCTTGGCCGAGCTGCTCGGTGGTCTGCCCGAAACGTCGGCGCCGTTGCCCAAACCACCGAATGGCCTCGCGACACTCCTCGTGCCCGAAATCAGGCCACAGCGTGTCGGTAAAGTAGAGCTCGGTGTAGGCGAGCTGCCACAGAAGGAAATTGCTGACGCGCTGTTCGCCGCCGGTGCGCACGAACAGATCGGGCTCAGGCAGATCGGCGAGGCACAAATGACTCTGGAGTGTCGTCTCATCGACGGCATCGGGCGACATCTGCCCCAGAGCGACAAGCCTCGCTACCCGCTGGGTCGCTTGCCTGATATCCCAACGTCCGCCGTAACCCGCGGCGACCGTTAGCTGTAGCCCGTTATTGCCGACCGTTAAGGCCTCTGCCGCCGCCATGCTTTGCTGAAGCCGCACCGGGAATTGATCGCGCTGTCCGATCACCCGCAGGCGTATATTGTTGTCATGGATACGCTGCCCCTCACGCTCCAAGGCGCGACGGAAAAGCGCCATCAGGGTGCGTATCTCGCGATCAGGGCGGCGCCAGTTCTCACTACTAAAGGCGAACAAGGTCAGCGCCTCCACTCCCTGTTCCGCGCAGACCTCAACCGCGGCGCGAGCCGCCTCGGCTCCGGCCCGATGACCACGGTGACGGGCCCGGCCCCGGGCACGAGCCCAGCGCCCGTTGCCATCCATAATAATGGCCACATGGCGCGGCAACGGACCGGATTGTTCGCCCCCCTGCTGTTCGTTCATCACTGCTCCCTGACGATCCTCGCTCGCGGCGCGGCGACGGATGCTACCGTTGCTGCCTCAACGCCGATCGGACCGATGGCCCCCCGAGCAGCGGCACACCAATCGCGACGCTGCATCGGGCCCATCCACTAGATCTCCATGAGCTCCTTTTCTTTATCGGATAAAAGATCGTCGATCTGGCCGATATGCTTATCCGTTAATTTCTGGATCGCATCCTCGCCACGCTTCTGCTCATCCTCGCTAATATCCTTATCCTTCATTAACGATTTGAGATGGCTGTTCGCATCACGCCGGATATTACGAATCGCGACCCGTGCCTGCTCCGCCTCCTCACGCACGACCTTGGTCAGCTCCTTGCGTCGCTCCTCGGTCAAAGGCGGCAGGGGAATATGGATTACTTGCCCCGCGGTATTCGGTGTCAATCCGAGATTAGAACCCACAATGGCCTTCTCAACCGGCTGGATCATGCTCTTCTCGTAGGGTTGCACCGTCAGGGTTCGCGCGTCTGCCACACCAATATTCGCAACCTGATTCAGCGGCACATTCGTGCCGTAGTACGGTACCGAAACGGCGTCGAGCAGACTCGTATGGGCGCGCCCCGTCCGAATCTTGCGCAGATCCTGGGAGAAGGTCTCGATTGTCTTGCCCATGCGCTGGGCCGCGTCGTCCTGTATCTCGTCGAGCATCCTCAGCCTCGCTCCACCATCGTGCCGATATCTTGGCCGTCCACGGCATCCGCCAGACATCCCGGCCGTGTGACGTCGAAGACCATAATCGGCATGTTCTCATCACGGCAAAGCACGATCGCCGTGGCATCCATCACGCCAAGCCGACTATCGAGCACCTGATCGTAGGTTAACCGTCGATAGCGCGTCGCCTGGGGATCATTGACCGGATCGGAGGAATAGACCCCATCCACCTTGGTGCCTTTCAGAACGACATCGGCGCCGACCTCAACCGCTCGCAGACTGGCCGCTGAGTCGGTTGTAAAGAACGGATTCCCCGTGCCGGCGGCGAAGATGACCGCCCGCCCCTTCTCGAGGTGTCGAATCGCGCGTCGACGGATGTAGTCCTCACAGACCTGGTTGATCTGGATCGCCGACATGACCCGCGTGAAAACGCCCTCGCGCTCCAGCGCATCCTGCAGCGCGAGGGCGTTCATGACGGTTGCCAGCATACCCATGTGATCGGCGCTTACCCGATCCATGCCGGCAGCCGCCAATCCCGCTCCGCGAAAGATATTACCACCGCCGATCACGAGAGCGACTTCAACCTCGCGCTCAATCAGGCTCCTGATCTCGGAAGCCAGGCGATGCAGCACCTCGGGGTCGATCCCATATTCCACATCGCCCAGCAGGGCCTCGCCACTAAGTTTGAGCAAGACGCGCCGATAGCGCGGGGTTGGCTCAGTCATCCGATTCTCCCGTCCGCGGGCCTACGCAGCGATCCTCACGCCAACGCGAACTCAGGAATCCTTAACCTGGGCGGCGACCTCCTCGGCGAAGTTCTCCTCCTTCTTCTCCTTGCCTTCACCGACGGCGAAGCGCGTAAAGCGGTTGACGCGCGCCCCTTTGGACTGGAGCAACTCCTCGACGGTCTGATCCGGGTCCTTTACGAAGGGCTGGCCCAGCAACGTGACCTCAGCGAGCCACTTATTAAGCCGCCCCTCGACCATCTTCTGGATGATCTCATCGGGCTTACCCGAATCCTGAGCCTGCTCCACCAGCACCTTGCGCTCGCGCTCGAGGGTTTCGCTGTCGACCTCGTCCTTGGAGACGCACATCGGCTCGCTGGCCGCCACATGCATCGCTAGATCACGCGCCAGTGTGGCGTCGCCGCCTTCGACGTCGATCATCACCCCAATACGGCTGCCATGGAGATAGGTCGCCACCGCCCCATTCGTGGCGTAGCGCTCAAAACGTCGAATCTGAACGTTCTCACCGATGCGGGCGATGAGCTCCTTTTGCGCCGTCTCGACGTCGTCACCGCCCTCACTCTGGTAGGGCAGGCCCATCAACGTATCGACATCATCCGGATGGTGCTCGAGCACCAGATCGGCGATGCGGCGCGCGAAACCCAAGAAGTCATCGCTGCCGGCGACGAAATCGGTCTCCGCGTTCACCTCGACGACCACCCCTTGCTGGGCATCATCGGCGACGCTGGCCACGATTACGCCCTCGGCGGCCACCCGGCCGGCCTTCTTATCGGCCTTGGCCAGACCGCGGCGGCGCATGACATCAATGGCCGCCTCGATATCACCCTCAGCCTCTTGCAAGGCCTTTTTGCACTCCATCATGCCTGCGCCCGTGCGCGCGCGCAGGTCCTTGACCTGATCAGCGGAAATCGCCATCGACTGTCACCTCTTGTCGTATCAAGGAATGAGCGAGCGGCCGGGAGCTACTCGGTCCCGGCGCTCTCTGCCTCGCTATCGGCGCTCGCCGTCTCGGCCGGCTCATTGACCTCGACGAACTCATCATCACCCGTCGTTCCCTGGGCCTGCGCCATGCGGGCATCATTAATGGCGTCGGCTGCGCCCTGCAGATACAGCCGAATCGCGCGATAGGCGTCGTCATTACCCGGAACGGGGTAATCGATCTCGCGCGGCGAATTATTGGTATCAACCACGGCTACCACCGGGATCCCCAGCTTGTTCGCCTCCTTGACGGCGATGTTCTCAAAGCCGGTGTCGATGATGAACAGCGCATCGGGTAGCGACTCCATGTCGACGATGCCGCCAAAGCTACGCTCAAGCTTCTCCATCTCGCGGCGCAGAGCCAGGACCTCACGCTTGCCGAGTTTGTCGAAGGTACCGTCCTGCTCCTGCTGCTGGAGATCCTTGTAGCGCTTAATAGACCCCTTAACCGTCCGGAAGTTGGTCAGCATGCCGCCCAGCCAGCGGTGGTTCACATAGGGCATGCGGCAGCGCACGGCCTCCTCACGGATGGCATCTTGCGCCGAGCGCTTGGTACCGACGAACAGTACCCGTCCACCATTGCCGATCAGCCGACCCAGGTAGTTCAGGGCGTCTTCGTACAGCGGCAGGGTCTTCTCAAGGTTAATGATATGGATCTTATTGCGCTCGCCAAAGACGTACTTCTTCATCCTCGGATCCCAGTAGCGGGTCTGGTGCCCGAAGTGAACGCCGGCTTCGAGCATCTGGCGCATCGTTATCTTAGCCATCGTTGTTTCTCCCGTCGGGTTGGGCCTCCATGCATCCTCATGCGACAACCCCACCGCCTAACGACAGACGGGGCACCCGGTCGCACGTGCCGATGCATGTGCGGATTAATAAGCTGGCCGTCGCCAGCGCGTTAGTACAAATGGCGAGCCGAACCAGATCGCCATTGCCCTTAAGGCGCGGGCTTTATAACATGCCGCGGCTCGCCCCACAATTTACGACCACCGCCGCGACCCACTAATTGGGGAGTGGCGTGGGCAGCCCCAGGTGCCTCATGGCTGTCACGATCAAAAGCGCAGATGAGATCGAGCGAATGCGCGAGGCCGGCCGCCGCGCCGCTGCCGTCCTCGACCGCATCACCCCCGAGGTCGTCCCCGGTGTGACGACGGCAGCGCTGGATGCGATCTGTCACGACTACATCGTCAACGAGCTCAACTGCATCCCCGCGCCACTCAACTACGCTGGGTTTCCCAAGTCCGTTTGCACCTCCGTCAACCATGTCATCTGCCACGGCATTCCCGGATCGAAGCGGCTGCGTAAAGGCGATATCGTCAACATCGACGTAACCGTTATCCACGAGGGTTATCACGGCGATACCAGCCGCATGTTCCAGGTCGGGCAACCGACCATCCAGGGCCGACGGATCTGCGAGCTATCATGGCGCGCGCTGTGGGCCGGCATCGAGCAGGTACGCCCCGGCGCGACCTTGGGGGATATCGGGCACGCCATCCAGAGCCTGGCCGAGGGTGAAGGCAGTTCCGTGGTCCGCGAATACTGCGGCCACGGTGTCGGCACGGGCTTCCACGAGGATCCGCAGGTGCTGCACTACGGCACGCCCGGCGAAGGCATGGAGCTCGCCGAGGGTATGACCTTCACCATCGAGCCCATGATCAATGCCGGCCGCAAGGACACCAAGGTCCTTAAGGACCAATGGACGGTAGTCACTCGCGATCACAGCCTGTCCGCGCAATGGGAGCACACCATCGCTGTTACCCCCACCGGCTATGAGGTGCTCACCCACAGCGATGCCTACAGCGACTGAATAAGGCTCCGCTGATGACCCCTGAGCCCTTGCGCGACGACCGCCAACTGCTCGATCTCAATGCCATCGACAAGGCCTTAGGCGCTGGCGAGAACCCGCGGCCACTGTTACGCCAGGCGCTGGCTGAGGCGGACGAAACCCTGAGCGCTCGTTTCGCCGAGGGCACCCCCGCCTCCCGGCTGGTACCGCTGCGCGCCCAACTCGTGGACGCCGTCGTGATTCGCCTGTGGCACCACTGCCTGGGTGACGCTGCCTGGCAGGCCTGCCTGGTCGCCGTCGGCGGCTATGGACGCGGTGAACTGCACCCCGGGTCGGATACCGACGTCATGGTGCTGCTGCCCGACAATACCGACGAACGCCTCAGTGAACGCCTCGAGCAGTTCGTCATGCTGCTCTGGGACGTCGGCCTTGAGGTGGGGCATAGCGTGCGCACCATCGCCGACTGCATCGCCGAGGCGCAGCGCGACGTTACCGTTATCACCAACCTCGTTGAGTCGCGTTGCCTGGCCGGCGCGGTCGGGCTCTACGAACGCATGGAAGACGCCACCGCCCCGAGCATCGTCTGGCCCAGTCGGGCCTTCTTTGAGGCCAAATGGGAGGAACAGCTCGCCCGCCACCGGCGCTATCACGACACCGCCTACAACATCGAGCCCAACATCAAGGAGAGCCCGGGCGGCCTGCGCGATATCCACATGGTGGGCTGGGTCGCGAAACGCCACTTCAACGCCGAGACCCTCCATGATCTCGTCGACATCGGCTTCCTCACCGAGGCCGAGTACGAGGAGCTCATGCAAGGGCAGTACTTCCTCTGGGACGTACGCTTCGCCCTCCATGCGAGTTCGGGGCGGCGCGAGGACCGTCTCCTCTTCGACCTCCAGACGAGCCTGGCCAATCAGTTCGGCTACAGCGACAACGAGCACACCCTGGCCGTCGAGCAGTTCATGCAGCGCTACTACCGCACGATCATGCGGTTGAACCGGCTCAACGAGATGCTGCTCCAGCTCTACCAGGAGGCCATCCTCTACGCCGATCTCGACGACGAACCGACCCCCATCAACAAGCGCTTCCAGCTGAAACGCGGCTTTGTCGAGGTTACCGACAGCGGTATCTTCCAACGCTACCCGTTCGCCCTGTTGGAGCTCTTTCTCATCATCCAGCAGCGCCCCGGGATCAAGGGCGTACGGGCCTCGACCATCCGGCTGGTTCGTGAAAACCGTCACCGCATCGGCGAACGCTTCCGCAGCGATCTGCGTTGCCGAAGCCTGTTCATGGAGATCATGCGCCAACCCTCGGGCATCACCCAGGAGCTCCAGCGCATGCACGCCTATGGCCTGTTGGGGCGCTATATACCGGCCTTCGGCGCGATCACGGGACGCATGCAGTACGATCTGTTCCACGTCTACACCGTGGACAGCCACACCCTAATGGTCGTCCGCAACCTCCGGCGCTTCGCGGTTCCCGAACACAGCCACGAGTTCCCGCTGTGCAGCGAGATCATGCGGCGCATCCCCAAGCCCGAGCTGCTCTACCTTGCCGGCCTATTCCATGATATAGCCAAGGGACGAGGCGGCGACCATTCCGTTCTCGGTGAGGCCGATGCCTATGAGTTCTGCAGCCACCACGGGCTGTCGCGCTATGATAGCCGGCTGGTGGCATGGCTGGTCCGCCACCACCTACTAATGTCCATGACCGCCCAGCGCAAGGACATCTCCGACCCCCAGGTCATCAATGAATTCGCCCGCCAGGTGGGCGATCTCCAGCATCTCGATTATCTGTACCTACTCACCGTAGCCGACATCCGGGGCACCGACCCCAAACTCTGGAACAGCTGGCGCGCCGCCCTCCTGCGTGAGCTCTACCAGGTAACCAAACGGGCCATTAGGCGCGGGCTTGGCAACCCCATCGACCAGGACCAGCTCATCCACGAGACCCAGACGCGAGCTCGCCGACTGCTACATGACCGGGGCCTGCACCACATGCAGGTGCGATCCGTCTGGCGCCAGCTACCGCCGGATTACTTCCTGCGCTATGGCGCCGAGGAGATCGCCTGGCACACGCAGGCGATCTACGTCCACAGGGGCTCGCCCGGCCACCCCCTGGTGCTCATCGAGCCGCATAGCAACCGGGGTGGCAGCGAGGTCTTCGTCTACACGCGCGACCGCGAAAACCTCTTCGCCCTGACAGTATCGGCGCTGGACCAGCAAGAGCTCAATATCCAAGACGCCCGCATCATTACCACCGACAACGGCTACACCATGGACAGCTACCAGGTGCTCGAGGACGGCGATTGCCCCATCAGCGGTGACGAACGCCGCCAACAGCTCGTCGAGCACCTGACCGGCGCGCTGGCTCAAACGGACCGGCTACCGGCGCTATCGCGCCGGGCCCTGCCGCGCCAGCTGCGTCACTTCAACACGCCCACTCGGGTGACCTTTACCCACGACGAGCCCAATCAGCGCACCGCCATGGAACTGATGACGGGCGATCAGCCGGGTCTACTCGCGCAGGTCGGCTACACCTTCGCCCGTTGCGGCATCCGTCTGCAGAACGCCAAGGTCACCACCCTCGGTGAGCGCGCCGACGACGTCTTCTTCGTGACCAACGCCGATAACCAACCGCTCGATACCGAGCAACAGCAACACCTCCAGGATGCGCTCATCGAGCTCCTCGACGAGGATAGCGACATCCTGGCGCGAGCCGACGGCGTCTGACCTCACGCCGCTACCAATACGGGATGGCCGCCGCGCCGACGAGTAGGCTCAGGGCGGCACCCAGCGTCAGCCGACCCCGCATGCGGGCCAGCCAGCCGGGCTGACCCCGATCCAGAAGCCGATACTCCACCCATCGCCACAACAGGAATGCCCCGCCCATCAGGCCCAACCCGAGGGCCTGGGGGAGTAGCAGGGCCACCCACCCGATGAGCGCCGGTAGCACACTCAACACATACGGCTTAGCCGCGTAGCTGCCTGCACGCGCGGCACTGCCCCAGTGCATAGCCCCAACGAACGACAGGATAACGGCGCCGTAAGCTGCCAACCATGTGCCACTACCCGGCGCATCGACCCACAGACCCGTCATGCCGATCAGGAACGGCAGCAGTCCCAGATACCCCATCCAGGCGGCCGACGGCGGCGGGGCAGCACTACCACCTAGGCATACCGGCAAGGCCTCGATACCACCAACGAAGCGGCCGTCGACGAAGAGCTGAGGCAGGCTTTGCCGCCCCGTCATCGCCTGCAAGCCATGGAAGAGCGCTCGATTCGATGCACTCCCCATGCCGAGTTCGACGCGCGTCCAATCGACACCCGCCTCAATCAGCGCGTCGTCGATACCCGCCAGATCCGTTACCGGGGAGTGGAACACCACCACCGGCGCCTGTTGCGTCAACCGTTCCAGTTCATGCTCATCGCTCATGCCCGCCATCCTATCGGGAACCATTTATCCACCGCAGTATACTAAAGCATAGGCAGACAGAGCACGGAGCCGACATGCGATTCTGGCAGCGCCTTATACCGGTGATCTTACTAGGCACCCTACTCGCCGGCTGCGGCGGGGTGCAGCCCCGGGACTATCAGGGCACCAAGCCTGAGTTTCGGATCGAGGAATTCTTCGCTGGCAAGACCGAGGCCTGGGGCATCTTCCAGGGCCGCAACGGCAAAGTGAAGCGCCGCTTCGAGGTGACGATCGACGGCTATCGAGACGGCGACGTCTTCGTCCTCGAGGAGGATTTCCGCTACGCCGATGGCGAGACCGACCAGCGCGTTTGGCGGATTCGCCGCACCGGCGAGCACAGCTACCGAGGCCGAGCCGAGGACATCATTGGCGTCGCCACCGGCGAACAGTACGGCAATGCCCTGAACTGGCGGTATCAGCTGCGTCTGGACGTGGATGGCAACACGTACGATCTGACCTTCAACGACTGGATGTATCAGATCAACGACCGCGTGATGATCAATCGCGCCAGCGTCACAAAATTCGGCTTTGAGGTCGGCGAGGTAACACTATTCTTCCAACGTCAAGGAGATAACTCGTGATGGCTCATCTTCGCATGGTCGCCGCGATCCCGCTGCTGTGCGCGGTCACGCTCGCCGCGGCGGCTGAGACGGTCACCCAGGCCGGCGCCGAGTTCAGTGAACGCGTTCAGGTCGACGACACCGAGCTGCGGCTTGCCGGTACCGGTGTGACCAAGTACCGCTTGATATTCACGGTCTGCGCCGTCGGCCTGTACGTACCGGAGGGGACGCCCCGCGACGCGGTACTGGACGCCGAGACGCCGCGGCGGCTGGAGATCGAATATTTCTACGATATCAGCGCTGACGACATCGTTAAGGCCTCCATGAAGGTCCTAAAGGATCAGCTCTCGGGCCAGGCCATGCGGGCCAGCGAGGCCCAGCTTCGGCGTTGGCATCAAACCTACCGCCCGGTCGAAGCGGGTGACCGTTACACCATGACCTATCGGCCCGGCGAGGGCACGACGTTGCGACTCAACGGGCAGACCCTGATAACGCTGTCAGGCGCCGAGTTCGCGCGAACCTACTTCGGCATCTGGCTCAAGGGCCAAGCACCCCTGTCAGCCAGCCTGCGGGACGACCTGTTGACGGGTCTGACCGAAGACTAGCCGCGCAACTAGCCCCGTCGCGGTGGCCGCTGCGCTCCTGTAGCCTATGGCGACTCGCAACAGGGCCGGCGCACGATGAGCGGGCAACCCGGAGCAACCAGCGGTGGCGCATCGACGAGCCGGGCCACCATCGGCGTTTTCGACTCCGGGGTCGGCGGGCTGTCCGTCGTGCGCGCCCTTAGACGTCTTAACCCTAATGCCCCCGTGCTGTATCTATCGGATGCCGGCTATGCCCCCTATGGCCCGCGAACGGACGCGGCATTGCGGCAACGCAGCGCGGCTATCGCGACCTTACTGGCTCAGCGCGGCGCTCAAGCCCTCGTGATCGCGTGCAACACGGCAACCGCAGCCGCCGCGGATAGCCTCCGTGCCGCCTGGTCGCTGCCGATCATCGGCATGGAACCCGCAGTCAAGCCGGCCGCCCGTGCCACCAACACGGGCACCATTGCGGTGTTCGCCACCGACGGCACCCTTGCAAGCCAACGCTTTGCTGGGCTTCTGGCTCGCCATAGCCGGGATACACGCGTCCTGGTCGAACCCTGCGGCGACCTCGTGGCTTACGCCGAGTCAGGCGACTGGGACGGCCAAGCGGTCAGGCAGGCCTGTCGCCGGCACCTGGAGACGGTCATCGCCGCGGGGGCGGATACCGTCGTACTCGGCTGCACGCATTTCCCGCTGCTGCGCAGCATGTTATCCGAGGTCGCGCGAGGCGCCGTCCATTTCGTCGACACCGGCGAGGCCGTCGCCCGTCAGATCCTGCAGCGCACGAGCGTACCGCCCGCACCCGCCACCGCGCCGATCGAGCTATTGACCACAGGTGACCCGAATCACCTCACCGCCATGGCGCGTCGGTTATTCGAATTCGCTGGACCGGCCGAGCGCATCCCTGTAACAACTACCCACGAGCCGGGCGACTAGGGGTCATCCATCGCTGACGAGGGCTCACCACTGGCCGAGCAATACGCCCAACCCGACCCGCGTGGTCTCCTCATCGTAGTCGATGAGGGTATCGCCGTACCCGTGGAAGGCACGCACATACCCCCGTAACGGGGCACTCAACGGGAAGGCGTAACCAACCTGAACCGCGCCGCCGGGCTCCCCGGGCTCCAGGTTGGTCCGAAGGAGCAGATCCAGCGCATGCCCCTCCATGGCATAGTGAGCGCGGAACTCACCGCGGCCCACTCGCTCGGTTATATTGGGATTCTCATCGAATTCTTCGTAGGTGCTTACGCGCCACCAACCGCGAGCCTCTAGCGTTAAACGCCCACGCTCTGCGGCCACACCAGCGGTGACACGGTCCCAGCTGCGCGACTCCGCACCGCCACGGCCGTTGGACTCGTGGACCACCCCCAGGCTGAGAAAACGCGGGCGCCACCCCCATAGCGAGCCATCAAGCTCATAGGCATAGCGCAGCTCGGGCTCGAAGTTGGATTCGCGAAACGGCGACGATTCGTTGTAGGCCTGCCAATAGCTGAGCTGGGTATAGCCGAACCACAACGCCCCCTTCGGCAGGATCAATCCGTCCGACAGGCGCGTCTTGAGGCTGATCTGGAACGCCAGCTCCGTATTGTCGCTGGTTCCATCCAGCCCGGATCCAGGGTCGGCGCGGTACGACACCGGCAGGATATAATTCGCCCTATAGCGCTTGAACACGAAGGACTCATCCTCCGCACTGCCCGCCAGCCCCCAGGCCTGCGCTAGCCGTGAGCGATTCGCCGTTGGCTCGTTGTTGCCATCCTCCGGCTCGGCGGCGATCGAGGCGGCCGACGCCACGAGCGCGATAATGGCCACGGCGCACCGCACTCGGGCGCCGACGCGTGGGCGATATCGAATCATTCCTGACTCCCTACCACGTCCCTAACTAAGTGCGCCACGTTACACTACCACGATGTGATCGGCGCGCCCCGTGGAGCCACCCGGCGCGCCAACGCCCGTCCCGCGATCCAGGCGACCCCTTATGAGCAGCAGTAGCATCCGTATTCGTGGTGCCCGCCAGAACAACCTCCGCGATCTTGACCTCGACATCGAGCCCGGTCAGCTGGTGGTCCTAACGGGCGTGTCTGGATCCGGCAAATCGTCGCTCGCCTTCGACACCATCTATGCCGAAGGGCAACGGCGCTACGTCGAGACGTTTTCGCCCTATGCTCGCCAGTTCCTCGACCGCATGGACCGCGCCGCCGCGGACCGCATCGAGGGCATTCCGCCGGCGATCGCCATCGATCAGACCAACCCCGTAAGGACGTCTCGGTCGACGGTCGGCACTATGACCGAGCTCAACGACCACCTCAAGCTGCTGTTCGCCCGTGCCGCCACGCTCTACTGCCGAGACTGTGGTCGCCGCGTCGAGCGCGACACCCCCGACGGCATCAACGCCCGGCTGCTGGAGCGTGCCGAGGGCCGCCGCGCCATCGTCCGATTCCGCCTCGCGGTTCCCCCCAACACCACCACCGACGGACTGGCCGAGCTACTCGCCGGTCAGGGCTACACCCGGGTAACCGCCGTCAGCGCGACCGAGGTCGCCGTGACGCAGGATCGGCTTCGCATCGAGCCGGAGCGCCGCGAGCGCCTGATCGAGGCCCTGGAGGCGGCCCTGCACGCCGGCCGAGGCCAGGTGGAGGTGCAAATCCTCGATGCCGAGCGCGAACCCGAGACCACCCACTACTTCTCCTCGGACCTGCATTGCGCCGACTGCGATAGCCACTACCGCGATCCGGTCCCCAACCTGTTCTCCTTTAACTCGCCCATGGGGGCCTGTGACCACTGCCGCGGCTTCGGGCGCGTGATGGGCATCGATTACAACCGGGTCATTCCCGACCACCGTCTGTCCCTCGCCGAGGGCGCCATCCGACCGTGGCAAAGCGGCCAGTCAACGGCCTGCCACGACGATCTCATGTGGCATGCGCGCTCGCGCGGTGTCGCCACCGACATCCCATGGCGCGATCTACCCGAGGCCGACCGGCGTTGGGTCCTCGAGGGCGAAGGTAGCTGGCGCAGCGGCCGCTGGTACGGCGTCCAGCGCTACTTCGACTGGCTCGAGCGCAAGAGCTACAAGATGCACGTCCGGGTGCTGCTATCGCGCTATCGCAGCTACGACCTCTGCCCGCAATGCCACGGCGCGCGCCTACAAACCGAGGCCCTGTGCTGGCGCCTGGGCAGCCGCGAGGACGCGGACGTGGTGCTGGGCCCCGCGGAGCGCGCCTATCCCCATGGCGCCCAGCTGCCCGACGAGCGACTGCGCACGCTGCCTGGCCTGAGCCTCCACGACATCATGCAATTGCCGCTCGCGAAGACCGCGAGCCTGTTCGACCGCATCGACCTACCGGCGCCGCTGGACGATGCCGCGTCGCTGCTGCTGGACGGCATTCGCGGCCGCCTGCAATACCTCAACCAGGTCGGCCTGGGGTATCTGACCCTGGACCGCCAATCGCGGACCCTATCCGGGGGCGAGGTCCAACGGATCAACCTCACCACCGCCCTCGGGACCTCGCTCGTGAACACGCTGTTCGTCCTCGATGAGCCCAGCATCGGCCTCCATGCCAGGGACATGGACCGAATCATCGAGGTCATGCTGCGCCTACGCGACGCCGGTAACACCCTCCTCGTCGTCGAGCACGACCCCCAGGTCATGCTCGCCGCCGATCGCGTCATCGACATCGGCCCCGGGCCCGGCGAGCACGGCGGTCAAATCGTCTTTGACGGCCCACCCCAGGCACTGCTCGACGCCAACGATTCACTGACCAGTGACTACCTGGCCGGCCGACGTCGGGTTGCCCCGACTAGCGCCGAGGCGCCCCAGGAGCCGCCAACGGAGTGGCTAACCATCCGGGGCGCCCGTGCCCACAACCTGCGGAACCTGGACGTGGCGCTACCGCTCAACCGCCTGGTGGTCGTCAGCGGCGTGTCTGGCTCCGGGAAGTCGACGCTCATGGTGGACAGCCTCCACCGGGGCATCTGCCAGCAGCGCGGTCATCCCACCGAGCAACCGGGCGACCACGATGCCATCGAGGGCCACGAGCAGATCGATGACACAGTCCTCATCGATCAAGCGCCCATCGGCAAGAGCACCCGCTCGAATCCGGCGAGCTACGTCGGCGCCTTCGATGCCATCCGCAAGGCGTTCGTCAAAGAGCCGCTGGCCCGCGAGCGCGGCTACACCGTGGGCACCTTCAGCTTTAACAGCGGCCAAGGGCGTTGCCCCACCTGCGGCGGCAACGGCTTCGAGCACATCGAGATGCAGTTCCTCTCGGATGTCTACCTCCGCTGCTCGGACTGCGACGGGCGTCGGTTCCGCGATGCGATCCTGGAGGTCACCCTGCCGCCCTCGCGGGGCGTCGATGATCATCCCCGTTCCATCGCCGATGTCCTGGCCCTAACCGTCACCGAGGCCACGCGGTTCTTCGCCGATTACCCGGCCGTCCAGCGTGCACTCGAGCCCCTGGCGGGGGTGGGCCTCGGGTACCTTCGCCTCGGCCAGTCCGTGCCCACCCTATCGGGCGGCGAGGCCCAGCGACTCAAGCTCGCCGGCTACCTCGCCAAGGCCGGACGACGACGCCGGGACCAGGAGCGGCTTCTGTTCCTGTTCGACGAGCCCACCACCGGCCTGCACTTCCGCGACGTCGCGGTCCTGATCGACGCCCTGCGCCGGCTCATTACCGCGGGGCACAGCGTCATCGTCATCGAGCACAACCTGGATATCATGCAGGCCGCCGACTGGCTGGTAGACCTCGGCCCCGAGGGCGGCGATGCCGGTGGTGAGCTACTGGCGGCCGACACGCCGACCAACGTCGCCCGCCAGGACAGCCCAACGGGGCGAGCGCTGGCGGCGTACAGCGCCCCGCGCCAACGACCCTCGCCGGCACCGCAGGTGGCCGAGACGCCGGCGTCCTATCAGGCCAGCGACGCCATCCGGATCCACCAGGCCCGCGAGCACAACCTCAAGGCCATCGACGTCGAGATACCGCGCAACCGGCTCACCGTGGTTACCGGCATCTCCGGCTCGGGCAAGAGCACGGTAGCCTTCGACATCCTGTTCAACGAGGGCCAGCGCCGCTACCTGGAATCACTCAACGCCTACGCCCGCCAGCTCGTACAGCCGGCGACACGCCCCGATGTCGACGCCATCGACGGCATCCCCCCAACGGTCGCCATCGAGCAGCGCACCAGCCGCGGCGGCCGCAAAAGCACCGTCGCGACCATGACGGAGATCTACCACTTCCTGCGGCTATTATTCGTCCAGTTGGGGACCCAGCATTGCCCGGACTGCCGCATCCCGATCCGGGAGCAGACCAGCGAGGCCATCCTGGCGCAGCTGATCAGCGACTACCGCGGCGAGAGCGTCCGGCTACTGGCGCCTATGGTCATCGCGCGCAAAGGCATCTACAACGAGCTCGCCCAATGGGCCGCCGGCAAGGGCTTTGAGAGCTTACGTGTGGACGGCGTTGACCAACCGACCGCTGACTGGCCGACACTCGACCGCTTCCGCGAGCACAGCATCGATCTGCCCGTCGCCCAGGTCAGCGTAACCCCGGACAGCGAGCGCCCCCTCCATAACGCCCTGTCCCAAGCGCTCAGCTACGGTAAGGGCACCATTCGAGTGAGCGGCGCCTCGGGCGAGACGCTGTTCTCCACCGAGCGGGCCTGCCCGGGATGCGGGCGCAGCTTTGAGGCGCTGGACCCGAGGCTGTTCTCGTACAACAGCAAGCACGGCTGGTGCCCCGAATGCTACGGCACCGGCGAGGTACTGGCCGACTTCGACGCCGAGGTCACGGGCGAGGAGGCTCAATGGCAGGCAACGGCGGAGACCGATCCCACGCTTTGCCCAAGCTGTGATGGCCAGCGCCTCAACCGCGTGGCGCTCGCGGTCGGTTTCCGCGGCTGGTCCATCGGCGACTACACCGCCCAATCCGTTAGCGACGCCGCTGCGACCTTCGACAGCCTGGAGCTCGACGAGCGCCAGGCGGCCGTCGCGCGCGACATCCTGCCCGAGATCCGTAACCGTCTCGCCTTTCTCGCAGAGGTAGGCTTGGCCTACCTGACCCTCGATCGCGGGGCGCCAACGCTGTCCGGCGGCGAGGCCCAGCGCATCCGTCTGGCCGCTCAGCTCGGCTCCAATCTGCAGGGTGTTTGTTACGTCATGGACGAGCCCACCATCGGTCTGCATCCACGCGATAACCGCATGCTCCTGGACACGCTCGGTCGTCTTGAAGGCAAGGGCAATACCATCGTCGTGGTCGAGCACGACGAGGACACGATCCGGCGCGCCGAGCACGTCATCGACCTCGGCCCGGGGGCCGGCGTGCAGGGCGGTCGTGTGGTAGCCGCCGGCACCGTCGATGAGCTCACCGCCAACCCGAACTCCATCACGGGACGCCATCTCAATGCGCCCCTGGCGCACCCCTTGCGCGGTACCCGGCGATACGACGGCGACACCACGCCGCTTCGCATCGTTGGCGCCTATCGGCACAACCTGCGCTACACCGATGTCCGGTTACCACTGAACCAGCTCATCGCCGTAACCGGCGTCTCAGGCTCAGGGAAATCCACACTCGTGCGCGACGTGCTCTACCATAACCTCAACACGCGCCTCGACGGCGCGGCGAGCTCCTGGTACGGCTGCGAGCAGCTAGTCGGCTACGAGGGCATCGACCGGGTCCTGGAGGTCGACCAGAGCCCCATCGGCAAGACACCACGTTCCTGCCCGGCGACCTACGTCGGGTTCTGGGACGCCATTCGCGAGCTCTTCGCGCAGACGGAAGAGGCGACCGTCCGCGGCTACGGCGCGAGCCGATTCTCGTTCAATACCAAGGAGGGGCGCTGCCCGGCATGCGACGGCCAGGGCCGTCAGCGCATCGAGATGAACTTCCTGCCCGACGTCACTACGCCCTGCGACGAGTGCCACGGGCAACGCTTTACCCCGGAGACACTAGCGGTTCAGTGGCGGGGCTACTCCATTGGCGACATCCTGCTGATGAGCGTCGACGAGGCCGTGGCGCTATTCAGTGCCCACCCCAAGATCCAGCACCCACTTCAGCTACTCCAGGACACGGGACTCGGCTATCTCACCCTGGGCCAACAAAGCCCGACCCTGTCCGGCGGTGAGGCGCAACGGCTGAAGCTAGTCACCGAACTGGCCAAGGCGCGCCCGCGCAGCCGCCGGCCGACGCCGCATACGCTGTACGTCCTCGACGAGCCAACGGTCGGGCTGCACATGGCCGATGTCGACAAGCTAGCGCGCGTGCTCCATCGGCTGGTGGACGATGGCAACACCGTTGTGGTTATCGAGCACAACCTGGATATCGTCGCGGAGGCCGATTGGGTCATCGACATGGGGCCGGAAGGCGGCGCGAGCGGGGGACAGTGCGTCGCTACGGGGACACCCGAAACCGTGGCCGCCGGCGACGCCGGCCATACGGCCCCGATCCTCAGGGAATTCCTGGCCGAGCGCGGCACCTCGGCATCGCCCGCCGATACGCCCTCGGCCTCCTAGGCAGACGGACTCGGCGCCGCTCAGTCGCGCTCGCGCTTAAACCGCGCCAGCCGGCGGCGATCCCGCCGATCGGGGCGGTGGTCCATATGCGGCATGGCCGCGTGGACCGAGCGCTTCTGGGCACGCACCTGCTCCCGGCGCTCGACGCTCTCCGGCGTCTCCGTGTACAGCTGCTGCGCCTCGGACGCCGGACCGCGCTTGTCCGCGACGGCCTCGACATGCACCACGAACTCATAGGCCTCTTTGGTGACGGCGATCCGCTGGCCCGCGCGTACCTCCTTGGCGGGCTTGCCCTTCGCGCCGTTCACGGTGACCTTGCCGCCCTTAATGGCATCCGCCGCTAGCCGGCGGGTCTTGAAAAAGCGCGCCGCCCACAGCCACAGATCCAGTCGAACGGCGCTGTCTTGCTTAGTGCCCATAGCCGCCCGATATATACTCGGTGAGCTCGCTGATCTCGGCGTCGCGCGCCTCAACGAGCGTATTGGTCAGATCGCGGATCGAGATCATCCCCAGAACGCGCTCGCCGTCCAGGACCGGGAGATGCCGGCAGCCGACCTGATTCACCAGCTGCAGCGCCTCCTCGACGATCATCGTGGGCGTGAGGGTAGCCAAACGCCGGGTCATCACATCCTCCAGGCGGGTTACCTTATGGTCGAGCCCACCATCGATCACCCGGCGAAGCACATCGCGCTCCGTGAACATCCCCATGAGCCGCTCCTCGGGATCGAAGATCATAACGGCACCGATGTTCTCGCGATTCATCAGGCGGACCGCGTCGGCCACGGAGTCATCCGGACCAAGGGCATGGATACCCCGCTTGACCGCCAACAGTTCACTAATCCGCCGCTCCATAATGCCTCCCCTTAAGCCACAGTCACCCGAGCGCGAGCGTTACTACAGGCGCTGACGGCTACAGATCACACCATCCTCATCCGCGTAGAGCCAGTTACCCGGCTCAATGGTCACACCGGCGACGGTGACGGCCGTATTGCGCTCGCCGGCACCCCGCTTCACGCTCTTGCGCGGATGCGTATTCAGAGCGCGCACCCCGAGATTAAGCCCCGAGAGCGCGACGCTATCCCGCACGCAGCCATAGACCAGGACGGCGGCCCAGCCATGGCTAACGGCCATCTCGCCGAGATTGTCCCCTAGCAGGGCACACCGCATCGAGCCGCCGCCGTCCACCACGAGCACACCCCCGTCACCGGGCGTTTCTAGAGTATCACGCACCAGCGAGTTATCCTCGAAGCAGCTAACGGTCGTGGCTGGCCCCTCGAAACGCCGACAGCCACCGTAGTCGACAAACATCGGGGCCAGCGCCTCAACGGCCTCGCCATGAGCGTCACAGAGATCGGTTATCGGGGTTGGCATGCTCGCTTCCTTTATCGTTATATCGGCAAACTAACGCCGCACCCCACGGGAGGCAATACCGCTTGGGCCGCCTCGACGCCGGGATGAGCGAATAGCACCGATCCCAGCAACCGGCAGGCTGCCAACAGCCCCATCGTTCTGCCCTGCCAACGCAGTTGACAGGATCGCGGCTTCGTCCAGAATCTCGTGGGCACGTTTAACGGGGGCCCCATGAACCAGGGCGATGGCAACCCGACCGAGACCGGCACGAATCGCGACCTTCGCGCCATGCTAGGCGGTCTACGCCGGCCTGTCCTGGTGGGCGTGTCCGGCGACAGCGGCAGCGGTAAGACCACCTATAGCGACGGCATCGCCCGTGTGCTCGGCCCCGAGCTGGTGACCTCCTTTAGTCTGGACGGCTACCACAAGGAGGATCGCGATCAGCGCCGCCGTAGCGGTCGCTCACCACTGGATCCGCGCGCGAACGAGCTCGATCTCGCGCGCCAGCACCTGGATCGGCTGCGCGAGGGGCGCTCCGTATCCGTGCCGGTCTACGATCACAGCACGGGACGCTTCGCCACACCGCGCCTGCTCCGGCCCTTCCCCGTCGTCATCGTTGAGGGGCTGCACGCGCTCTACCCTGAG
Source organism: uncultured Ectothiorhodospiraceae bacterium (assembly GCA_913055565.1). Classification (GTDB taxonomy): domain Bacteria; phylum Pseudomonadota; class Gammaproteobacteria; order Nitrococcales; family Nitrococcaceae; genus CAJXKP01. The sequence goes on from CAJXKP010000015.1 coordinate 23,363, forward strand.
ATACTCCCCGCGCTGGACTTCAGCATCTACGTCGACACGGACTCGAACGTCAAATGGCGCTGGAAGCTCGAACGCGATACCCAGGTGCGCGGTTACGACCACGACAGTGCCTATCGCGAGATGAACCAACGCGAGACCGATTACAGGCGCTGGATCGACTTCCAGAAGACCAATGCCGACGTCGTCATCCGCATCCACGACAGCGAGATGGCATCACTTGCCGTGGACGAGTACACCGGCGAGGTACCGCCCGACTGCCATCACATGGAGATCATCACAACGCCGACGAACTCGCCGCTGCCGCCCCTCCACTTACCGGTGGACCTCAACAACATGACCCAAAGCCAGGCCATGCCCTTTATGCTCGCCAACGTCCCCTCCAGCTACTGGGGACGCCGCGTTAACGTGGTCCATATCGATGGCATCATGCCCAAGCGCGCCCTTGGTGAGTTGGAGCGAGATATCATGCGGCTGGCGGGCATCCCGGCGGCCGCGCAGACGGCAAGCCAGCGCTCCGCGGCCATTCTGTTTACTCAGCTCCTCGTTGTCTGGCCCTTTATCGGCCGACTGATCGCGCTAGCGCAGCAAGATCTTGCCTCGGGAGCCGATTGATACGGCCCCCGCAGCCGCCCACGATACGCCCACAGCGGTCTAATGGAGCTCGCCATGCCTCGCCCACGAACCGATTCTGAGATTACCGCCAGGATGCGTGAGCTGCTCAATCAACACGCGGACCTGGCGAAGCAGCTAGGCTCGCTCAGCAGTGAGCTAAGCGAGGGGATCGAGGCGCTAACAGGCGGGCATGCGGATCAGACGACTGCTACCGCGCGTCACGTCGACCTCGACCGCGTCTTGGAACTGCTCGGTGGGCTCGCCGTCGCCCCCACCGAGTCCGATGCCGTCGAGATCGTCATCAGCGCGGCACGCGAGCTACTACCCGGCACCCAGGGCGCGCTGTGCCGTACCGTCGAGGGCGGCGCGGGCATGGCCACCGTGGGCGTCTGGGATCTCGATCAGCAGTGGAACCGGCCGTACGGGCAGAGCGTCGGTAGCCAGGGGCCAGAGGGCATTACCCGGCGGGTCAGCGATGGCCCATCGGGCAGCGCCGAGGTCTTTGCCATTGGCGGCTTCGGCTTGGCCATGGGCGAACTGCGGGTATGGAGCGGTAGCGAGAGCGAGTTCCCCGAGCGCGCGGAACGCCATGGCCGCAGCGAACTACTCGCGCGCAGTGCCGGCCTCGTGCTGGCGGGCATGTATTTGCAGCGCTGCCTACGTCACAGCGGCATCTTCGATCCCCTCACCGAGCTCTATAGCCGCGGCTATCTCCATGAGAACCTAGGGCGCGAGATCGCTCGTAGTCGCTCTAACACGGCACCACTGAGCCTGCTGATGATCGATGTCGATCAGTTCGGCCCCTTTAACGACAGCTACGGCCCCGAGGCGGGCGATCGCATGCTGCGGGCCATTGCCGACTGCCTGCGGCAGCAATCGCGGCCGTCCGATATCGCCTGCCGCTATTCGGGGGAACGATTCGCCGTGCTCTTAGCGGAGGCGGACAGCGACAGCGCGTGGCGGCAGGCCGAGGCGCTGCGTCGCCGCATCGCTGAGCTCAGCGTCCATGGTGGCGGCATTACGGTATCCGGTGGCCTGGCTGCCTATCCGGACCATGGCGACACCACAGCGCGCCTCGTCAACGCCACCGAAGGCGCGATCATCGCGGCTCGCCATCTCGGCGGCAACCGTATTCAGATCGCGACCTCGGACTGAGACCGCTCGCGGCGTGACAGCATCGCCGTTCAGTGCGCGTACCCGACTGTTCCAGGGCGCCGCCTTCGTCCTCGCCTCGGAGGCCTTACTGGCGGTCATGGCCGCGATCATCAAGCATCTCGCCCTGGAGCTACCCAATGAGATGCTGGTGTTCTTCCGCAACCTGTTCGGGTTGGTGGTCGTTACCCCCATCGCCCTGCGCCACGGGCCTCGGGCTCTCGTCACAAGGCGCCTGCACCTGCATCTACTGCGCGCCATCGCCGGCGTGGGCGCCATGTATTGCTACTTCTACACCATTAGCAGCATCCCGCTCGCCCAAGCGGTGCTATTCAAGCTAACGGCACCATTTTTCATCCCGCTTATCGCGCTGGCATGGCTCGGCGAGCGTCTGCCGCCGACGACACTCGTCGCTATCGCCGTTGGCTTTGTTGGTGTGGCACTCATACTGCAACCGGGCCTGACCGGCATCCCGCCAGCGGCGGTGATTGGTCTAATCGGTGCCGCCCTCGCCGGCGGCGCCAAGGTCGCCATCCGAGCCATGGGAGCCACCGAGCCGGCCCCCCGGATCGTGTTCTACTTCGGCAGCCTCGCCACCCTCGTCAGTGCCACCCCCCTGATCTGGGCCTGGCAGACACCGACGCTGGCGGCCCTGGCATGGCTGGCTCTAATGGGGGTGTCGGCCACCAGCGCCCAATTGCTACTCACGCGCGCCTACAGCATCGCGCCGGCGGGCCGGATCGGGCCGTTCAGCTACGTTGCGGTGGTCTACAGCTCATTGCTTGGCTGGCTCGTCTGGGGCGAGATACCGAAACTCCTTACCGTCGCCGGAAGCCTATTGATTACGGCAGCAGGCATCCTCACGCTCTACCAGCCCCAACCCGACCAAGGCGCCCGCGTTAGCTAGACGCGGTCCGCCCCGGCCCCGGAGAATCGCCGACATGAGCGAGCGCCTGCGCGTTACCTACGAGCTGAGCCCCGAGACGGACGAGGCGCCACGTGCCAAGGCCGAAGACATCGCCTACGAGCAAACGGTGGAGCTGCCGCCAGCGGCCACCCCGGCAGCGCTCAACGATTGGGTACCGGGTGAGATTGAGGCCCTTGAGCCCATCGATAACGGGCGCTGGCAGACCATCATCGCCTTCCACCCCAGCCTCGCGGCCGGCGAGCTAACGCAGACACTCAACCTCATTTTCGGCAACATCTCGCTCAAGCGCGGCATCCGGATCAAGGCAGTGGACTGGCCAAGCTCCCTGTTGCGGACGCTCGCTGGGCCGCGCTACGGCATCCAAGGGTGGCGCGAGCTGACCGGCGTCCATGACCGCGCCCTCGCCGCCACTGCCCTTAAACCCGTCGGCCTATCGGCCGCTAGCCTTGCCGAGCGCGCCGCTGCCTTCGCGCGCGGCGGCATGGATATCATTAAGGACGATCACGGCATTACCGATCAGGCGCACGCCCCGTTTGCCGAGCGTGTGCCCCGCTGTCGCGACGCCGTCGGCGACACCAGCCTCTACGTGCCCAACGTCACCGCCGCTTGGCCACTCATGATCGAACGCGCTGAGCAAGCGCGCGCCGCCGGCTGCCGCGCCGTCCTAGTCAGCCCCATGCTGACGGGCCTCGACGCCCCGCGCTGGCTGCAGGCGGAACTCGGGCTCACCGTCATGGCCCATCCATCGCTAACGGGTGGCTATCTGCAACCCGGCCATGGCTTCGCCCCCGAGATCCTGCTCGGCGATATCTTCCGGCTTGCCGGCGCCGACGCCGTGATCTATCCCAATACCGGCAGCCGCTTCGGGCTCACCCCGGGCGAATGCGAAGCCATTAACCATCAGCTACGCGCTGACAGCGGTATCGCTAAGCCCGCCATGCCCACGCCGGCCGGTGGCATCGACCTCGCACAGGCGGGTGCTTGGGCGCACCACTACGGGCTGGATACCATTCTGCTACTGGGTGGCAGTCTCTACGCCAGCGGCGATATCAAGACGGCGACCCGCGATCTCATCGCGGCCATTGGGGCACAACCATGAGCGAGTTCAGCGACCAGTCCAAGGTCATCAATGCCCACAGCTACCGCTGGGAGGGCGTGCCGGTCCGCGAGTACAAGACGGACGGCACGCACTTCCGCGACGTCACCCGTCAGACCCTGCTCGGCGAAGGCGACCATGAGCAGGCCCTGAACTTCGTGACCCGCTACTTCGAGATCCAGCCCGGCGGCTACTCGACCCTGGAGCGTCACGACCATCCGCACTCGGTGGTGGTCCTACGCGGGCAGGGGGAGGTCATCCTGCAGGACCGCGTCGAGGCACTGTCGCCCCATGACGTGGTCTACATCGCGCCGCAGACGGTGCATCAGTTCCACGTTACGGGCGACGAGCCACTGGGCTTTCTCTGCATCGTCGATCGCGAGCGCGACCGACCCCAGCTCCCCGACGATAACGAGGCGGCGGCCCTGGCCCAAGTGGACGCCGTGGCGCAACGGCTAAAACGCTGACGTCCTCGACGCCGGCCCGAACCGGTCTGGGCGAGGCGCTGCACGATTCGCACGCGCCCTGGCCAATGGACGCGCGCGCGGCGCCGGTTTGGCCGGCACCGCTGTGGTGGCTGGGCAGTCGGGCGTTACGGCGCCGGCGGCGCACGCCCATCGGTCCCGGCGGGCGCGCGAGTATCCGGCAGCGTATACCTAGGCGGCCGGCTCGTTACCAGGGCGCCACTTGATATTGCAGCCCAGGCTCGGTCGCTGCGCCACGGTCACCGGCTGCCCGCTCAACACCTGATCGAGCGCCTGCCGCAAGGCGTCACCGGTCACCGGCGTATCCTTGCCCGGGGAGCTGTCATCGAAGCGCCCGCGGTAGACAAGGCACAGATCCCGATCGAAGACGAAGAAGTCCGGCGTACAAGTTGCGCCATAGGCGTGGGCCACGGATTGATCGGCGTCCAGGAGATACGGGAAGGGATAGCCACGAGCGGCCTTCTCCTCGGCCATGCGCTCGGGGCCATCATCGGGATAGTTCTCGATATCGTTGGCGTTGATCGCCACCATGCCGGCGCCGCGATCCAACGCGTCGTGGCCGACGCGCGCCAGCTCATCGGCGATGTGCTTAACGAAGGGGCAGTGGTTACAGATAAAGGCGACCACAAGGGCCTCACGGCCCCGGAAGTCGGCTAATCGCACGGTAGCCCCGTCGGTATCGGGGAGCGCGAAATCCGGCGCCGGCGTGGCCAGCGGCATCATGCGCGATTCGGTCTTGGCCAAGGCAACCTCCTGACAGCTCTACGGGTGGACGACCCCCTCAGTCTAGACCCTCACCGGTCGCGCGACGAAGCCGGTCGCTAACTCGGATGCGAGCGCCCCAGCACCAGCGTCTCGACCCCGCGCTCGATAGCTACCTGCTGGCGCGCCCAGTCATTGAAGTTCGCCACCTGACCCTCATCGCGCAGGCATCGCACCGCCGCAACATTGAGATCCGCCCAGAGCCAGCCCGGTGTCTCATCGGCGCTATCCGCAACGATGCCGTCCGCGGGGAAGCCCGTATCCGGGGGCGAGAAGACGCCAGCGCGGCCCTGGCTGGGAGCCATCAGCGGTAACCAGGCCGCGTCACCAACCAGGGGCGCCTGCAGGCTGTAGACCTGATTCTCGAGCGCCCGCGCGCGGGAACCGATCCGAACCCGGTTAAAGCCCGCCGCTGTATGGGTACAGCTCGGGGCCACCAGCAGATCCGCGCCGGCCTGGGCTACGGCATGGGCGAACCGGGGGAACTGGCTGTCATAGCAGAGTATGACGCCGAGTCGCAGGCCATTGATCTCGAATAGCCGCAGCCTATGGCCGGCGGTCATGACCTCGGTGGCCCATTCGACGCGCGTGAGCTGGAGCTTATCCTGCGCCCCCACCGCGCCGTCCGGAGCCACCACATGGACGCGGTTGTAGAAACCACCGCTGTCAGCGGCGACGGGCAGGCTCCCCGCGACGATGGTTATCCCGTAACCGCGCGCCAGCTCCTGATGGCAGGCCATGGCCTCATCGATGTGATCCTGCATGGCCCCATAGGCCTGCCGCGGCACTAGACGCCGAGCGTTGGAGGCCAGCCCGGCGAGCTCCAGGCCCGCATATTCCGGGAATACGGCCACCTCCGCGCCCCCAGCCGCCGCAGCGGCCACCCAATCGCGCAGGCGAGCCCGGTAGCCAGCCCAATCCGCGGGCCGCTGAAGATCGTACTGCGCGGCCGCGACGCGCATCAGTCCCGCTCCACCAACGCCGGCGTAGCCATATAGCCCACTGGCCGCCCGTTAGGCCTGCTCAGCCAGCGCGGCGTGAACCACCGATGACGCCTCCGGGGGCATGGGCAACGCGAGCGCCGCCTCTTGCCCCGCCGGTGACATCTTCTGCCACGTCCGGCGAATGATGTGATGGAGCTTGGCCTCACCGTGCTGCTGACCCTTGTCGGCCATGAACGGCGCCAGGTAGTGCTCCAGAAAGACCTGAGCGGCGACATCCTCCAATGTCTGGGCGTCAGGGTCGGTCTTGAGGCCCTCCTTCCGCACCAGTGAGGCGGCGCGCTCGCGGTCGGCCTCGTCATACCCCTGAGGCGCCATGAGCTCATCGACGCGTTCGGCGTGGTAGTCGTAGAGACGGCGCCGCCACCGATGATAGCCATGGCGGCCCTCGGGGTAGTCGCCGCGCGGGATCACCCAGCGCTGGATATGCTGTCCCCGCACGGCGATCTGCAGGCATTCATCCGCCTCCGGGCGGTAGGCGGCCAGGCGCCGGCTCATGCGTTGCCCGTAGAGCAGGCAACGCGGCTGCTCGGCGCCGCTGGCCGGATCATACTCGGTGACCGGATCCTCGGCGTTAACCCGATCGATGTCCTCAAGGACCGATTGCAGGCGTGTCATTCGTTAACCCCTGTCAGCTGCCGGCACGCCAGCTCAGCGCGATACCGTTTGGCGAATGATGAGTTCATTACGGCGTTGGGTGAACTCGACCTGTTCGAGGAAACTATTCCCCAGCAACACCTGATCGAACTGGACGTGGGGATTAATGGACCCGCGGATATCACTGACCCGAATCCCTCCAATACGCACCTCATCGAGCCGTGTCGTATACGCATTCATCACACCATTGGCCGTGCTGTACTGAACCCGGGAGCCGCGCTCCAGGCCCGCACGATCCGCGACGCTCGCGGGTATCGAGACGTCCGATGCCCCGGTATCCAGCATGAACGTCACGGGCTCGCCATTAATCGCGCCCGACGCGACGAACTGCCCCTGTCGGTTGCGCTCCAGGGTAACCTCGCGTACCCCCGCATCGACCCGAGTAGCCAGATCCTGATTAGGGTTACGCTGATCCTCGATGACAGTACGAAAGAACCAGGTGCCCAACGCCAGGAAGAGGACGCACGCGGCGTAGATCATCCAGCGCCCGGTCGTTTGCGTCGACGCGCTCTCAGGCTGGCTCACTTCGCCTCCCGCCCATGTTATGCAGCCGCAACGTAACACCGATACCAACCCGCCGGCACGGCCCAGGCACCGCGGACAGTAATTCTCATTTTGGCCTCCGAGGTGGTCGCGTTAGCCCCTGCCGAGGGCGTCGGCGGCCAGGGAAGGCCGCAGTCGAGCCTCCAGAGAAGGTCTATGGCGTCCCTCGGCAGGGGCTAACGCGACCACGCGCCCTCCTGGGGAGCACATAATTAGAATTGCTGCACCGTGGACGAAACATCCAGCGCGGGCGTTCACCCTCCAGCACCGCTTGAAATCGCCGCCGCCGCGGACCGGCTAGGCCGGCAACGCACCTGAGGATAAGCCACCCGGGCAGCGCGGTCACCGGGTACCCCTCGCCCGAGGTCGCATCGGCGCCCGCCATAAACCGGCCAGCGGCCTACCGCCCCACCCGGCCCGGCGCCTTACACGGCGACCCAACGACGGCTCACGCTCGCCCGCCCCGTCGTTGTTCCAGCATCATCAGACCACCTGTCCCGCTGCGTAACCGGATGCCCATGCCCACTGGAAATTGTGGCCGCCTAGATGCCCGGTAACATCGACCACCTCGCCGATGAAGAACACGCCCGGCACGCGCCGGCATTCCATGGTCTTGGGGTTGAGCTCATCCGTATCCACGCCGCCCAGGGTCACCTCGGCGGTGCGATAGCCCTCGGTACCTGACGGCCAGACGGTCCAAGGCTGCAGGGCACTAACCACACGCTCGATGGCACGATCGCCGAGCTCACCGAGGGGCTGATCGCCCAACCAAAGATCACACCAACGCTGAGCGACACGCCGAGTAAGCTCGCTACCGAGACAGTTGCGCAGGCTCATGCGCGGATGCCCACGGCGCTGCTCCCTTAGATAAGCCCCCAGGTCATGCTCCGGGAACAGATCGATCGCCAGCGGCTCACCCGGCTGCCAGTAGCTCGACGCCTGCAGCACGGCCGGGCCACTCAGGCCGCAGTGGGTAAATAGGATATTCTCGCGGAAGCCGACCCCGCCGGCGGTCGTCGCCGTGTCGAGCGAGACGCCGGCCAAATCCGTGAGGCGCTGGCGATCGCGCTCCGCCAGGGTCACCGGCACCAAGGCCGCGCGCGTCGGTTGGATGGCCAGGCCCAGCGTTGCGGCGGTGTCATAGCCGAAGCCGCTGGCGCCCATCTTCGGGATGGAGTAGCCGCCCGTTGCGATGACCAGCGCCTCGCAGCGCAACTCGCCGGCGTCCGTGGCGATTCGGTGTGGCGCGCCGCTATCAAGCCCGGTCACTGACGTATGGGTGACCACCCGCACGCCTGCGGCCTGGCATTCGTCGAGAAGCAGCCGCACGATATCCTTGGATGAGCGATCACAGAACAGCTGGCCGAGCTTCTTCTCGTGATAGGGGATACCGTGTTGCGCGACCAGCCCCACGAAGTGCCAGGGGGTGTAGCGGCTCAGGGCCGACTTCATGAAGTGCGGATTGGCCGAGAGGAAATGATCGCTCGGCTCCGAGTGGATATTGGTGAAGTTGCAGCGACCCCCGCCGGACATGAGGATCTTCTTGCCGACCCGGTTGGCATGATCCACGACCAGCACGCGACGCCCACGCGCACCCGCCTCGATAGCGGCCATTAGGCCGGCCGCCCCCGCCCCAATGATCACCACGTCCCAGTAGCCGCTGATTGGCGTTTCAGTCATGGGGAACGTTTACGGCAAACGGGGGCTGCTCTAACTCCCGGCGGTTGATTACTGGCGCTCGTAGGTCCCGACGAGCCGATTCATCCCGATAATCGAGGGCTCCAGGCGCTCGAGGAGCTGCCACAGGCTCAGGCCCGGGGGCAGATCGGTGGCCTCGTTCAACGCCAGCACCCAGAAGTAATACTGATGAACCCCGTGCCCCGGCGGCGGCGCCGGCCCGCCGTAGCCGGTACCCCCCATGTCATTAGCGCCGGTGGTGTAGGCATCGGTAGCCTCGGCGAGCTCACCGACGCCCGAGGGGATGTTGTAGACCACCCAGTGCACGAAGCCGTAATTACCGTTGGGCTGGACCAGCGGTGCATCGGGATCATGGCAGAACACCGCAAAGCCCGCCGTGCCCTCCGGCGCGCCGTGCCAGGCCAGTTGCGGCGAGACGTCAGCGCCCTCGCAGGTATGATTCGCCGGGATGTCCTCGCGCTGTCCGAACGCCTTAGAAGTCACCTGCATCTGCGATAGGGAAAACCCCATAGCCAACCTCCTCGCTCATCGCGTTAACAGTCTCAAAATGGCAAGCGACCGCACCGCCGTCCAGCGACACGGCCCACCGCGTGCCAAGATGCGGCCATGCGGGGCGCCTGTCTACCCTGCCGTATCGGCGTCGCCTCCGATCACGGCACGACGCTCGCTAACGCCGTCGTGGCAGACGATCAAGGTCAGTCCCTCGTGGCCCACCACCGACACCGCACTGCCCGACGCCAGATGATCACCATCCTGTGTGCGCGCGCGCCACAGCTCCCCGCCCACGCGAATATGGCCCGACGGCGCGAGTGCTGTTACGGCATGCCCCGGCTGGCCGTACAACGCCGCCGCGCCGACGGGTGGGCCAACACCGAGGGCACGCCGATACAGCGGGTACAGGGCCAGCTCCTTGCCGACCCACAAGGCAAATAGCACCCAAGCCATCGTCGCCGACAGCCAGCCATAGTGGTGGCAGGCGATCAGTACCACGGCCGCCAGTATCAACTCGGGCAGCTGGATTAGCGCATACTTACGAACGGGTGCCATCCGGCTAGGCACGCGCCTGGGATCGCTCGCCGACGTTGGGTTAGCCCTTGATCGGCTCGGCGCCCACCGGCGGTGGCACCTGATCATGACGCAGCTGTCGCCCCAGTCCCCAGCACATGAACACCAGTACGACCGAGAACGGGAGCCCACCCGTAACCGAGGCCGTCTGGAGCGCTGATAGCGGATCGCCCGAGCTGGAGAAGGCGCCGGCTACCAGCAGGATGGCCGCGATCACGCCCTCGAGGACGGCCCAGAAGAGCCGCTGCTGCCACTGGGGCTTGGGATCACCACCGTTGGTAAGCATGTCCACGACCAGCGATCCGGAATCGGACGAGGTGGCGAAAAAGATGGCCACAACCAGGATGGCGAGCAGTGACAAGCTCGTCGCCAGCGTGTCGACAATCGGCAGCTGGTCCATGAGAACGAACATGGCATCGGTCTTACCGGCGCTTGCGAGGGCCTCGTTACCGCCCTCCAGCATGGCGTGAATGGCGCTACCGCCGAATATCGCGAACCAGACCATGGAGGCCCCGACCGGTGCGAACAGGGAACCGAGGATGAACTCGCGGATCGTACGCCCGCGCGAGATGCGGGCGATGAACATCCCCACGAAGGGCGACCAGGCGATCCACCAGCCCCAGTAGAAAAGGGTCCAGTCGCCCTTCCACGCCCGACCCGCGTCGGTCATGGTGAACAGTTGTAGGCTGCTGCCCACGATGTTCTGGACGTAGTAGCCGATGCTCTGCACCAGGTATTCAAGGATAAACAGGGTGGGGCCAGCCACAAACACAACGGCCGCCAACGCCATCGCCAAGTACATGTTGAACACCGATAGGCGCCGCACGCCCGAGGCCAGCCCGAGCATCACGGAGGTCACCGCGACCGCGGTTATTGAGGCGATGATAATGACCTGCGCCTGCCAGCTTTGGGCGATACCGAAGACATTATTCAGCCCGGCGTTAATCTGATTCGCCCCCAGGCCCAGCGAGGTTGCCAGCCCGAACAGCGTCCCGAATACCGCCAGCACATCGATGAAATCCCCGAAACCGCCACGAACCCGATCCCCGAGCAGCGGGTAGAAGGCCGAGGCCGGCCGCAGCGGCAGATCATGACGGAAGCAGAAGTAACCCAGTGACAGGCCGATAACGAGATAGATCGCCCAGGGATGGAGCCCCCAGTGGAAGTACGTCAGATGGATCGCCTCGTTGGCGGCGGCCGAGGTGCCGGCCTCAATCCCGGCGCTCGGTGGCCCGTTGAAATGGAATATGGGCTCAGCGACGCCGAAGAAGACAAGCCCAATCCCCATGCCAGCGGTAAAGAGCATGGCGAACCACGAGAAACGCCCCCACTCCGGAATCTCATTGTCCTTACCCAGGCGCACGCGAGCGTACGGACTGAACAGGAGACCGAATATAAAGATCACGAAACCGGAGACACAGAGCAGATACCACCAGCCGAAATAGGTGGTGATCCAGGTCATAATCGTGCTTGAGACGTCACCAAGATTGCCGGGTGCGATAACGCCCCAGGCCACGAAGACCGCCGCCATGCCCGCTGAGATCAGGAACACGGGAGGGTTCGTGTGCTCACGCACATAACTCGTCATCGCTGTCACGCTGTCATCTCCTTACCGCCCAGGGGTCCCGTCAGCTACCACCCCTGCCGGTACCTCGGGCGGTGGCTGGCGTCTATTGACGATTGGCATAGCAGCCTAACACTTTCAGCCGTTAACCAGCGCCTCCAACCATGAGGCTGCCCCGTCGCAACCGTTGCGCCCGCCAAACCGCACCCCAACGGCTTCACGGATGCCCCCAGAGTGCCGCGCCTAAGCCTCTGACTTGGGGGCTATGGTGCAGCGCACAAACCGGGTACAATACCAAGCGTTGGGGGGTCAAGGGCCCGAGATTTCGGTTCCCGAAAGCGAGCGGTACCAGGCCTTTGTGCCGCAAACAGGCGCAGGTGACCTCCCGTTGTTACCGAGGACGCCATGCGCAAGCCGACCGATATTCGAACCCTGTTGCGACGCGGCGAACGCGCCGTCTGCGAGATCCGACCCCCCCTCGACACCGGCGGCGGCTACGGTCTGTCGGTGCGAGCCGATGCCGATCAGGGAAACCCGGGTGACTGGCTCAACCGCGAGGATGGCACACTCATGCGCTTCCCAGACCCGGTGCGCGCGCGCCACGAGGCCCAATCCCTCGGGTTCCCGCCCCGTTGGATTCGGGTAACGCGCCCGCCGACGGATAGTCCACCCGTCGAGTCGGGACCACCCCACCGCTAATAGCAGGCACGACCCCGGCGCCGCGAGGCGGCTAGCGAGCCGGGCGCCCATCGGCCTTGGCGATTACCGGGCCGCACCAAGGGCGTTATGATTCCCGATTAAGGCCGTCGCTTTGGGCAACCGAGGCGGGACCAGCCGCCCAGCCAATCAGACCACGGCAACGCTCGCGGAACCCGCCAGGCCGCACCACGACTGCCCGCCGGCGATCCATAACGACACAGGACCAGTGCGATGCCCGCCAAGCCGTCGATAACGCCCTACTGGGAGCGCCTGCCCCGGTTCCTGCTCTACCCCATGCAGCCGCCCGCCCTCTGGGTCGTGCTGGGGCTCGGCGCTGCTGCCGCGATCATATTCCAGATCTTTTGGCTTTCACTGATTACCCTAGCGCTCATGCTCGGTGTCCTGGCTGTCGGCGTCCGCTACAGCTACGAGGTCCTCGCGCGCACCGCGGAGAATCAGCTGGCACCACCCGACATCGACACCCTGCTCGCCGGCTACGACCTCCCATTTAAGCAATTCGCCATCATTATCTGCGGCATAGTGGCCATCAACCTCGTGGCCATGATGCTCGGGGCCGGTCCGGCTTTTCTGATCTCCCTGGCCGTCTACTTCCTGCTGCCGGCGTCCGCGATCGTTCTCGCCTGGACGGAATCCTTCACCGCCGCGTTGAACCCGGCCATGCTAATCCAGCTCGTAATGGCGATGCGCTGGCACTACGGCGCGCTCTTCGGGCTGCTATTCATTATCGGCCAGGGTCCCAACTATATCTTCCTGCTGGTGCCCCCTGGCCTGCCGCCGTTTGTATGGTTCTTCCTCGTCGCGGCGGTGGAGGTCTACTTCGTCCTGGTCCTCTTCCACCTCATGGGCTATTTCCTCCTCCAGTTCGGCCATCGTCTCGGCATCGAGCCCCCTGACCCCGACGGTGATGACGCCGCGGACGACGACTACGGCCTGTTCGAGCAGTTCATGGAACGCGGCCAGTATGGCGCCGCCCTGGGCGAGATTCGCGAGATCGCGGCGCGCTCCCCGGACCATCTGGAGACCCAGCGCCGCATGCACCGCACCGCCCTGCTCGCCGAGGACCATCAGGCCATGGCCCAGGCAACGGATCGGTTGATCGGGGTTCACCTGGAGGCCGGCCGCGAGAGCCAAGCCGCTAGCATCGCCGCGGAGACCCTCGCGCAGATACCGGATTATCGGCCCCGGCAAGGCCATGCCTTCCTTGGGCTCGCGCGCGGCCTACGCAAGCAGGGCAAGCCGCGGGAGGCGGTGCGCCTGTGCAATGGCTTCCATAAGCGCTTCGCGAACCATCAGGACATCCCCGAGCTCTACGGGCTGGTGGCCCGCATCTTCCGTGAAGACCTCGGGCAGGACCAGCAGTACGATGCCCTATGCCGATTCCTGAAGGCGCACTACCCCGACCACCCCACGACGATCAGCGTCACGACCTTTTATCGCGAGTAACCGCGAGGCCCTGCGGCATAAGGCGCTACCCAATGGCCGAGCGCGACCACTGCCATCAGTCCAGGGTCTTAGCAGTCGCGGCCCAGGCGGCGGCGCGCTCCTCGCGGCCCGCCTCACGCAGCAACCGAATCAGCTCGCCGACCTGCTGGCGGATCTGCGGGAAGGCGCTGGTGCGACGAACCATCAGCGCCAGCAACTGATCGGCCTCATCGAGGGCGCGGTCATTGAGGAAACGCGCCGCTAGGTTCGCCATGATGTCCGCCGCCAGTCTCGGCCGCGGCCTCGCCCGGCGCCGATAGTCGTGGTAGACCTCCCGCATCAGCGCGGCGGCTGCGGGATCGGTTAGCCGTAATATCCGGCGCGCGGTCTCGTGATAGGCCTCGCTGGCAGGCTGCAGGCGATAGCAGTAGTACAACCCCCGCAACGCCTTGTGGTTATCGGGCTGGCGCGCCAACACTTGCTGATAGTCGACCGAGGCATCGTCCACATCCAGGCGTGCCAACGCACGCCCCGCCCGATCGAGCTGATCCTGTACCGCCTCACCGGCGGACTCGCTTTCTCGAGCCCGCTCGTCCATACCGGAATCCAGTAGCCGCACCGGCGCCATTAGAACGGCGCCCGCCAAATAGCCCCCGATATGCGCGGTATAGGCGACGCTCGATCGATCACCGGCCAACTCCATTAACAGCCACTGCAGGCCGATCCATGGGATGAACAGCAGCAGGGCCGGCACGCGGCGGGAATCGACGTAGAAGCCGATATTAATGAACACCCGAACCCGATTAAGGCCATAGGCAACGGCCAGTCCGCCCATAACCGCCGAGATGGAGCCCGATGCGCCCACCAGTGGGGCACTGGCTCCGGGATTCCAGAGGATAAAAGCCAGGCCGGCGCCGATACCACCCAGAATATAGACCCCCGTCATCACGGCAGCGCCGGCCACCATCTCCACTAGTAGACCGGCGGCGACCAGAAAGACCATATTGCCGACTAGGTGCATCACACCGCCGTGCAGGAACTGGTGCGTCACCAGGTTCGGCCAGTCCAGACGATTGGGCTTCAGCCCCCAGGCATCCACCGTGTAGTCGGCCATGCGTTGCTCGAACGCGCGGCGCTTATCCCGCCAATCCCAGTAGGCATCGTGGTCTTCGTCGATCACCTCGCCGTTTTTGAGGGCTTGTTGGAACGCGGCATCACGGCGTTGGACGTGGTAGAGCCGGCGGCGCGGATCATAAGGCGTATCCTCGCCGAACCAGTCGATCTCCTCGCCGCGCCCCTGGGAGGTCAGCCAATGGCGATAGGCGGGTAGCTCGATAGCCGCCAACCCGGAGTCGAAATAATACTCGCGCGCCGCCCGCGCCTCCTCGCGGTCATCGAGCTGGAAGACGACAAAAGCCACCAGGGAGAGCGCCGCGAGTATCAGTGTCGCCACCGGGGGATGACGCCAATCGATTCCCCGATCCAGTGGTAAGACGAACATCCGTTCCCCCAGGGATTATCGCGGACTAGGCCAGCATACTGGCGTTATACGCTACGCTATCAGAACTCGTATCTTGCGTACTCGGTCAACGATGGGAGAGGCGGATGAGCCAGAAGGCGGACGTCATCATCGTCGGCGGCGGCATGGTGGGCAGTACGCTGGCCGCCCTGCTGGGGCAGGCCGGCTACCAGGTGATCGTGCTCGAGGGCGCCGAGAGCAGCCCAGAGCCGGACGTTAACGGCCCCCCAGAGCTGCGCGTGTCATCGGTGAACCGTGGCAGCGCCGCCGTGTTCGAGCGCGCCGGTGCCTGGCAACGCATGCTGGCGCGCCGCGTCTGCCCGTTCCGTCGCCTACGCGTCTGGGACAGCCGGGGCGTCGAGGCCGGCTTCGATGCCCGCGAGACGGGCGACCACTGCCTCGGCTGGTTCATCGAGAACGGCATCATCGTAGCCGCCCTGCATGAGGCACTAGCCGCCATGGCGTCCGTCGAGTGGCGCGCGCCGGCCCGCCCGCAGCGCGTTAACGTCGACGCCGACGCCGCCTCGGTAACGCTAACCGACGGTAGCGAGCTTCAGGCCAAGCTCATCGTGGGCGCCGACGGGCCGAACTCTACGGTCCGGCAGCTCAGCGGCATCGGCTGCCACGAGACCGATTATGAGCAGCGAGCCCTGGTAACCAATGTCCAGACCGCCCTGCCGCAACAGGACGTCACCTGGCAACGCTTCACGCCGCACGGCCCGCAGGCCTTCCTTCCTCTGGCCGGCCCCAACGCCTCGCTGATCTGGTACGACACCCCCGAGCGCGTGCGTGACCGCGAAGCACGGCCGGACGCGGATCTCCAAGAACTCATCCTGAGCGCTTTCCCCGCGGCGCTGAGAGGCATCGAGGCCATCCACGCCCGGGCGAGCTTTGCGATCCGCCGCCGCCATGCGCAAGCCTACCACCAGCCGCGTCTGGCCCTCGTCGGCGACGCCGCGCACGTCATCCACCCGTTAATGGGCCAGGGCCTGAACCTAGGAATCCAGGGCGTTGCGAGCTTGGCATCAGCCATCATCGATGGCGGCACGAATGATCCGGGCAGCCCCCGGGTCCTCGCCGCTTACGAGTACCGGCATCGCCCGCGAGCGCTGGCCATGATGGGCGCGACCGCTACCTGCCACCGGCTATTCACCCGGGAAGGCGGCGCCCTACCCCTCATCGGCTCGGGGCTTTTGGGCCTGGCACGCCTGGCGCCGATCGGCCGGGCGCAGGTCGTACGGTTCGCCATGGGCCTACCCGTGATGGGCGATTGATCGGCCGCCAAAAGCCTCGCTTAAGGAGACGCTGAATAACGTTCGCGGACCTCTGCGCGCCACGCCGGCGCTGTGACAAGGCGGCCCTCGTAGGAGGGACCAGGGACCAGCATCTGCTAGTCCATCAAGCCTCATACAGCGCTGTTACGGCACTCGGGCGATCGATGCTGATGAAGTGGCTCACCCCGCGCACCGACTGGATTCGAACGTGATCGCCGCCATCCTCGGCCGAGCGCTGCATGCTCTCGGCATCAAGGATGCGGTCCTGAGGCGTCACTAGGACCACAGCGTCGGGCAATCCCGCCAGCAGATCGGTCCCGTATCGACGCATCCACGCCTCGATATCCCGTAGGTTGCGCATCACGGTAATCGCCCGGCGTGGGTTATGGGGCATGGCCGCCATGAGCCGATGCTTGTGCTCATCGCGCAAACGCCCCAGGACCAGGCGCATACGCTCGTTGATCGGATGGCGGCGCCAGGCCGGTAACAGGCAAGGGAGCAGCAGCACGGCGCCGCGGGGCAAAGGCCTAAACAAGCGGCCCTGGGGCAGTACTGGCGCCTCCAGTATGAGCCGTTTGTGGTCGAAAAGAGCCGGATCCTTGCGCACCGCATCAACCACAACGGCCCCGCCACGCGAGTGGCCATGGAGCCAAACGGTATCGCCGCTGGCCAGATTCGCGAGCGCTTGTCGCAGGACCTCGGCGTCGTAGGCAATGGTACCCAACGGCGCCGCCGGCGGCTGCGCCCAGCTGCTATCGCCTTGCTGCTCGGCGCCAAGGGCCTGGTGATAATCCCCGGAGCCGACCAAGATGACCTCGGTGTCGGGGCAGTCGCGGTAGAGGCCCATGAAATAGGCCGGACTCTGCAGAAAGCCATGCACGGCCACGACGGTATGGCGCGCGCGACCGCTACTCGCGGGGAGTCGATAGACCCAGCAGGCACCCACGCGATACACCGCTCCAGGCACCTGCTCATGGCTCGGCCCGGCACCGACACGGAGCAAGAGCCAGGCGTACAGCGCGACAGCGATAAGCGCCATACCAAGCGCCACGGCAAGGACCGTGCTCATATCAAACCCCATGTTAGCGCGGAACGCGACGGCGGCTAGGCGAGGCGCGTGTCGTCACCAGCGCCTCGATCCGGCGAGGGCGCCGCCTCCCCCAAGATGGAACGCCGTCATGCCGTGCCAATAGCTCACAGCGTGTCCCGCACTCCCTGGCCCGCACCCATGCCATCGATGAGCGCCTCGATGCCGCGGACGTGGCTGCCCCGCCAATAGAGCTGCCCACACTGACAACACTGGCGAAAATCATCGACGTATCGCCGGGTAAGCGGCTCCAGGCGATCCTCGATCGCCGCCTTGTCAACGCCGATAAGGCTACCATTACAGCGAGCGCAGCGCGTCAGCGGGGCAGCCCGCGGGTAGAGGTCGTAGCGGCGAAACACCTCGACCAACTGGTCACGCGGTGACTGGGCGCGTACGAAGTAGCCGTGGGTGATTAGGCGACGCTTCAAGACCCCGCGATCGCGCGTGAGAACGATCCGCTCCTGATCGTGCGCCAGCCGCGCGAGTTCATCATCCCGGATCGCGTCATCGTAGAGCGCATCGAAACCGCAAAGCCTGAGCTGGCGCGCCAGTGCCCCGAGATTGGCGTCCACCGCGAAACGCTCGGCCACGCCGCCGTTAGGCCCCCCAACGCCAGCGACGGCTCCGAGGTTGCGGAACACCGGGTATACCGCGATGCGGTCGCCGTCATGCACCTGGCGCGCAAAGCCGGCGGCAACACCGTTCGCCAGGATGAATCCCACTTCGGGGTGTGGCACCCCAAGGGCCTCGATCATATCTTTGAGCGATGTACGCCGATCAAACCGCTGCTGGATGGCGCGCTGCCGTCGCGCGCGGGGCAGGAAGTCGTTCAATTCCGCATAGAAGCGGTACGTCGCCGTCGCCACGCGTAACCCTCCCGACGCCGCGGCTAGCCGTATCGTTAAGGCCGCGCCAGCCCGATTCAACCCCCAACCAAGCGCCCGGCCCAGGGCGGCGATCAACACCGACAACGCCAACGCCATGCCTCTTCCGTTGCGACGCCACACGCGGTGGAATGGCGCGACCACACGGTGTCCACTGACAGCCACAACTCGGCCGTCGGTGACACGCGAAATCGAGCGGAGATCGCATGGCGAACGAAACGGAACACGGCCACCATGCCACCGACCCCCTAGAGGCGGTGCTACCGCGCGAGATGGCCAAGCGCGCTGAACGCAGCGGCGCCGCCAAAGCGGAGCAGAACGCACTCAGCCTGCTGGCGCTGGCCGCTCTCGCGGGCGCCTTCATCGCCTTCGGCGCGACCTTCGCTGCCGCCGTAACGGCCGGCGTTCCCCCCGGCGAGATGAGCGGCACCACCAAACTGGCAGGGGGCCTGGCCTTCTCCCTAGCCTACGTCCTCGCCATCGTGGGCGGTGCCGAGCTGTTCACGACCAATGTGCTCATGGTTATGGCGTGGGCCCATGGTCGGTTGCCGACCCGCTACCTCCTACGCGCCTGGGCCATCGTCTTCGTTGGCAACTTCGCCGGCGCCGCCGCGACCGGCGCCCTGCTGATACTCGCCGGCCAACATACCGAGCTCAATGATGGCGTCGGCATCCGGCTGCTAGCCTCCGCGGAGCGCATCCACGAGCTCGCCACCGCCAACGCGCTATTGCTCGGCATCCTCGGGAACACGCTGCTGTGCCTAGGCGTGTGGCTGACCTATAGCGCGCGAACGACGACGGACCGCATCCTCGCCCTACTCTCGCCCGTGGCTGCCTTCTACGTCCTAGGGCTCGAGCACGCCATCGCCGTTATGTTCTACCTCCCCTGCGCCGGGTTCATCGAATGGCTTGCCAGCGATGGTTTCTGGCAGCGTACTGAGATGGTCGCCATTGGCGTCGAGCTGGGCAACACACTAAGGATCCTGGGCGCGGTGACCCTGGGTAACATACTGGGCGGCGGCGGCCTCGTGGCCCTGATGTATTGGTTCATCTATCTGCGCCCCGAGCGTCACCACAACCAATCGGGGCACGAGTGAGAGCCTCTTCACGGCAGCACGAACATGGCGCAGGGCGCGACCGCGCCCGCCACTCGTCGCATGCCATCGACCCGGGCGCACAACAAGGCCATGGAGGAACCAATGGCCGCAACATGGGCCAATGAGAACGCATCGGCGCCCTTGCCACCATCTCGGCAAAACGCGGTCCACAACGGGATGATCTGGCCGCCACGGCGCGCCGAGGCAGCAATGAACAAGATTGCTGTGGCGGGCGGCAGACCGGACGAAGGCCGCGCTCCGCGATGGCTACAAGACATAAGCGGCGTTTCAGGGAGACGCTAAGGTGACACTACTCGAACTCATCGCGGTCCTGCTGGCACTGGCCGGCGCGTTCGCCTACTTCAACCATTGGCTGCTTGGGCTCCCGACCACCATCGGCGTCATGGCGATTGGGCTCGGGTTCTCCATCCTGCTACTGCTGCTGCCAGCGCTAGGCTGGTCGGCCCCAGCGGCATGGGCCCGGGCCAACCTCTCGGCCGTCAATTTCGATAAGACCGTGCTGGACGGCATGCTCGCCATCCTGCTATTCGCCGGCGCCCTCCATGTGCGGTTGAGCGCCCTAGGCCGGCAATGGCGGGCCATCGCGCTACTAGCCACGGTCGGCGTTCTGGCGACGACGGCGCTCATCGGCGGCGGCCTCTTCGCCCTGCAGAGCATTACTCCGATCGCTCTGTCGTTCGCCTACTGCCTTGTCTTCGGGGCCTTGATCGCCCCCACCGATCCCGTCGCCGTCCTTGGGATCGTCGAGAAGCTCGGCTTATCCAACGGGCTGCGCGTCAAGATTGCCGGTGAGTCGCTGTTCACTGACGGCTTCGCGATCGTGATCTTCCTCACTCTCGTCGGCTGGGCGACGGGCCATGCCGGTGGCGCCGGTGAGCTCGGCGTATTGTTCCTCAAGGAGGTAGGCGGTGGCATCGGGCTGGGGCTGGCCCTCGGCGCGCTCGGTTTCTGGCTGTTGCGCTCCATGGACGACTACGTCGTCGAGGTCCTGATCACCCTCGCCCTGGTCGTTGGCGGCTACGCACTGGCCCTCAAATGGCATCTCTCAGGCCCCCTAGCGGTCGTTGTCGCCGGTCTCGTCGTAGGTAACCAGGCCCGTCGGTACGCCATGTCCGAGACCACACGTGAACGCCTGGACGATTTCTGGGAACTCATGGACGAGCTGCTGAACATCATCCTGTTCCTGCTCATCGGCCTTGAGCTCCTGGTCATCAACCTGAACCCATGGGCCGGCATCCTCGGCGCCATTGCCATCCCACTGGTACTGCTCGCCCGATTCCTGGCCGTTGGCGGGCTGATTACGGCCCTGGCACCGATTCGCGACTTCGAGCACGGTGCCATACGGCTACTGACGTGGGGTGGCCTGCGAGGTGGCATATCCGTCGCGCTCGCCCTGTCGCTACCGGCTAGCGAGGCGCGCGAGATCATCGTCACGATGACCTACATCGTCGTGGTGTTCTCCATCCTTGTTCAAGGCCTGACCCTGGCCCCATTGGTCCGACGGCTAGGCGCCGGTGGCTCGCCATCGGACTAGAGCAACGCCGTGACGGCGCCGACCTGCTAACAGAGCCCGCTTGGCGCCATCGTCGGTGGCAAGAGCCGCCTACCAAGAGGGTGCTTACACAATAGCTTAACCTTCGTTTCACTCGATTATTGCGTCTGCTAGTTTTGAATTGCTTATTGTTCCGAGTCAGCAACTCAAGCGTTGCGAGGCGGTATTTTTGTAAACACCCTCTAGCAGGTGCTGAATGATTCCCGCGGACCTCGGCGCGCCCTCAGCGGCGCTATGGAACAGCATCATCGTTACCGCATCGCCCTGCTCAGGCGCCGCGTTGGCATGGAGAAACGGAACGCTCGCTCGGATCGATTCGTTGGGCCCCACGTCGCCTGTGGTACCAGCTGCATTGCCCCGCTTCCCTCTAGCTAGGCGTCCCAGGACGCGGGGCTCCCACGATGACCTACGACGGTTCATGGGCGCGATAGCGCATGACCTCCCGGCGTAAGCGCCGCGCTCGCCCCAGCAACCAAAGCCAGTAGACCAGCACGCCGACGATAACGGTCGGCATGGCAGCGATCACCCCGAATAGCAGCCGAACTCGCTTGATATTGGCGGCCGCCAATTCCGCCGCTGCCTCCGTGGGGAGTATCCAGGTGATCGAGCCAAACCAGAAGAAGACCAACCAAAACACCAGGGAGGCGAGAACGATCACACCCAGGTCCCGGATGATCCGCGTCGGTGACGGCATATGGCGGTCCAGCGCCGCGATCAGACTGGTATCAGAGCTGCGGTGGCCCATAATCGGCCCTACTAGTCACCGATGCTCGCCTGCCGCAAGGCTATCCGCCGCCCATCGCTTTGACTCATGCGGTCAACTGGATGACGGCCACCACGGCGAAGCTCGCCAACGCTGGCAGATCGTTACGCAGCAGCCACGCCAACACCGCCATCGGCAGGATCACGGTAAGGCAGGCGGCGGTGTGCGGTAATTCGGCACTGCCGTACTGGGCCCCCGCCGCCGTCATAACGAGACTCATGACGGTAAGGCCGAGCGTGCCCCACCGCCCCGGCGTCCCATTCAAGAACTCGATGATTCCTCGCATGCCTCGCTTCCAATCACAATCATCGCGACAACACCGCTCGCCGCCGTCCAACCCGCCCGACGGGCAGCTCGTACCCGCAGCTCGCGGCTAGATCAGACACGAGCATGGGACCAGCGCTATCTCAACCATCCTCTCGACAGCTACCGGGACTTCGGGCGCAGTTCCTCGAGCAGCGCCGCATGGCTGCGCGCCCCGCGGTGGAAGCAAGTGACCTCGAATTTCTCGTTGGGGCTATGCATCCCGTCGTCACCGAGGCTAAAGCCCATGAGCAGGGTATCGATGCCCAGGATATCCCTCGCCCAGGCCGCGATCGGGATCGAGCCACCGCAGCCCATGAGCACCGCGTCGCGATCATAAACGCGTTTTAGCGCCGTTCGCGCGGCCTTGAGATAGGGTGACTCCGTCGGCACCCGAATCGCAGGGGCCGACGAATGGATCGTGAGATCGCACACACAGCCGGGCGGCGTCTCGTTGTCCAGGAACTCGCGCAAGGCGCGTACCAGTTTATCGGGATCCTGCTGGGGCACCAGGCGAAAGCTTATCTTGGCGCTGCCGTGGGTCGGGATGACGGTCTTGGCGCCCTCGCCCGTGAAACCACCGATCAGCCCGTTCACATCACACGTCGGGCGCGACCAGAGCCGCTCGAGCAGGCTGCGATCCGCCTCGCCACCGCCACTAACGCCCACGCCAGCCCCTTCGAGAAAGGCCTGGTCGTCCATATCCAGCGCTGCCCAGCCCGCCAGCTCCTCGCGGCTGGGTTCCTCGATATCGTCATAGAACCCCGGTACCCGAACCCGGCCATCGGCGTCCCGCAGACGCCCGATGATGGTGGCGAGCGCATTCAGCGGATTTGCTATGGCGCCCCCATAGAAGCCGGAATGCAGGTCGTGATCGGGGCCGCGGCAGGTGACCTCGGCATAGAGCAGCCCGCGCAGCGTATAGGTAATCGCGGGCGTGTCGACGTCCCACATCGTGGTATCGCTGACAACGCAAACATCCGCGGCCAGCTCATCCTTGGCGCGCTCCAGGAACGGCCGCAGGTTCTTGCTACCCACCTCTTCCTCGCCCTCGATGAGGACCGTAACGGCGACCGGCAGCTCACCGTGCTCAGCATGCCAGGCGCGCAGGGCCTCAACCCACATCATGAGCTGGCCCTTGTCGTCCACCGCGCCCCGGGCAACCATCTGCCGGCCATAGGGGCCATCCACCAGCGTCGGCTGAAACGGGGCGGCGTGCCACGCCTCGACCGGATCCGGCGGCTGGACGTCATAATGCCCGTAGTAGAGCAAATGCGGCGCGTCACCGCCGGGGCCGGGATGGTGACCCAGCACCACCGGATGGCCATCCGTCTCGCGGATCTCGACGGAGAAGCCCAGCGGCTCCAAGGTCGCCACCAACCACTCAGCGGCTCGACGCATATCGTCGCCATAGGCCGAGTCCGTGCTCACGCTCGGGATCTTGAGCAGTTCCGACCAGCGCCCGATCGCTGCCTCCAAATCGGCGTCTATCCGTTCAAGCACCGAATCCAGCATGGGGTATGTCTCACTTCAGGCCGTAACGATCATGAAAGGGTGCGCCAATGGGCCGAGCGCGGCAAGGGACAGCACAAGGCACCAGCCGCAGCTCGCCCGGGCATCGCCCCCCCCCGGCGCCAGCAGGCGACGGGCACGCCCACCCAGGCCACCGAACCCGCTCCGACTCATGCCAATAGCGGGTTTTCGGCGACAGAGGCGTTTTTAGAGCTCGCTTTGGCAGCGCTTGTACCAGCGCTCGCTGAACGCGTTCTGCGCCTGCCGTCGTGCCTCCGCGCTCTTCGGTACGGACTGCTCGTAGGCGTCCTCGATCATGGCCTCGATAAAAGCCCGCTTACTATCACCCGCCGAGGTATCGGGGGACTGCTCCGCCAGACTGGCCAGGAGCTTTTCCTTACTCACGCCCTCGTGGCGCTGCTTCAATAGCATCGCCGAGGCGAATTGCATATGTTGGCACTGATTACCCTCCTGGGCCTGGCTCGGGGTCGCAACGCCCACCAGTGCGGCTATCAGGGCGATGGTGGTAACAACCCCTCCGAATGTTGCGTGCTTCATGGCTTACTCCTTGGCCGCGGTATCGGCTTGGAACACGCCCGAGCCACTGAGCGCAAGCAGGCCCATGCACGGACCCGACCCAGCGGTGAGCGCCTTGATGTCAATCTTACTGGACGAACGATACCAGAGAAGCCCGGAGCCGCTAGCACCGAATCGACGCGCCAAGGCGTGCCACATCCCATGCTCGCGTATCGTCTGATGACACGGCAGGTATCACGCTTGGCTACCTTGGTGAGTCGCCGCGACGCTACCGTTGATGATCGCCATACTCGGTAATGACCAAACAAAACCCAATGGCGATCACGGCCGACGGACGAGGAGCCCAATGACCGCACAAAGAGCCGCCACCAAAGGCAATGGCCCGGAAAAGACGCCACGCAAGGGCCCCAAGGCGACCGATGAGCCCCTGCCACCCACGGTGAGCCGATTAGGGGCGGTCGCCGCCGCGGTGCTGTTAGCCGCTTTCGCGGCCGCGGGCTGCTCGGGTCAGGATGAACCGGCGGAGCCAGTGCTCACGGGCCTTGAGGCTAAGGTCATGCAGCTCAAGGCCATGGTCGCGCGGTCCCCCCATGCCATCACCCCGCATACCCCAGAGCTACGCGCCTACCGCCGCCATTATGGCCTGGACTTCCCGCAGGCCCGCTACGATTTCGAGGCCATGGCGATCAACAGCCACACCATCGCGGTGCAACGCTTCGAGCCACCCGAGCCTAAGGCGACCATCCTCATCGCCCACGGCTACCTCGACCACGGCGGGCTATGGCGCCACGCTATCCGCGATTTCCTCGCATCTGCCTATGCGGTCGTCGTTTTCGACTTCCCAGGCCACGGGCTGTCGACGGGTAAGCCTGCGGCCATCGATGACTTCGCTACCTACCTAAAGATCGTAACCAAGGTCGACGCCCGGGCACGCGCCTCGATGCCCCAACCCGTCCATCTCGTGGGCCATAGCATGGGGGGCGGCATCGTCACCGAGCATATCCTCCGCAACGGCCTGGAAGCGCCGCGGCGCGCCGCACTCATCGCGCCCAACATACGCTCCAACCACTGGCTGCTCTCCCGTATGGGTAACGCGCTGGCCGGGCCGTTCCTGGCAACAGCACCGCGAATGAACCGCGACGTCTCTCACGACGAGGCGTTTCTGGCCTTTCGAGCCGACCGCGATCCATTACAGGCCGATCGGACGCCATTGGATTGGTTTGATGAACTCGTGGCATGGGAGCAACGCATGCAGACGCTGCCGCCGAGACCGGCTGATGTCCGAATTATCCAGGGCAGGGACGATCAGATTACGGACTGGGGCTACAACGTCGCATTCCTACGCCGCAAGATTCCAGGCGTAGACGTCGTAATGATCGAGGGCGGGAAGCACCAGCTCATCAACGAGAAGCCATCACTCCGCGAACAGACGTTTCAGCGGCTGCGCGAGCACCTGGCAGCGCCCGATTAGTCCTAGTAGAAGCTGAACCATTGGCGCGAGCCTCTGGCCGCTGGGCCCGCGCGCCGGTAAGGCGGAAAACGCCGCGCGAGCCTAGCCGTACAGTCAGGCTTTGCGACGCCGATGGCGCACCCGACCGGCCGCCTCAAAGCGCGCGCCACGAGAATTATCCAGCGTCTCCCGAGCGGTCGCCCGTAGCGACTGGTTCAAGCGCCTCGAGGCCTCGGGGAAAGCCCCGCTATGCACGGATCAGCTGTCATCGTCCCCAAGCAGCTTGCCGAGCCCCGCCAAGCCCTTGTGCGTAGCGCGCTCGGGGGCGGCCTCGCCGCTCGGTCCGCTAGCGGCGCCATCGAGCCCGCGCGAATGCTCGTTATCGTGGCAGTAAAGGCAAAGCAGCTCCCAATTACTGCCGTCCGGGGGATTGTTGTTATGGTCATGATCCCGGTGATGGACCGTGAGCTCGCTGAGATTGCTGCGCTCGAACGAACGCTGACAACGTCCGCACACCCAGGGGAAAAGGCGCAGGGCCTGTTCCCGGTAGCCCTGATCGCGCTCGACACGCTGTTTCTGGGCCCGCGCCACGATACCGTCGAGGCGCTCGTGATCCATCGGTCGGCTCGGCATGGCAACTCTCCAGTAGGCGCTCGCCACGAGTATAGCGCGGCGATCCAGCCAACGCGGCATATCGGTTGCTATGGCTACCTTGAAAAATTGGTCGCTGCCTCACCTATAGCTGCGCCGCGACGACCACCGCGCCCCCGCGACTCGATGGGCGCCCTACCGAGGGGCAGCGAAGACCCCTCGCAACTCAGATGTTAATCCGATAGCAGACCTCGGGCAACTACCCCGGTCCCCCGATCCTCTCGGGGCAGTGAGCGATACGAACCGGCGCCGGGCCCCGACGACATGGCGGCGCCCCGCGATACGCCGTGCGAACGCGTCCCGGCCGTGGGATCGTCGATTCACGCGGCCCGAAAGACCGCCAAGTCAACCAACGCAAAGGGCACCAACCGCCGAGTCACCCCGACGATTACGCCCACGCCTGGGCATCTGATCGGTCCGCCGTCACGACTTGTGCCACGCGATTACGGCCGCCCTCCTTGGCCTCATACAAAGCGACGTCCGCGCAGCGCAGTATCGTATCCGGATCCTCGATCACCGCACCCAGTTCAAGGCTGGCCACCCCGATGCTGGCGGTTACGGGCACAGACGGACCGGCCGCTAACAGGCAGCACTCGTCGAGATGGCGCCGCAACCGCTCGGCTAACGACAGGGCCTCGGCATCGCTCCTACCCGGCAGCACGACCGCGATCTCGTCACCGCCATAGCGGGCGATCAGATCATCGCCGCTGACGACATCCTGCGTCTGGCGCACGATCTCAACCAGGACCTCATCGCCAACGGCATGCCCCCATTGATCATTAATATGCTTGAAGTGATCAATGTCGAATAGCAGAACGGCCGCGGGGCCCCGAAGGCCCGTCAACTCACGCTGCAGCCCACGGCGGTTGCTGACGCCCGTCACCGGATCCGAAGTAGCCTGGACCTCAAGCTGGCGGTTACTGGCATGCAACGACTCCTGAGCCTCCTCCAGCGCCTGCCTTAATTCCATCTGCCCGGTCAATGAGCGGTGATAGCCTCGCCAAACATCCGCGCGTACAGTAAGCCACACCGCTGCCAGGAGACTCATATAGAACGCCTCGGCCTGGAGATAGATGCCTATGGCCAACAGCGTCGGCACGCCGGTCGTCACCATGCGGACATAGAGGATGCCGGGCATCGCGGCGTAAGGCCCCATCACGGTACCGAAGATGATCAACACGAGCAGCATCGCCGTCCCGGCACCGTCGAGCATCGGGATGAGCATCAAAGCGCCGACGCCCCAGAGGAGGCCGTAGCCCGCGTTGATCGCCAGAAAGATGAGGGCGGGCCGCTCCGGGGCGGTGTCGAACTGCCCCTTCTGCCGTAGATGCTGAGCATACAGACGCGGCACGAGACCGGCGGCCGCTACGCCAACGAACCAAGCCAAAGGCCAAACATGAGCGCCATGGCCCACTATGACCCAACCAGCCAGCAGCAGGGCGCCACTATTGGTCACCAGGCTCCGCATGCCGATGGCGCTGCAGAACTCGGTAAGGAGCCGCACCCGGGTCGCGTGGTTGGCGCCCCGCCATCCGATCAACCGGTCGCGCAGGCTCTCGGCCAACGTCTCGCAGCGGCGTTCCGGCTTCGATTCAAGCACTATGACGGTACCGCTTAAGCGAGGAGTCCATGATGATCGATGGCGTCAGCGATGATCGTGTCACGCGATTTACCGCCGAGCTACACCAGCGACGACCGCTCATACACAACATCACCAACCGCGTCATGCGCACGGGCACCGCCGATGCCATCACTGCCAGCGGCGGCACCCACATGACGGTCGATGACGAGACCGAGGCAACCGATGTCGCTCAACTGGCCTCGGCACTAGTCGTCAACAGCGCCACCCCCGATCCAAGCTGGCAGCGCGCGGCGGGCAAGGCTACCGGGCACGCGCGCGACCATGGCCTGCGCTGGGTACTGGACCCGGTCGCCGTCGGCGTCAGCACGCGGCGCACCAATCTGAACTGGGAAGTAATCCACAATCGGCCAGCGGTCGTCAAGGCGAACGCCAGCGAGGTCCTCGCCCTGGCAGGCACAGGAGGCGGCGGCCACGGCCCGGACAGCCGACATGCCGCCGATACGGCACTGGCAAGCGCGCACGAGTTCGCGCGCTCGCACCAATGCGTCGTTGTCGTCACCGGTGCATCGGATGGGATCACCGATGGCACGACGAGCGTCCAGGTTCACAACGGCGCGCCCGTGATGGCTCGCATGGTGGGCTCAGGATGCATGCTCGGCGCCGTTATCGGCTGCTACCTGGCTACCGAAGCCGAGGCGTTAGAGGCGGCCATCGCTGGGGTACTCCATTTCAACGTCAGCGGCGAGATCGCGGCCGAGCGCAGCCACGGGCCAGGGACCCTATACCCCGCCCTGATCGATGCCCTCGTTGAAGAGGACGGTCTGAGGATGACCGAACGGGCTCAGTTGGACTGTACGCCGCCCTAGCCCAACAGCCCCAACCGGTACGCCCAACGAGCGGTGAGGCCAGCCCTCCAAGGCGTGGCACTCACCGTTGCCGAACCCGAGCAGGTGGGCGACGCCTCCGTCGTGGCCAGACCGCTGCCGTCGACCGCCTGCCGCCGTGCCGCCACGAGCGCAGCTGCCAGCAACGCCTAAGCGCGGATAACGCGCCTAGCGCCGATTCCTCCCGGACCGCACCACTCGATGGATGCCAGGAATCTTTACACCCCTATCGCCAGCCTACGGGGCCCATCAACGAGGAACCAAACTGCCTAGGCCATAGACCACACGAGGGCGGATGGCCGCACGATTATCGCGCCCTTGCTAGTCGCGCAAGGCCCCGAGCCGGTCCCCGAACGCCGGCCACCTTCCCCGTGCCCGCGAAGCCGCCCACACGCGATCCCGACTAACGAACCGAAACTCAAGTCAGCTTTCTTTACACCACGCCCTCGGGTTGGACGCCCCGATCACACTTAGCCATTGATTCCTAAAGCGAAACGGAAACTGGCACAGGCCGTGCATTCTTATAGGCGTCACCGCCCGATCGTCGAGCGGGGCGTACCAGGGGATCACGACCATGATGACCAACAAAATGACTCACTCACTCGCAATCGCCGCCGTTGTAACGGGCCTGGCCTTCGGTTTGGCCTCACCAGCGCATGCCAGCCTCATCTCCACCAAAGTCACCGAGATAGACCCGGACGTGGGCAACTTAGTCGAGCAAAATTTCCTCGGCAGTCTCCTAGGATCCGCCACGGAGAGCTTCGAGGGCTTTAATCTCGGCGACGCCGAAAACGGCACTGTTCCCGGACCGGTCAACACGACATCCGTCGGTACGTTTACGGCAACCGGAGAAGGTGGCGGAAATCTTTGCATTAAAGGCGGTAACAATACGTGCGATAGGCTGCAGATCCTCGACAAGGACAGCTCGCCGTTCAGTGGCCGCTTCGCAGTGAACCAGGACGGAACAACGGATACCAAGGATGGCGACAACACGGGGCAGTGGCTCGACAGCAACGACATCAGCAAGATGGTCTGGGACCTAAGCGCCATTGACGGCAGTTACAACGCCTTCGGTTTCTACCTCACGGACGGTGCGGACGTGGGGGCTGAGCTTGAGGTATCGTTCGCGGACGGTCCATCCGAGCAGCTGGTGCTGCTCGACAACGAGGAAAACGGCACGCTCTACTACATAAGCGCCATCGCCTCGGAGCCGATCCTCAATGCGACCGTGACCTTCCAGAACGGCGACCTCAACAACGGCGACGGCTGGGGTATGGATCGGATGACGGTCGGAAAGGTACCTGCGCCAGCGACGCTCGGCCTCCTCGGGGCGGGCCTTGTCGGCCTCGGCCTGATCGGATGGAGCCGTCGAACCTAACTGTCGCCCGGCTATCACCGCCATGCGGCGCGCCTAGCTAGCAAGCAACACCTGCCGGCCCCGACCTCAAACCGGGGCCGGCTTTATCCAGGCAAAGACCAGACGAAGGTCTCGCCGCCGAGAGAGTGGTCTGAGGCCCTTTCAGCGCCATTCGACGGCGTCGTGGGCGCGCCACGGCCATGGCTGTCACCTAGTGCCGCTCATACCTCGACCAAGCACTTCAATTAACCGGCCTTGTCCCCGCCACCTGTCTAAAACCGCAACAGTTTCGCTATTGCTCCACAAAGGGACGCCAACTAATTATCGCGGGCCTCTGCTGCCCAGGCCACCGGTTAGCACGCCGTCTGGGACGACGCCGGTCATCAACGTCGTCCTCGCTGAGCGCCTCCGCTTTCTGCGGATTCAGCCGCAACACCACGAGACACCGCCCCGTTTACCCCCGATCAAAACACCAGGCGCGGCGATAGTGTCTCTAGCCGTCTCGGATTAAGCTTGCAGTGGACTCGGGCCGCCGGATCCCCACCAACGAGGACCGGCTCAATGGGGTTACACGACGCCATCTGCTCTACCACGCCCTCTGGGCCGCGCCAAACTCGCATCCCAACAAGTAGCGGGCCCGTAACAGGGCTATACTGTGAGTAAGGCTTAACGGAGGAAAACCATACGCGCGAGTATATCCGTCATCCGGTATCCGTACCGCTAACCTGCACGGTCCTCAGGGAGCCAAGCGCCCCCTGCGAAGCCACGGCTAATAACGTGAGCAATGGGGGGCTGTGCTTTGCCACTCGCGAGCCGCTACGACCCGGTCAACGGCTTCATATACGGATTGATCTTGTGACGCCCTCCTTCGAGCGAGAGGCCGAAGTGATGTGGTGCCACCGCCAAGGGCGAAGCCATATCGTTGGCGTCGCATTCGACTCCCCTACTGACGATTTTGACGTCCGCATGGTCGAGCAGATCTGTCACATCCATGCCTATCGCGACCACGTCTGGCAACACGAACAACGCGCGCTAACGACCGAACAAGCGGCTCAGGAATGGATAGCACGCCATGCCAGTGAATTTCCGGGCTAAACCGGCTGCAATCTCTCCCTACACCCTCAGAGGATACAAGCACCATGACACGGCACAGCCGGCAGTCACCAGTTGCTTGTCCCGGCTTAGTCAGTCACCTCAAATCGGCTCAATCTACGACTTGCTTCACCGCTAATCCCAATAGCTTTGACCGAACCGATACAGAAGTCCCGTCCCAAGCCCCCAGGCACCATTAACCAGACCAGCGAATGCCCAGATACCGGGCTGCCAACCGGCCCCGACGGCACCACCTTTCAGCGGTACCACCATTAACAAGGCGACCAGACTGGGCAATACCGCGCCGAACACCAGGCTCGTCAGCCAATAAGCGAGCCCGCGAGGAAACCGGCGCTGCGCCAACCCGAAGGGCAACCCCCAGACACCACCCCAAAATGCGAGCGAAATCACGGCGGGCACCCCAAGCGGCGCTGTCGCCCCCGTCTTGTACGGCGGGAACGGCGCCATCCCCAACCACCAGAGCAAGGCCACGGCCGCTTGATGAAAGATAAGGGTCGCCAGTAAACCGGCCGGGAACCCAATGACAACCGGGCTCAACTTATTCTTCCGCATCGGTACTCCCCTCACGGATCACGAACATTATCCAACGGGCGCAACAGCCTACCAGACGCTGACTGATGCCACCCCACTGAGTCAGACTGCTTAGAGGGTGTTTACGAAACCACCCTAGCGCAACGCCTAAGTGACTAACGCGGAACAAAAAGCGACCTGAATGCGAGCCCCTTCAATTGGGTGACTCTACACCTACCCCCTCGGGTACGCCTCACCCTATCCGTTGATCCATTTCGTATTTTAGCGCATCGATGACTTGGTCGGTCTTTTGCCTGGCCTGCATTACAAAGGCACGTTCTGAATTTTTAACAAGTTGACCGCGTTCAGCCGCTACCAACTCAACGTGCGAGCGACTTAGGCGTTCTTTGTTTGGCACAACATGGGGCGCGCTTCGAGCCTCACCCATTTTCAGCTTGAGCGCCATGGGCCAGGCACTGCTCACCAAGGCTTGCAGATCTTGCGCACCACTGACGTAGTAGGCCTCAAAGACGGCGTCAGAACCCTTATCACCACATATGCCCTTACGCACAAGCGGCGATTGGCTCTTGTGGTGCGCGCCAGGATTGCGGCAGAGCTCAACCGCTTCTCCGAGATGACGCTTAGCCAACTCAGACAACTCGCTATCCTTGCGGATATAGGGCTTCAAACCGAACAACCCTTGAGGTCCCACATTATCGCTGACAGCCCGATGGAGCTCACGCACTGTGTTAAAGATCTCACTGTAACGATTCTGGACGTCGGCGCGAATCTTGCCCTTGTCGCTCGGGATCACCTTTTGGCCGCCGACGGTGGCGCCGTCAGCCGCTGCATCTGTTAAGCCGAGCGCATGTGTACTTTCAGGCTCAACGCCGTTCCGCCTTAGATGTCTTGTCAATTCGTCTCGGATACGGACATACGTCTTGCTACCGTAGAAGTCCTGCTCGGCTTGGTATAGAGAGCTAACCAGCTTATCTTTCACCCACCGTTCAATGCTTAATCGGCTTTCATTGGCCTTTTTTAGATCTTGTTGATGCTCCCGCTCGAAACGCTCGGCCGCTTGTTCAAGTATGAGGATGGGAATGGCAAGCGCCGGGGCTGCCTTCGGGATCAATACCGTGGTTGCCTCACCGGCTAGATGGAGCGCACTCGCGGCAGCGGCGACGGAAGACTCACTGTCATAGTCCGGTGTGTCGAGACCGCTAACGATGTCCGCCGTCATCTCACGCCACTGACGGATATTTTCCGTTAGCGCCTCATGGACCTGATTAACCATATCGCCTCCTTACGCTGTTACTGAGCCCAACCATGCCTCGCTGGTTGGCTCGCGTTCCCTGTCGTTGGCAGGTAGTGCTCAAGGGTCGATTGGAAGATAGCAACGGGAGACGGATGTCGCAAGGTTTGTCGGCAAAGGCAGAGAATGGCAAGCTTTCTGGCAATCCGTGAGATCAAGGATGGTTATGCGCACAAGGACCGCTTGGCTGTTAGTGGCGTTGGCCCTAACGGCACCCGGCTGCGATAGCGGCAACTCAGCCGAATCGTCCGACTTAGTCAATACCGAGAAAGCTCAGGAACCGAGCTTTCCGGCGGGGAAGCCGCTGACCTGGGAGCAGTGGAAACGCCAGGAGGCGCCGACCCGGGAGACGGTGTCGCCCCATCGCGAACGGATCGGCTACCAACGCTTCGGCCCGGCACCGAATCGCGCGCGCTGGAAACCCGCGGATTTCCTCCCCGATGAGGCGTTGCAAGCGGAGCATGTCGACCTCTGCGAGCTTCCGTTAGCGAATCGCCGAGAGGTCGCCAAGCTTTGGCGCTGGGCCAACAACGAACGCGAATCGCTCGAACGCGATGAGGTCGAGGCCATCGCGCGGCGCTATGCCCAGCAGGGCGTGGTCCAGGCGCAGGCATCGATGAGTATGTTCCACGATCCCGACCCCGACGCAGCGACGGACCCTACGCCCAAGACGCGGCGAACGGTGGCGTTCCTCGAAAAGGCAGCCGCCAGTGGAACCGCCGATGCAATGCTTTGGCTCGGCGAGTATCAGATGGACATCCTAAAGAGCATGGAAGGCCGTTACGATCCATACGAAATCGTGCCACGAACGGATTTTCGGTGGGACGAGGTATTCTACTGGTACTGGCGGGCGGCTAAGGGCTTTCATGAGATGGGGCTACTAAACATGGCATCGGACCAGGCAAATTATACGTGGAAACCGCATCAGGCACCCGGCGATGCCTGGCCCTCGCATCTCAGCTATCGACGTGCAATCCGTCAATACAAATGGACGCGCCTCAACGATCTCATCGAGACCCTGACGCCAGGCTATGGCGAGCACCGTCACATAACCGAGGACGTTGAGGAGGTGCTGGAGGAATGGCCTGAGTTCACCAAGAACCAACGAGCGGTGGCTGAACAGGAGGTCGGCGATTTCTTACGCGACAACAAAAAAGCTCTTGCCCGCTATCGCCGGCCGTTTGGATGCCCGGATATGACCTGGCTCGACCCCAACGCCCCGAGCTTCGACTGGGACGCGCTCAATAAAGAGATAGAACAGTACGGCATCCAAGTTGAGCCAGTCGGCAAACGTTGGGACGTACGTGACGAGTGGCCACCGAGCGACTAGCCGCCAGTGAAGACCGTTCCCCGACTAACGAAAAGGGAAATAGACACCCAATGCTCCCGGGGCCTGTTGAAGCCAATGATCATGGACATCCAGGAGATCCAAGTCCTCAGAAACGCAACAGCCCATTTGTAAGTAGCCACTTGGTCTCCACCCCCGACCCCCCAGGGCGAGGCGGTCGCCGAGACGAACTGGCAGGGCCTTCGCTTAGTGGTCGCGCAAAACCGCGAGCGCGCGGCCGAGCAAATGGCGGCACGGCGGCGCAAGATCCAGCGTCTCGAACAGCTCGGCGAGGCCTTAGCGCAACGCCTAGATAATCAAGACGCCGGCCAACCGGGGCGCGGGCGGCGATCGAGCGACCGCACCGCCCACCGGCGCTTCCATCAGCACGTGCTCAACTACAAGCTTACCGGCATCGTGCAAGCCGATCTCGGCGCCGAGACCTTTCGCTACGACATCTATGAGGCGGCCTGGGCCGCCGCCGAGCGCCTCGACGGCAAACTCCTGCTAGTCACCAGCCTCGATAGCCTCGACGCTGCCACGATTGTCGAGCGCTACCGCGCGCTCGCCGATATCGAGCGCGGCTTCCGCGTGCTCAAAAGTGATATCCAGATCGCGCCCGTCTACCACCGCTTGCCCGAGCGCACCCGGGCCCATGCGTTGATCTGCTTTCTCGCGTTGCTGCTCCACCGCGTCATGCGCCAGCGCCTCTACGACGCCGACAGCGACCACTCCCCGGACAAGGCGCTACGCACGTTGCGTCGTATCCAGCGCCACAAGGTTCATTTGGGAGACCAAACCTATGAGGGACTGACCAAGCCGACCGCTGAACAACTCGATTTATTTGGCCAACTTGGAATCAGCGTCCCGCAGCAGCCGGCCTAGCAGCGTGTTGTGACAAAAATCGACTCGCCGCTATCCGGTAACCAACAACTTACGCGCATAACTGTGGAACTTGGGGACGCCGGCCCGACGCGCGCAGATCCAAGCCTCGACCAAGCCGGTCCGTGAGATCGCTCGGGAGTTCGGGATCAGCGAAGACACCGTCCGGCGTTGGCGTGGTCGGGACGACGTCAGTGATCGCTCCCACACGCGGCATCACCTGAATACGACGCTCTCCGAGGCCCAAGGGGCGATTGTGGTCGAACTCCGGCGCACGCTGGGGTTGCCCCTCGATGACCTGGTTGTTGTCACCCGGGAATTCATCAACCCAGCAGCCTCACGCTCGGCGATCCATCGCTTGCTCAAGCGCCATGGCTTGAACCGACTGGTCACTGCGACGAGCGGCGATAAGCGGCCCGTATCGGTGTTCAAGACCTACGAACCGGGATTTATCCATATCGACGTCAAGTACTTGCCGCAGATGGCCGACGAGACGCACCGGCGCTATCTGTTCGTCGCCATCGATCGGGCGCTGCGCTTCGTCTACGTCGCCTTCAAGGCCGACAAGTCCGCCTCGGCTGCCCGTAGTTTCCTGCGCGAGCTCCATCACAAATGCCCAGTGCGAATCCAGAAGGTGCTCACCGATAACGGCAAAGAGTTCACCAACCGCCTCTTCGGCGCCCGTCGGCGCGCCGCCAGCGGCTCTCATGAGTTCGATCAGCTGTGCACCGCCCTCGGCATCGAGCACCGGCTCACGCGCCCGCGTACACCGCAGACCAATGGCATGGTCGAGCGCTTCAACGGCCGTTTATCCGAGGTCATCGCCAGCCACCACTTCAACAGCGCCGAGGATCTCGAGACCACGCTCAAGCGCTACGTCTGGCTGTATAATCAGCACCTGGGCCAAAAGGCGCTCCATCATCGCGCCCCCGTTCAGGTCATGAAGGATTGGTATGCCGAGCGCCCGGATTTATTCCGTAAAAAGCCACGGAACCTTCGGGGACCTGACAACTAACCGGCACCAACAGGGAACAGAATATTAGCGTCGCTGATACCCTTGATGAAACGCTGCCCGAACGCCGTCGCCGCTTCGCGCAGGCGATCAGCACGGCCAATGGCACGGATGAAGGGCTGGCGTCGGCGGCACATCCGATCGAGGTAGGCCTCCGGATCGATGCCGAGGCGCCCCAAAATCGGCGGCGCGTCGGCCGCAATGGCGCCCCTTTTGTCGTCCCGCACGGCGCGACCCGCCCACTCCACCAGATCTAAGTAATCGGCGGAGGCAAACGGCAGGTGATCGGGCGCCCCTTCCCGGTCTGGACCACGGAACGGTAGCAGGTCCGGCCCCTCGCTCGATTCGTCCGTTGTCGCCGCCTCGGCGTTGTCACCGCAAGCCGGCTGGGTGGCCTCGGCTTACGCCTCGCCCCATATCTGGATGCGGGCCTGTATGGAGGTGTAGTCCGAATCCTCCGGTGTGTCCGAAATAGCCGCGCGGACCGGATTGAGATCGACGTAGCTCATGCACGTCAGAAGCGCCGCCTCATCGAGCAGCCCCTGGCTCTTAAAACGCCCCTCCCAGAACCGGCCTGTGACCCCGTCTTCGGCATTCGCCCACCGGGCGATTGGCTCATTGAGGCAGCGCATGAACCAGGATAGATCGCTCAGCCGCTGTCGGTAGGTCGCGATCCATTCGCGGGCGGTCTCAGCCTCAACGTCGCTGCCACTCAGCCCCTCCCGATACCGCTCGACGAGCAATGGCAGGCCGAACAACCGCGACCATCGGTCTAACACCTCGTCATCGGTAAGACCTCCGGCCTGCTCGGGATTCAGGCGCAACACCACATGGTGGTGATTGGCCATCACGGCATAAGCACACACATCACCGCAGAAGACCTCGCTGAGCACTCGCAGCCGCTCAACGATCCACCGCTTGCGGTGCTCATAGCTCTGGCCCGTCAGCCGGTCCCAGCCACACAGAAAAGCCCGGCGTACACAGCGCGAAACGCAGTGGTAGTAAGGCGTGGTGTGCGCTGACACCTGAGCATGGCGCGGATAAGGCATGCCGCCTCCTTGCTGTATATCCATATACCACAAAAGCTAACGACTTACGCCGGCACAGTCAAGCAGGTGCTGGGTGTCCCATTCCCATGCTATTACTCCCTAATCCGCAAGCAGGACCAGCGGGTGCCTCTGGCCATCCCGGAACGCCTGCGTTCCGGGGAATGGACCAGCGGTATGCGCGTTCGCGTCGAGGGCGTATTCGTCGAGGCCGAGGATGCCCCTCGAGACCGGCAGTTCCGCGTCGAAGGTATCGAGGTCCTCGAGGACTAGTTGGTGACGCCGCGGCGCGCCGGTGCGCCCAGCAAAACCCACGCTAGCAGGGGATACGTGAGAATGTCTCACGGTCCGGCCTGCTAGCGTCGCGCTGCGGGAATCGGGCCATGATTCCCGACCGATTTGGTAGCCGATCAGAGGGCCACCCCAGGGCCGCGTTGGTTCAAAATACCCGGGTGGCAGGGCGCACCCATTCGGCTCGCTAGCTTATCCAACCCCACTTTCCCAAGCACCTGTCGCCGTTACCCAACAATCCCCGAAATACCGGCATGGCGGGGTTTTAGGCTTCTTGGCAGCGCCTATTGACACACCGCTTGGGGCATTCGCCAGCTTGCTTGCAATCTTTTAATACCACTAGTTGGCGGCTTAATTACGGACAGCAGAATAACGCTCGCGGTAGAGATCCTTGGCAATGTGGTGAGCCATGCCGGACATAACGCATTCAAGCGTTTGTTAGGGGTAGTCCAGCTAAGTGGTGCGAGCGGAGGATTTGTTGCGACCAAGAACTAACGACACGGAAGGACGCGATGCTGAGTCGAGCCAAACAGATGACTCGGTATGCCGCGGTAATCGCCTTGGTGCTGGCGCTTGCCGCGTGTGGCGGTGGTGGTTCCGGCAGTTCGAGTGTGGTGGTCAAGTAATTTCGGACACGGCGCTAGGTGGTATGGGGGCTGTTTCCCGCTCGTAGACGTTGGGCG
>CAJXKP010000016.1 GCA_913055565.1 uncultured Ectothiorhodospiraceae bacterium
GTCGACTAAAAGACCGCGCGGGTTCTGCATCAGCAGCATACCGATCTCGAGCCACTGCTTCTGGCCGTGGGACAGCTCGCCGGCTGGCTGGCGAGCCTCGGCGCTGAGCCCAATGGTCTCCAATACCTCGCCGATTCGGTCGCGCACGGCGCTATCGATGCGTGAGAACAGCACGCCCCAGACGCGCCGCTCGCCTGCCATGGCCAGCTCCAGGTTCTCGACCACGGTGTGCTGGTAGAAGACGGTGGGCTTTTGGAACTTACGCCCGATGCCGCCGTTGGCGATCCGTGTCTCATCGAGGCGTAGCAGGTCGATACGGCTACCGAAGTAGACGCTGCCCTCGTTAGGCCGGAGCCGGCCGGTCAGCACATCCATCAGGGTGCTCTTGCCGGCGCCGTTGGGCCCGATAATGCAGCGTAACTCGCCGTCATCGATGTACATCGTCAGATCGTCGAGCGCGCGAAAGCCGTCGAAGCTTACCGTGACGCCCTCGATGTAGAGGATGGGCCCATGACGCGTGTCAATACCGCCCTCTAGGGATTCCTTCGGCGCGACGACATCGAAGACACGGTCACGCCGGAAGGTCTCGCGCGCACTGGCCAGCATACTCATGCTCGTGCCTCCTTAAGCCGCCGCAACCACTCAGATGGCCGCAATCCCCAGCACTGCTTAATAACGCCCACAATACCCCGCGGCATAAAGATCGTGACAAAGACGAACAAGCCGCCGAGGGCGAACAGCCACAGATCGGGGTACCAGTTGGTCAGCAATGTCTTGGCGTAGTTAACGACACCGGCCCCCACCAGGGCACCATAGAGGGTGCCGCGGCCACCGGTCGCCACCCAGACCACGATCTCGATGGAGAGAACGGGTTCGAATTGGCGCGGCGTGATGATGCCTGATTGCGGCACGAACAACGCCCCGGCAACGCCGGCTAGCATGGCGGAGACGGTAAAGACCCAAAGCTTGTAGCGATCCACCCGATAGCCCACCGAGCGCACCCGGGGCTCAGCATCGCGCACGGCCATAACAACGCGTCCCAGCCGTGAGCGTGTGATATAGCGACTGACAAGATACCCCACGGCGACGGCCGCAGCCGAGGCGACGAGCAATCCCGCGTCGGTGCTGGCCTTGGCAAGGTCGAAGCCCAGGATGGTGTCGAAGTTCTTGAGCCCGTTGGTACCGCCGAAGCCCATCTCCTGGCGGGTAAACGCGAGGTTGAGGGCGAACACCATGGCCTGGCTCATAATCGAGAAGTAGACCCCGCTGACGCGCGAGCGGAACGCCAGCCAACCGAACACGAACGCTAGCGCCCCGGGGGCAAGGAATACCATCAGCGCCGCCAGCGGGAAGAAGTCAAACCCCCACCAGTACCAGGGGTAGCCATCCCAGGCGAGGAACTGCATGAAGTTGGGCAGACTCGAAGGATTGGCCTCGCGCATAAGATACATGCCCATGGCATACCCCCCAAGCGCGAAGAACGCCCCGTGCCCGAGGCTCAATAGGCCGCAGTAGCCCCACACCAGATCCAGGGCCAGGGCCAGTAGTGCGAAGCACAAGTATTTGCCGATAAGGGAAACCATGTAGTCCGGCACATGGAGCCCTGAACCTTCTGGGACGGCCAGGTTGCCGATGGGCACCGCAACCGCGATCACGGCCAGTAGCCCCAGCACGATTTGGCCACCCCAATCGCCCGACAGGACATAGCCAACCCGATTATCGGGCAAGGCGTCAGGCGTGATAGATGTCGTCTGCTCGTTTGCCATGTTCGTTCTCACTCCCTATGCCAGCGCTCGATGTTGCACGCGAAAGCTGATTTCGAGGCGCCACATCAGCTCTCGGCAGCGCGCCCGCGCTGCGGGAACAACCCCTGTGGTCGGCGCTGGATGAACAGGATGACGAAGACCAACAGCAGGACCTTCGCAAGCACGGCGCCGGTCTCGGGCTCAAGCAGCTTGTTCAGGATGCCCAGCGACATGCCGGCGAACAGCGTCCCCAGCAGATTGCCGGCACCACCGAAGACCACCACCAGGAAGGAATCGACGATGTACTGTTGGCCGAGGTTGGGCCCGACGTTGGTAATCTGCGACAGCGCCACCCCCGCCAGGCCGGCAACACCGGAGCCGAGGCCGAAGGTCAATGCGTCCACCCATTCGCTGCGTACGCCCACGGCCCGGGCCATGGAGCGGTTCTGCGACACCGCCCGCACCCAGAGCCCGAGGTTCGTGCGCTTGAGGATCAGGACCAGGCCCACGAAGACGGCCAAAGCGAAGACGATAATCGTCAGCCGGTTGATGGTCACCGAGAACGCGGGGTTAAAGACGATCTCGCCGCTCATCCACTCCGGCGTACTCACCTGCCGGTTAAGCGGCCCGAAGACGGTGCGTACCACCTGCCGGAGGATGAGGCTAATGCCGAAGGTCGCTAGCAATGTCTCCAACGGGCGGCCGTAGAGGAAGCGAATGACACCGCGCTCGATACCGATCCCGACCGCCCCTGAGACCAGGAATGCCGCCGGGATCGCGACCACCAAAGACAGCGCGATGTTGTTGGGCAGCAGCAGCTGCATGACGTAGGTGGTGTAGGCGCCGAGCATGATCATCTCGCCGTGGGCCATATTGATCACGCCCATAACGCCGAAAGTGATCGCCAGTCCGATGGCCGCCAGGACCAGCACCGAGCCCAGCGATAGACCAAAGAACAGCTGCTCCAGGCGGCCATAGATCGTTAGCTGCGTCTGGACGCTGGCGAATGCCTCCCGGGCCGCCTCACGCACCGCGGGATCGGCCTGCTCGTCGTTGGCCGCCGCCTGCAGGGCGTTACGGGATTTCTGCACTAGGCTGCCGGAGAGGCGCTCGATGGCCTCGATCTTCGCCGCGCGCTCGCCGGCGTCGAGCTTGTAGAGCGCGACGGCCGTGCGCATCGCCGCCTTAACCTGGGGATTCGTCTCATCCACGGCGAACTCGCGTACGCGCTCGGCCTCCTCGGACGAGAGACTGCCGTAGAGGTTCTCCACCGCTGCGAGTCGCTTATCGGGATTGGGATGCTGGAGCTCCAAGCGCGCGACCAAATCGCGCAGCTTCATACGCACCAGGTTGTTGATGCCGACGGGCTCCAATTGACCGGGCTCAGCGACTTCCTCGCCCGAGACCGAGTCGATAGCCGGACCGTCGTCCCGCCGGATGAAGGCGCGCTGGTCACTAGCGCGCAGGTACATGTGGCCCTGTTGGATCGCCTTAACGATGATCGGCGCGCGCTCGTGACCGGAAGCGGCGACCTCGCGCGCGACCTCGATCTGTTGTCTAAAGTTCCGTGTGTCGAGCTCTTTCAACGTCTCGCTCAAGTCCGCCCCGTAGGCCGACGAGGCCAGGGCAACGAGCGCGACAATCTGGATGAGCTGGTAGCCCCACCGGGCCAGCCTTTGCCTGCACATAACGTCGACTCCCAGACGCTGCAACGATAGCGGGCCCGCCGAGGCGGGCCCGTGTTCCTAAGGCTTAGGCAACGGACTTACTCGGCCGATTGCCTCTCCTGGCCCTCGCACTCGCCCGTGGCGACGTTGTACTTGCCACACTCCAGCGGCTCGGTCCAATCGCTCATCAGATCGGCCGTCTCCGGGATCAGGCTCGACCAGGCATCGCCCGCGACATAGCCCTTGGTCTCCCAGACCTTGCTGAACTGGCCATTGCCCTGGATCTCACCGATGAACACCGGCTTGGTGATGTGGTGGTTGTTGAGCATCGTGGCGTAGCCGCCCACTAGATCCGGCACGGTAATACCAGGCATAGCGTCCTTGACCGCCTCGGGATTCGAGGTGCCGGCCTTCTTGACCGCCTCGACCCACATATTGAAGCCGATGTAGTGGGAGTGCATGGGATCGCTGGTCACGCGATCCGACTCGCCTAGGTACTCGCGCCACTGCTTGATGAAGGCCTTATTGGCCTCGGTATCGATGCTCTGGAAGTAGTTCCAGGCCGCCATGTGGCCCACCAGCGGCTCGGTATCGATACCCGACAGGGTCTGCTCACCCACCGACAGCGCCAGCACCGGGATATCGATGGCCTCGACGCCCTGATTGGCGAGCTCCTTATAGAACGGCACGTTGGCATCGCCGTTAATGGTCGAGATCACGGCCGTCGGCTTGCCCTGGGCACCGAACTCCTTGATGCGCGAGACGATGCTCTGCCAATCGGAGTGGCCGAAGGGCGTGTAGTTGACCATGATGTCGTCCTCCGAGACGCCCTCCTTCTTGAGCCACGCCTGGAGGATCTTGTTGGTGGTGCGCGGGAAGACGTAGTCCGTGCCCGCTAGCACCCAACGCTCGATGCCGTAGACCTCCTTGAGGTAGCGCACGGCCGGCAGCGACTGCTGGTTCGGCGCCGCACCGGTGTAGAAGACATACTCCGAGGATTCCTGGCCCTCGTACTGCACCGGATAGAACAGCGGCACCTCGAGCTCCTCGACCACCGGCAGCACGGCCTTGCGAGACGAGGAGGTCCAGTTACCGAAGATGACGTCCACCTCGTCCTGGTTGATCAGCTGGCGGGCCTTTTGGGCGTACTGCGGCCAGTCCGAGGCCGGGTCCACCACCACGGGCTCCAGCTTACGGCCGTTAATGCCGCCCTTCTCATTCTGCTCCTCGATGAGCATGGTGATGATGTCCTTGAGCGGCTTCTCACTGACGGCCATGGTGCCCGACAGGGAGTGAAGGATGCCGACCTTAATCGGTCCCTTGTCGTCTTCTTGGGCCTGCACCGAACCCATCGCCATCAGGCCCAGGGCCGCCGTGCCGACCATCGTCCGCTTGGTATAGCGAGCGAAATCACTAAGCAGCGACTTGATCATAGTTCAACTCCGTTGTTGATTCTCCGAAACGGCCGTCGCGTGGCTGGGGACCGCCGAAAACGACAGGCCCTAGTAGCCACGCAGGCCTCGGAACCAGTTGTTGCATAGGCCATGCCAAAGGGACGTATCCGTGCCTGCAGGTGAGTCTCTGGTATCAGGAGAACGCTAAACGATTCGCACGAGCGTCTGGCCGCTCGGCTGAGCCCGGCACGTCGCGCATCACTGGTGCTACGTTCAAGCTCGGCGGCATCGGCTGTGAGCACGCCACGGCCCGTGAGAATTATTCAGCGTCCCCCTCGCGGTGCACGGTGCACCATTGCCATGCACTACAGGTGGGCAATATGAGCTAACGCGGTGCAAAGCGGCCGCGAGCGGATACGCCTAAACCCCTCACGCGCCAGGTCCGAGGTAGCCCTCACGCTGGATGAAGGTCACGATCCCATTCACGCCCTCGCCAGCAGCCAGGTTGGTGAAGACGAAGGGGCGCTCGCCGCGCATGGCCCGAGCATCGCGATCCATGACCTCAAGGGACGCACCGACTTGAGGCGCGAGGTCAGTCTTGTTGATGACCAGCAGATCCGAGCGAGTGATCCCCGGCCCGCCCTTGCGCGGGATCTTATCGCCGGCGCTGACATCGATAACGTAGATGGTGAGGTCCGAGAGCTCGGGGCTAAAGGTGGCGGCCAGGTTGTCCCCCCCCGACTCGACGAGGACCAGATCAAGCCCCGGCCACCGCTGCTGGAGATCCGAGACCGCCGTCAGATTCATGGAGGCGTCCTCGCGAATCGCCGTATGGGGGCAGCCGCCGGTCTCAACGCCCATGATCCGCTCAGCGGGCAGGATCTCGTTGCGCGTCAGGAACTCGGCGTCTTCCTGGGTGTAGATATCATTAGTCACCACAGCGAGGGACCAGCGCTCGCGCATGGCCGAGCAAAGGGCCATGGTTAACGCCGTCTTGCCCGATCCTACCGGGCCACCGATCCCTACCCTCAACGCGTCTGCTGCCGCCATCGTCGATCGCTCCCGGCTATCGTGATCGCTACCTAGCTGCGAAAGAGCCGTGTGTACTGGGTCTCGTGCGCCGCGCTGGCCAGGGCTACGCCGGGCGCGCTCGCGCCGATCGCCTCGTCAGGCAAGGCCAGCCCCTTCGCCACGGCCTCGGGGATGGCACCGGCAACGCGATGCAGCACCCGCTGCCCCGCCGTCTGGCCCAGCGGGATGAGCTTAACCCCGGCCGCCACCTGGTTCTCCAGCCAGGCCCAGAGGTAGCCGGCCGCTGCTTCCTCAAGCGACACGCCCCAGCGTACGGCAGCCAGGCTGAACAGGGCCGCCCAACAGGTGTCCTCGGGCCGATCCCAGCAGCGCGCTTCGGCCTCGCCGAGCTC
This sequence comes from uncultured Ectothiorhodospiraceae bacterium, assembly GCA_913055565.1. Lineage (GTDB taxonomy): Bacteria > Pseudomonadota > Gammaproteobacteria > Nitrococcales > Nitrococcaceae > CAJXKP01. The sequence continues at coordinate 6,231 of CAJXKP010000016.1, forward strand.
GGCGAGTACGCGCGCCATCGCCCGGGCCATATGCCGATCCTCGGCCCGCAGCTCGGCGGCCTCCCGCGAGGCCAGCAGCTTCCGCGTCCACGCGAGCACGGCGTCGCTATCGCCCGCTTCCCAGCCGCGGTAGAGGCGTGCAAGGATCGGCACATCCAAAGCGGCCAGCGAGTGTTCAATCTGCCCGGCGGTCCACCGCTCAAGGCCCATTTCATCGCCAACCCAACCGCAGGCCACCGCGTATTCAAGCCCCGCGGAGTAGGCATAGGCGCCCACCGGCAGCGTCGGGCTGATGAGCTGCCATAACCGCATGGAGCCGCTCGGCCCCGTCCGCGTCGTGGCTTCAGCCATGATGGGCGTGCTCATGGCCGCCGACGCGCTCGCCGTCGAAGACACCGCCCTCGGGCTCGAACGGCGCGGACTCGTGGCACACGGCCAGACCCACGGCCTCACTGATCTGATCCAGGACGTGGTCGGCGTAATAGCGCAGCCAGCCATCACCGATCTGGAGCGCCACGTGCCGGTTGCCCAGATGATAGGCAGCCCGCACGAGCCGCTGGGGCTCAGGGTGGCTCGCGGTCGAGACCGCTTCGTCCGCCGCGGCGACACGCACCACGATGCCATCGGCCCCAGTGAGGAGCATGCCGTCCCGCAAGACCTGCCCACGCGCCACGCGGACGGCGACCTCCCGCCCATCCGTCAGGCGCGCCCGAAAGCGACTCCGCTGCCGGGTCTCGAACGGCAGATTAAGCACGGCATCGGCCACGGCCGGTGCCGTCGCCCGGTCAGTCAGCTCGATCACGGCCCATTCCCCCAATCAACCCAGCGCTAACGACACGAGTCCTCAGAACAGATAATACTTCTGGCTCAGCGGCAGCTCCTGGGCCGGCTCGCAAGTCAGCAGCTCGCCATCGGCCCGCACCTCGTAGGTCTGGGAATCGACATCGATATTGGGTTGCCAGTCGTTGAGCTTCATGTCGGCCTTGCTCACCGCCCGGCAACCCCGCACACCGACGGCGCGTTTCTTCAACCCGATGCGTTCCGGCACGCCCTTGGCCAGGGCCGCCTGGGAGACGAAGCTCACCGAGGTATTCTCGCGAGCGCCGCCGAAGGCCCCGAACATGGGCCGATAATGCACCGGCTGCGGCGTCGGGATGGAGCCGTTGGGGTCGCCCATGGGGGCGGCCACAATCATACCGCCTTTGATGATCACGCCCGGCTTGGCGCCGAAGAACGCCGGCTTCCACAGACATAGGTCCGCCAGTTTGCCGACCTCCAACGAGCCCACCTCGTGGTCGATACCGTGGGCCATCGACGGATTGATGGTGTACTTGGCGATATAGCGCCGCGCGCGGACGTTGTCGTTGCGCTCGCTGTCCTCGGGCAGCGGCCCGAACTGGCTCTTCATCTTGGACGCCGTCTGCCAGGTGCGGCTGATCACCTCGCCGACACGGCCCATGGCCTGGGAGTCCGAGGCCAGGATGGAGAACGCCCCGCGGTCGTGGAAGATATCCTCTGCGGCGATTGTCTCGCGCCGAATGCGCGACTCCGCGAAGGCCACGTCCTCCGGTATCGAGGGGCTGAGATGGTGGCACACCATGAGCATGTCGAGATGCTCGTCGATGGTGTTCTCGGTGTACGGCCGCGTTGGATTGGTACTCGAGGCCAGGACATTGGGCTCGCCACAGGCCTTGATGATATCCGGCGCGTGCCCACCACCGGCGCCCTCGGTGTGATACGTGTGGATGGTGCGGCCACCGATGGCGTTGAGCGTATCCTCGACGAAGCCGGACTCGTTGAGGGTATCCGTGTGGATGCAGACCTGGACGTCATACTCGTCGGCGACATTGAGGCAATTATCGATCGCCGCTGGTGTCGTGCCCCAGTCCTCGTGGAGCTTAAAGCCCATGGCGCCGCCCTCGACCTCCTCGCGCAGCGGCCCGGGCTCGCTGCCGTTACCCTTGCCCAAGTAGCCAAGGTTCATCGGGAACTCGTCCGAGGCCTGCAACATCTTCTCGATGTTCCAGACACCCGGCGTGCAAGTCGTAGCGTTGGTGCCTGTGGCCGGGCCGGTACCGCCGCCGAACATGGTCGTCAGCCCCGACATCAGCGCCTCATCCACGAGCTGGGGGCACACGAAGTGGATGTGGGCGTCCAACCCGCCGGCGGTGACGATGGAGCCCTCGGCGGCCATGGCCTCCGTACCGGGACCGATCGCGATATCGACATCGGACTGGGTATCCGGGTTGCCGGCCTTGCCGATGCCATGGATACGGCCGTCCTTAATGCCGATATCGGCCTTGACCACACCCCAGTAGTCCAGGATCAGGGCGTTGGTGACGACCATATCAACGACCTGGTGGCGGCTGCGCTGGCTCTGAGCCATGCCATCCCGAATGGCCTTGCCGCCGCCGAAGACCGCCTCATCGCCGTAACTGGTGTGATCTGCTTCGACCTCGATGAACAGCTCCGTATCGGCGAGCCGAACCCGGTCGCCCGTGGTTGGGCCATACATCTGCGCGTAGGCATTGCGATCAATCGTCGCCATCTCAGAGATCCCCCATCACCATGCCGCGGAAACCGACGATGCGCCGGTCGCCAGCGTAGGCCACCAGCTCCACCGTGCGCTCCTGGCCCGGCTCGAAGCGTACCGCCGTCCCCGCCGGTATATTCAGCCGAAAGCCGCGGGCCTGCTCGCGCTCGAAGTCCAGCGCCGGATTAACCTCGTAGAAGTGGTAGTGAGAACCGACCTGCACGGGCCGGTCACCAGTATTGGCCACCGTCACCGACCGCGTCTGCCGTCCGGCGTTGATCTCGATCTCGCCGTCTTCGGTTATTACTTCGCCTGGAATCATATGCCGCCTCCGTGTCCTGCGCGTCGCCAGCCCAGCTCGCTCGCGAGCTCGGTACCGGCCCGTCGATCACGTGGTCAGGTGATGGGATCGTGTACCGTCACCAGTTTGGTCCCGTCGGGAAAGGTACATTCCACCTGAACCTCGGTAAGCATCTCCGGGATGCCCTCCATGACCTGCTCCCGGCCGAGGATGCGTGTTCCATAGTCCATGAGATCCGCGACGGTACGGCCATCGCGGGCGCCCTCGACGATGGCGTTACTGATGTAGGCCATGGCCTCGGGGTAATTGAGCTTGACCCCGCGCTGGAGCCGTCGCTCAGCGACCCACGCGGCCGTGGCCAGCATGAGCTTGTCTTTCTCACGGGGATTCAAATGCATAATCAGGTCCTCCAGATCCTAGGGGGAGAGGGCTCTCGGCCCAACAAACGCGGCCGCAACAGCGACCAGGCCCTCTCCAGTACGCCCAGCCCCTCCTGAGCGCCTGAGCCGAGCCAACGCAATACCAGGACATCGTCCAATAGCGTGACAGCGCACGGGCTATCCGAACCCGCCAGCCACTCCCGCAACGCGTCTCGCTCGCCCACCGAGGCCCCAACGGCAACTAGCGTGGCCATAGCAGGATAACCGCCAAGACCCCAGGGTTGATCGAGCACCGGCGACCCGCCATCGATGCGATTACGCTCCAACAGCAGAGGCCGACCGCCACGGCGGAGCTCGAGGCGATTGCGCATCACGCCGCGCTCGAAACCCTCGCCCGCGGCCGGGCGGCCGAGACAGGTGAGCTCCCAACCGAGAAAGCGGGCCTGCGGGGCGAGATCCACGGACGTCAGCGTATCGGCCTGAGCCGCCTGAAACGCGATCTGCTCCTGCGGCAACCACTCCAGGGTCGCCCTGTCAGCGACCCGCAGGTGCTGGCGCTGCACCGCCCAGGGCCCGGCGCTGCGGTAGAACTTATTCGCCGCCGGCGTGGTGACCAGGGCGTGTGCCCCCGCCTCGACGTCCACGCTAATCGCCAGCTGATCACCCCCTACGATGCCCCCGGGCGGGTGCAGGACATAGGCATGACAGGGGAAGCCCTCGGGATAGAAGGGCCGCTGAACGCGCAGTGGGCCGCTGTGCCGCCGCCCGCTGAGCTGCGTACGCTCGTTACCCGCCACGAAGCCGACATCCAGGCTAGCGCGCCAACCGCTGGTATCGGACGCGGCGTCCGCAGCCGCGTGATCAGCGGCCCCAGATGCCTTTGGCTTGGCTGCGTTATGGCTCACTAGGCCGTCCATCGCTTGGTGCCGTATTGCGCGCCGACTAGACTTCGCCGGCGCCGTACTCGGGCAGTAGCCGCTTATGGTCACCCAGCTTGCCATGCGCCACCACGGAGCCAAGGACATCGACCATCGCCCGCATACCCAGCAGGGCGGTGATCTCGGAGGTGTCGTAGGGCGGCGAGACCTCGACGACCTCCATGCCGCAGATGCCCTCGGAGGCGACCTGCCCCAGCATGTACAGGATCTCGCGCGGCAGGAAGCCGCCCGGCTCCGGCCACCCGGTACCCGGCACGAAGCCGCAGTCGACGCTGTCGATATCGAAACTGATGTAGACCGCATCCGTACCGTTCCAGGCCGTCTCCAGCGCGATCTCGACCACCTTATCCAGGCCCAGGCGCGTTACATCGTTCATGGTCAGGATGGTCGTATCCCGATCGCGCGCCTCCTTAACGGCCGCTCGCGGGACCTGCCAGCCGCCGATACCGATCTGGACCAGGTTCTCCGGCGACACATTGGGTATATCCGTGGCGTGGAAGAACGGCGTGGTATGCATGCGCTCATCCAGGTCCTTTTCCTGAATATCGGCATGGCGGTCGAAGTGGATGATGCCGATCTTCTTATCCGTGGCGTTGGCGATGCCCCGGACGGTCGGGAAACCGATGGAGTGATCGCCGCCCATGATCAGCGGCAGGGCGCCGCTGCGAAAGACGTGCTCCGTACCACGTGTGATCTGATCGAACGCCTTCTCGATATTGCCCGGGATGGTGAACACGTCGCCGGCGTCGCACATCGTCATCTGCTCGCGCAGATCCACACCGAGCTCGTAGTTGTACGGCGTATACAGCGCCGAGATCTTGCGAATGCCCTGCGGCCCGAAGCGCGTGCCGGGCCGATAGGTCGTACCACCATCGAACGGCACCCCCATAACGGCGGCGTCGTAGTAGCCCACATCGCGAACGTCCTCACAGAAAGGTGCCTTGAGGAAGGTATTAATCCCCGCGAAATGGGGCAGCTCACCGCGCGCGAACGTCGAGATGCTGCGATCCTCGATGGAGTCGGCGGCCGTCAGGCCCTGCTCCAGGCAACGCTGCCCCTCTGCCTCCGCGGCCGAGGTGGGCAGCTCGGCCTCGCGATGCTTCATCTTCCAGCCCTCGAGCTTGGACTCGTCGAATGAGGGATGGTGGGCGAGGCGCTGTGAGCTGGCAGGGCCGGTTCCGGGTCGCTGGCGATAACGTGGCATGGTCTCGTTCTCCTCGAATCAATCGATCGGTCAGGCCCCGGCCTCCGGGCCGGGGCTGTCGGGTGTCGCCATCGCCTCGTCGGCGCCGGAGCGCCGATCAATGGGCAGATCATAGGTAATGGTGGCGCCGTAGGCCTCGGGGGCATGGGGGTCCTGGCGCAGCTTATCGAAGACCAGCAGGCGGGTGCCGACCTTAAAGCCCTCCTCGATATCGTGGGTCACCATGAAAACGGTCAGCTTCTCGCGCTGCCATAGATCGAGGGTCAGCTCCTGCATGTCGTTACGTATCCCCGGGTCCAGGGCGCCGAAGGGCTCGTCAAGCAACAGGATGCGCGGCTGCTTTACCAGCGACTGGGCGATGGACAGCCGCTGCTGCATGCCACCGGACAGCGCCGCCGGGTACTGATGAGCGCTCCCCACTAGCCCCACCCGCTCCAACATGGCCATCGCCCGCTCCTTAGCGCGCCGACGCTGGGCGCCGAAAAGACGGCCAGACAGCGGCGCCTGCTGGAACTCCATGGGCAGCAGCGCGTTACCGAGTACCGTGAGATGCGGGAACACGGAGTAGCGCTGAAAGACGATGCCCCGATCCGAGCGGGGCTCACCGGGCAGCGGCTCGCCGCCCAGCTCGAGTTGGCCTGCCGTCGGCTGCTCCACGCCCAGCAGCATCCGCAGGAACGTGGTCTTGCCGCAGCCCGAGGCGCCAACCATGGTGACGAACTCGCCTTCCGCCACGGTAAGGTTGAGATTCTCCAGCACCACCGTATCCCCGAAGGACTTCCACAGGTGCCGGCATTCGATCAGCGGGGTCACGCGCGGCTCAGTCACGGGTGAGGCTCCAGCTGAACAGCCACACCCGCAGCTGGCGCAGCGTGAAATCGAAGCTAAACGCGATCAGCGTGATCCAGGCCACGTACGGCAGGATGACGTCCATCGCCAGATAGCGCCGGACCAGGAAGATGCGATAGCCCAGCCCCTCCTCACCGGCGATGGCCTCGCCAGCGATAAGGAATAGCCACGCTGGCCCGAGGCCCAGGCGAACGCCCTCGATGAGGCGCGGCAGGGCCTGCGGCAACGCCACCCGCGTCAGCAGCTGCCAGCTATTGGCCCCGAGGGTCTGGGCCTTGATCATCTGCTCTTCGGGTAGCTCCTCGATGCGCTGCTGCAGATCCCGCGTGATAAAGGGCGTGATCCCGAACAGGATCAACGCGATCTTGGCCGTCTGGCCGAGGCCGAAGGTGATGAACAGGATGGGCAGGACCGACAGCGGCGGTATCAACGACAGGGCCTTCACCAGCGGCGCGAAGGTCGTGCGCGCGTAGGGGAACAGACCCAGTGTTAGGCCAAGGATCAGGGCAATGGCCGCGGCCATCGCGACGCCCAGGCCGAGGCGTTCGAGGCTGGCCAGGGTATCGACCCAAAGCAGATACTCGCCTGTGCGCTTACTCGGCTCAAAGCCCATGCGCACGATCGCATCCCAGAAGCTAGCGAAGGATGGCAGCAGCTTGTCATCGGGATTGGCGGCCAGCCGCGCGTTCGACGCCATGACGTAGATGGTGACGAGCACCGCAAACGGCAGGGCCGTCAGGAAGGTCCCCAGAACGCGGCCGGGACGACGATTGATAAGCCGCCTCATAGCCGCCTCGCCCGCTTGGCAGCGATACCAACCGTGCCAGGGCTATGGCATGCCGTGCCGCTTGATTCCGGGATATTCGCTTGACTCATCAGCACCTCCTCTCGCGACACGGATGGGTGGACACGCGTGTCCGATCTCCCGGGCTTTTGTCCCTCCGTGTACCTCCGCGAGGAGGCGGCAACTCTCGGACCAGCCATCCGCTCAGCGGATCGGAACCCTAGTTGCCCTTCAAACCGGCTTGTTGGCCGCGCGCTGCAGACAGGCGTCGTCCGCCGCTCGCCCCTTAGGTAAGCAATTACCTTGCCAGAGCAGTAATAGCGCGTTTATCGGGCGTCTAACGGCGAGTGATGCGGCAGACGTCGACACTGGTGCACCGCAAGCCGTCACAATTGCCCCAGTTTTGTGCACTTGGCGCGGTACTCTGGACGCCTGCACATGAAACAACAAGACATCATGCGCGCGCGACTACCAATGCGGGCCACAGACGGTGGCCCGCATTGGTACGTAGTTTGCTTCTCGGAAGCGGGACAGCCACGACGGGCTACGCAACGGAGTCCGGTGGCAATCGGCTATCAGCGAGCACAGCTTGTGCCGCTGGGGCCATCAAACGGCTTAACGAAGCCATCACGACCCGACTCAGCCGGGAGGCGAGAGTATGATGAAGCTACTACGAGGCACCGCGGTGTGCTTTTTGCTACTGGGTGGCCTAGTTACCGGCACCGCTGGGGCCGAGGACAAGCCCACGTTTCGCATCGCTTGGTCCATCTACGCTGGCTGGATGCCCTGGGATTACATGGAAACCTCGGGGATCATGGACAAATGGGCCGATCGCTACGACATCAACGTCGAGATCGTCCAGGTCAATGACTACATCGAGTCCATTAACCAGTACACCGCCGGCCAGTTCGACGGGGTAACGGCGACCAGCATGGATAGCCTATCCATTCCGGCGGCCGGTGGCGTCGACAGTACCGCCCTCATCGTCGGCGACTACTCCAACGGCAATGACGGCATCGTGCTCAAGGGCAGCGATAAGCTCAAGGCTATCGAAGGGCGCGATGTCCATCTCGTGGAGCTGTCCGTCTCGCACTACCTGCTGGCGCGCGCGTTGGACAGCATCGGCCTGTCCGAGAAGGACGTTAACGTCGTCGGCATCTCCGATGCCGACCTGGTCTCGGCATTCAAGACCGAGGACGTGCAGGCCGTCGCCACCTGGAACCCGCTACTGACCGACGTGCGCGACCAGCCGAACGCCCACGAGGTCTTCGACTCATCGCAGGTACCGGGCCACATCAAGGATCTGTTGGTCGTCAATACGGAGACGCTCAACGAGCATCCCGAGTTCGGCAAGGCGCTGACGGGGGCCTGGTATGAGATGATGAGCAAGATGCGGGGCGACGACAAACAGGCCCGGCAGATCCGCACCAAACTGGGTGAGGCGTCGGGCACGGACCGCGCCGGCTACGAGATGCAACTGGCGGGCATGAAGTTCTTCTACGAGCCGCAGTCGGCGGTTGAGTTCATCAGCAGCGATCAGGCCTACGAGGCCATGGACAGTGTACGCCAGTTCTCCTTCCGCAAGGGGCTGCTGGGTGAGGCGGCCCAGTCGGCGGATTTCGTCGGCATCGAGTTCCCGGATGGGCGTGTGCTGGGGCGCGAGTCCAACATCAACCTGCGCTTCACCACGAAATACATGCAAATGGCGGCCGACGACGAGCTCTAGGCCAACCCCAGGGCCATACCGGCTACGGCCGGTATGGCGCCCGCGCCAGCCTGACGGCGCGCCATTACGGCACCCCATTGGGGTCGCCTCATTCCCGAGCGCGACTCGTCCTGATGCCTTCGATAGGATTGGGGCAGGCCACACCAGATCGCCCCGAATGATCGCCACGACGGATAGCGACAGGCTCACCAACGGCACCCGTACCTTTTACCAACATGCGGCGCCCGACGACTGGGTTGGACTGGGCCTGTGGTGCCGCGCCGGCAGCCGCTTCGAGCGCCCGGGCGAGGCTGGCTGGGCCCATCTGCTCGAGCACCTCTGGTTCCGCGGCGGCCACCGACATGATGCCGTGGCAGTCGATCGCGCCAGTGACCGCCTCGGCGGCTGGGTGAACGCCGAAACGGGGCGCGAGATGATCGGCCTCTGGGGGCTCGCCCCGCGACATCATGCGGAGGAGTTAGCGGCCCTGCTGCTCGATATGTTCCTCGCACCCGCCTTTAGCGATAGCGATGTCACCAGCGAGAAGAACCTCATCCGCGACGAGCTCGAGCAACGGGGCCTTGATCCCGTCGAGGGTGCCCTTACGCGCGCGCTGGCACGCGCCTGGCCCGCTAGCGCCCTAGCCGAGCCACTAGCCAACCCAGATCACAGCCTCGACCAGGCGGATGCCGAGCGCCTCCATGCCTGGCTCACAGAACATGCCGTCGGGCCGGGCACGGTAGCGACCCTGCTCGGCGATTGGCCGGATCACGCGCGCCAGCGGATCCAGGACGGCCTGACCGCCTTGCCCTCGCTACCCGCGCCCACCCCATCACCACCACCGGAGCCGGCGAGCCCAAGCCGCGAGGCCATTGGGGCACAACGAGCGGCGTTGGTTTGGGCGACGCCGACGCCGGGATACGCCGATACGGCCTATGACGGTGCCGCCCTGGCTACCCGCGCCCTCGGCGGCGGCCTAAGCGCCCTCCTACCGGCGCGCCTGCGGCGCGAGGCCGGGTTGGTTTACGACATCAGCGCCCATGTCGAGACCACCCTCGACGCCGGCGCCGCGGTCGTCCAGACCGTGACGTCCCAGGCCGAGCGAACGGCAGCGATTGTCGAGCATAGCCTGGCGACGGTTCAGGCCAGGGGGCTGCCCATATCGGCGATCTCCGACGCGGAACAGGGGGACCGCGCCCGCGAGGCGCTAGCCGCCACCCAGCCGGTGGCAACCATGCGCGAACTCGCGATGGGCGGCATTGCGGGGCGTTGGCCGAGCTATGACGGGCTTGCGGAGGCGGCTCGCGTTGCTCTGTGCCATGGCAACTGGACCCGCACCTGTCAGCCCGTGGATGGCTAGGCTCTCAGCGGTCTCGTCGAACGACGCTTGGCGCGTATACTCCACGATAATGACGACAATATCGACATCCCATCCATCTAGCACGACACCGGGATAACATCGTTGCGAGTCATCGTTATCGGGGGCGGGGTTATCGGGACGACCACCGCCTACTACCTGCACGCCGACGGCCACGAGGTGGTCCTGGTCGACCGCGAGCAGCAGCTGGCCACCGAGGCCAGCTTCGCCAACGGCGGCATGCTGCACGCCAGTCACACCGAGCCGTGGAATACGCCGGCCGCCATCGGGCAGCTGCTACGCTGGATCGGACGTGAGAAGTCGCCGTTGCTGCTGCGCCCCTCCCAGATACCGAACCTGATCGGTTGGGGTCTCGGCTTCTTTCGCTACGGCATGCCGAAACACCACCACCGCAACACGCGGGTCAATGCGCGGCTCGCCGTCTATAGCATCGAGTGCATGCGCCAACTGCGCGCGGAGACTGGCATTGCCTACGACGAGCGGGCGAGCGGCATCCTCAAGATCTTCCACGATAGCGACGAGTGGGTGGCCGGGCGCACCGCCTCCGAGCGCGTCCGTGATCTCGGCGTTCGCTACCAGATGCTCGACACCGACGACGTCATGGCGATCGAGCCGACACTGGATGCGGTTCGGGACCAGATCGTTGGCGGCATCTACTACCCGGACGATGAGATCGGTGACCCGTGCCTGTTCACACGGCGTCTCGGCGACATCCTCGCTGGCGAGGGCGCGGAACTGCGTCTTGGCGAGTCGGTGACTGCCATCAATAGCCACAATGGCTCGGTGACGGGCGTTACCACCGACCAGGGGACCATTGAGGCCGATAAGGTCGTATTGGCCGCCGGCTCGGAGGCGGTTGCCCTAGCTCGGCCCCTTGGGGTTCGTCTACCCATCCGACCCGTTAAGGGCTACTCCGCGACCGTGGACGTCAGCGACTGCGACAGCGTACCCACCACCCCCATCATCGACGCCGGCCGCAAGGTGGTCATCACAGCGCTCGGGCAGCGCCTGCGCGTGGCCGGCACAGCGGAGTTCGCCGGATTAAACCGCACGGTCAATGAAAATCGCGTGCGCATTGTGCTGGATCAGGCATTGGCCAACTTCCCGCGCCTGGCATCGCAGATCGACTACAACGCCGTGGAGCCGTGGGCCTGTCTGCGCCCCATGACCATGGACGGCCCCGCTATACTGGGGGAAACACCGGTCGATGGCCTCTACCTCAATGCGGGCTCGGGCCATCTCGGCTGGACGTTCGCCGCGGGCGCCGGGCGAGCGGTCGCCGACCGGGTCGCGGGCCGTAGCCCGGCCGTTGATATCGAGGGGCTGAAGTACAGCCGTTTTACCCGCTAGAGCCGGCACGATGTCGCCCCTTGCGGCGGCGCCGATGCGCTGCCGCAGCCAATCCGGCCCACACGTTCATTGCCAGTGAGGCGCGCACGTGCACCTGCTTGAGCAAACCCTGATCCTGCTCGCTGCCGCGGTGGCCATCGTCGCCCCATTCCGACGGCTCAACTTGCCGCCGATACTAGGCTATATCGCGGTCGGGCTGCTGGTGGGACCAGGCATGCTGGGACTGGTTGCCGACGGCGAGACCATCCGGCTACTCGCCGAGTTCGGGGTGGTCTTCCTCTTATTCACCGTCGGTCTTGAGTTCTCGGTACCGCAGCTCATCGCGATGCGCGGCAGCGTGGTCGGCATCGGCGGCGCGCAGGTCGTCGTCTCGAGCCTCGTTTTCGCCAGCGCTGCATGGCTGGCCGGCGGCGACCCGGGCACGGCCGTCGTTATCGGCGGCGCCCTTGCCTTGTCGTCCACAGCCATCGTCACCAAGCAGCTAACCGAGCAGTTGGCCATCCATACGCAACACGGGCGGCGCTCCGTGGGCGTGTTGCTTATGCAGGATCTCGCATTCGTACCGCTGTTGATCGTCATCCCCCTACTGGCGGCTGATACCGGCAGCGGCAACCTCGCCTGGACCATTGGCCTCGCGCTTGCCAAGGGGATCGCGGTCTTCACGGTGCTGATCGTACTCGGCCGGACGTTGCTACGCCCCCTCTTCCGCGAGGTCGCCGCCGCACACTCCAACGAGCTGTTTACGCTAACCGTCCTACTCGTGGCGTTACTGGCGGCTTGGACGACCCATCTCGCCGGCCTATCGCTAGCGTTAGGGGCCTTCCTGGCCGGCATCATGCTCGGCGAGACGGAGTTCCGGCACCAGATCGAGGCGGACATTCGCCCCTTTCGCGATGTCCTGCTAGGGCTGTTCTTCGTCACCATCGGCATGCTCGTGGAGCCCGGCGTCCTCCTAGCGAACTGGTACATCGTTATCGCGATCGCCATCGGTGCCATCGCGGCCAAGGCGCTACTCGTCTTTGTGCTCGTCCGGCTGGCGGGCGACGAGGCCGCCATTGCGATGCGGACCGCCCTGATCCTCGCACAGGGTGGGGAGTTCGGTTTCGCCGCCATGTCGCTCGCGCTCACCTCGGGACTCATCGACTCACAGACCGGCCAAACGATCATAGCGGCCATCGTCATCAGCATGGTGCTGGCGCCCTTTTGCATCGGCCACTGCGACCGCATCACGCGCTTGCTGCTCGCCGCGAACCCACCGGCATCGGGCACCGCCGCGGCTGCCACGGTGAGTGGCGAGACCCAGGGCCATGACGAACACGTAGTGATCTGTGGCTTCGGGCGTACCGGCCAGGATATTGCTCGGTTCCTCGCCGCTGAGGGCATCCCGTACCGCGCGCTCGACCTGGAGCCCGTGCGCCTGCGCGAGGCCCAGGCCGCGGGGCAACCGGTAAGCTACGGTGACGCCACACGCCCCGAGATACTCGCCGCGGCAGGCATCGAGCGAGCGCGTCTGGCCGTCGTCACCTTCACCGAGGCCAGCGCAACCCTGCGCGTGGTCCACCATATCCGCGAGGTGGCACCGCAAACACCGGTCGTTGTTCGCACGCGTGACGACGCATGGATGGAACGGCTGGAGTCGGCGGGAGCCACGGCGGTGGTCCCGGAGGTCCTTGAGGCGAGCCTCATGTTGGCCTCGCAGACACTAGCCCTGTTAGGCCTACCCATGTCGCGCGTCTTCGGATACGTCCGGCGGGTGCGCGAGGATCGCTATCGGCTGCTCCGAGGCTACTTCCAGGGCAGCGCGGCCCAGGATCTGGAGGACCCGAGTCGCTATCGCGAGGAGCTTAAGACCGTTGCTCTGCCGGCTGGCGCCTACGCGGTCGGCAGGCGGCTTGGGGACATCGGACTGGACGCCATGGGCATCGAGGTCCAGGGCATTCGGCGCGGGGGCCACCGCGGGCCTGAGCCGGACTCGGACGTCATCCTCACACAGGATGACGTCCTCATCCTCTTCGGTACATCGCAAGATCTGGAAAGGGCCGCTGAGACGGCCCTGTCGGGCTGGTAGCGGCGCGGACCAGCCGCGCCGGCGGCGCTAATTAACCCTGCGGCACCTCGAGGCCCGTCTCCTCCTCGAGCATCCACTTAATGGCGCGCCGAATCTCTTCATCACTGGCGGCCCCACCCTGGGCGGGCATGTTACCGAAGCCGTTTTTGACATGGCTGGCCAGGGTTGAGAGACCCTTGTCGGCCCGCGGCTTCCAGCCTTCCTTGTCGCCGATCGCAGGCGCGTTTTGGAAGCCGCCCTGATGGCAAGCGATGCAGACGTTCTGCACCACAGCCTGGCCGGTGCGCGGCCCACTGCTCGCCTCCTCGCCGCCACTAGCCTCGCTCTTAGCGACGGCCGGCATGGGTTCACCGGACAGCCGTACCCCGCCCACCGGTTTCAGATTCTGTTCGGCGCGTTGGCGTGCCAGCTCCTGGCGCTCCTCGTTACCACCACCACCGATAACGAATGTAGCTACGATAATGAGGAGGATGGTGACGCCAACCAGCAGCCCGATCACCATGGAGAATGTCTTGAGAAACGCCGTGTCTTCTTCGCGACTCACCAGCTCCCCCTGCTTTGCCGTCGGCTGACCCCGCCCACTGAGCGAGGGTTTCGTCCTACCCGGGTTACCGAGTATAGCGGTAACCAGTTCGTGGCAAAATCACGCCACCGCCGTCGTGGTCCTAGCCCGCGATCTCCTGGGCTTGAGCAGCGACATGCTCGGCCGTGATGCCGAAATGGCTGAACAGATCCCCACCGGGTGCGGAAGCGCCAAAGCCTGACATACCAACGAAACGCCCGCCGGCTCCCAGATACCGATCCCAGCCCATGGCGCACGCCGCCTCGACAGCCACACGCGGCTTGCTGCCAAGCACCTGCTCGCGGTAATCCGCCGATTGCTCCTCGAAGAGCTCCCAGCAGGGCATGGAGACCACCCGGGCGTGGATGCCCCGCTCGGCAAGCCGATCGCGCGCATCGATGGCAACGCCCACCTCGGAACCGGTCGCGAGCAGCGTAACGGCTGCCCGGTCGTCCTCCGCGAGGACATAGGCGCCGCGGGCACTGTGATTATCAGCCGCGGAGTCACTACCACGCAGCGCGGGAACGCCCTGGCGCGTGAGCGTCACCACGGAGGGGCTACTCGTGGCAGCCAGGGCACACTCCCAGCATTCCGCCATCTCTACCGAATCCGCGGGGCGGAAGACCCGGAGGTTCGGGATCGCGCGGAGGGCAGCGAGATGCTCAATCGGCTGGTGCGTCGGGCCATCCTCGCCGAGGCCGATGCTGTCATGCGTCATCACAAAGACAACGCGCTGCGCCATAAGCGCCGCGAGACGCATAGCGGGGCGCATGTAATCACTGAAGGTAAGGAACGTCCCGCCATAAGGAACGACACCCCCATGCAGGGCCAAGCCGTTCATAGCGGCCGCCATGGCGTGCTCGCGCACACCGTAGTGGATGTAGCGACCGGCATAGTCGCCCGAGACGAGGCTCGTTGCCGCCTTGGGCTGGGTATTGTTGGACGGCGTCAGATCGGCGGATCCGCCGAGCAGTGACGGCCAGACCTGGAGGAGCTCTTCCAGTAGCCGCCCCGAGGCCTTGCGCGTTGCCTCCTTGCTGTCGTCAGCAGCGGCGCGCTGGCGGAAATCGCGAAGGCAGTCCCATACCGCATCCGGAACCTCCCCCGCGACCGCGCTATCGAAGGCGCCGCGCTGGGAGTGGCGCTGGTAGCGTTCGCGCCACTCGGCACTCAGAGCCGCACCCTGGCGCCCAACGGTTCGCCAGGCGTGCAGGATGTCCTCGGGGATGTCGAAGGGCTCGGCATCCCAACCGAGCTCGCGACGCATCCCGGCGACCTCATCCGAGCCCAGCGGCGCCCCATGCGTAGCGGCAGTGCCGGCCTTCTCCGGGGCGCCATAACCGATGGTGGTGCGGCAAGCAATCAGCGAGGGCGTGTCAGTCCCTTTCGCGCGCTCGATAGCCGCATCGACGGCGTCGGGCTCGTGGCCATCAACGGACTGAACATCCCACCCGTAGGAGCGAAAGCGTGCCGGGACGTCATCGGACATCGCTAGATCGGTGGGCCCATCGATGGATATGCCATTGTCGTCGTAGAACACGATAAGGTTGCCGAGCCCGAGATGGCCCGCCAGCGCCCCCGTCTCGTGGCTGACACCTTCCATCATGTCGCCGTCGCTGGCCAGCACCCAGATCCGGTGATTAACGAGCTCCTCGCCGAAGCGGGCCGCCATGACGCGCTCGCCGATAGCCATGCCCACCGCCGTGCTAATGCCCTGGCCGAGGGGCCCAGTGGTGGTTTCCACCCCTTGGGCACGGTCCACCTCCGGGTGACCAGGCGTCTTGCTACCCAGCTGACGGAAGCGCTTGAGCTCATCCAGCGTGGTGGCCTCGTTGCCTGTGAGATACAGCAAGGCGTAGAGGAGCATGGAGCCGTGGCCGCCCGAGAGAACGAAGCGATCGCGGTCTGGCCACTCGGGATCCGCGGCATCAAAGCGCAGATGACGGGTATAGAGGACCGTGGCAACATCCGCCATGCCCATGGGTAGGCCTGGATGCCCCGACTGCGCCTGTTCGACCGCATCGGCGGCCAGAAAACGCAGCGCATTGGCCATTTGTTTTCGGTCCACGCTAGTGTCCTGCGGTGTCGCTGACATGCCTCCCCCAATTAACGGCGTCTGCGTGCGACGCCAAGGCTGTCTAAGCCAAAGCGCGAAATAGCCTAAACGACTAGGCAACCTCAGGGAAGGGAGGCGCCGCTACGATTCACCGCCGCTCATACGCGTTGGCGTCCCTAATGGCAAGGCCGCCGACCGCGATCTCGGCCGGCGATCGAGACTCTGCGCCGGCATATCGCGCCACCGCTCTGCCGGAAGCGCAAGCAGCTGCATCGCCGTGGTAGGGGTCCACGCCGGGCGCTGCTGCAATAGTTGCTCCAGACGGACCACGACATCCGGCGGATTGGTATCGGCCGGCGTGCGAAAGATACCGGCCCGCTGGGCCCAGCGCCCGAGCAGCGGGCTACTCGAGAGCCGGATCACCGGGACGGCCAGCACCATCCCGATCAGCACGGGCAGCAGCCAGAGGAAGAATTGCGGCGCGCCGATCCAGGTCGCACCACCCCATAAGATCCCCACGATCGTCGCCGGCAAGCCCCGCCGGCAGGCCTCGCTCCAAGGCAGGATGCGACCCTCCCGAGCCTGGGGATGCCAGTTAACGCGCCCCCCCAGCAGTACCCCAACAACGAATGACGAGTGGAAGATCATCATGATGGGCGCGATGAGCACCGAGAACACCAGCTCCAGCAGACCGGAAACCACAAGGCGGACGCCGCCGCCGTAGGCACGCCGTTGGCGTAATAGACCAAGCCCAAGGGCGAGGACCTTCGGCACAACGAGCACAACCACCGTAGCCCCAAGCAGTAACCCCATCAGCCCCGGCTTGGACGTCGGCCAATCCGGGAAGAGTTGATTCGGCCGAGTAAAGAAGCCGTGCGGATCGACGGCCCGCCAGATAGCATCAACCGTACTCAACCCGAGCATCGTGAGCCATAGCAGCGAGGCGGTGAATGCCAACACCCCCATGCCCATGTGGAGCCGGCTCAACCAGTGCAGCCCCTTGGCGGGCAGGACGCGCGCGTGCTGGAGATTGCCCTGGGTCCAACGCCGATCGCGCTTGGCAAAATCCAGCATGTTGCCCGGCACCTCCTCATAACTCCCGCGAATCCCCGTGAATAGATAGCAGTGCCAGCCACCACGGCGCATTAGCGCGGCCTCGACGAAATCGTGACTCAGGATCTCGCCGCCCAGGGGCGGGCGGCCGGGCAGATCAGGCAGCCCGCAGCACGCCCGGAACGCCGTCACCCGGAGGATGGCGTTATGGCCCCAGTAGTTGGCGGCATTCGTCTGCCAGAAGCTGAAACCGGCGGCCAGTACCGGACTATGCAGCGTAGCGGCGAACTGAAGGAAACGCGCGAAGAACGTGCGGCCCCGGACGGGCAAGGGAACCGTCTGGATCAAACCGGCGGCCGGATTGGCCTGCATGCCACGGACCAGGGCCAGTATCGACTCCCCGGTCATCAAGCTATCGGCATCCAGGATGATCATGTAGTCGTAATAGGCACCCCATCGACGGCAAAAGTCGGCGATATTGCCCGCCTTGCGGCCGCGATTATCGTCGCGCCGGCGATAGAAGAGCCGCACCGTATCGCCGCGTCGCTCCCGGATTGCCCGGCATGCCTGCCGCTCGGCGGCGGCGATCGCATCGTCGGTGCTATCGCTGAGCAGGTAGACGTCGAAGCACGCCGCATGGCCGGTGCCTTCCAGCTCGGCGATGTTCGCCTCCAGGCCCGCCGCCACGCGATCGACCGTCTCGTTATGAATCGGCATGACAACAGCGGTACGGGCCTCGCCCGGCGACTGCTGATCCGCTGAGCCCATACGCCTGAGGGTCATCGGCTCGCGGCGCAGCAACCAGAGCAGGCAACCGATGACTGAGCTCCAGAAGGCGATGGCGATCCAGCTGAAGGTGATGGCGAAGGGGAGCAGCACCGCGCCCTCAAGGAGGCTTAGGCCATTCGCCGCGAGGATCGCGTACATGGCGTAGGTGCCGGATACCCCCGTCGCCAGGACCAGGAGAGCGAAGAACAGGCGTCGCAGGCGGTTCCCCGGATAGCGGACATACTCGCGTGGTAGCGAGCCCCGCCCAGATGGCAGGCTGTGAGTTCGGTTATCGGCGGTCATCGTTAGTCCAAACGTAGTTCCATGTCTCTGTTAGACGCTCGTCCCGGAGCTCGAGATGGAGGCGCATGTCGGCAGGCTTATCGCCCTCGGGGCTAAGCTTGAACGACACCCGCCATTGATCACTATCAGGCAGACGGCTCGCCGTGAGATTCTCAATCTCGCCGGACGTCGTCTCGAGCACAGGCTCAACGGGCAATTCCTCCCCGAGCCGCCCGAGACGCCCGCCTTCGAAATCCACGATAAACTGGCGCTTCGTCTTCGGCGGTGGATCCGAGGCGCCCGGCACAGCACCCCAACCGTTGCGGGTACGAACGACACGGGCCAGGTCGTGACCCGGCCGCTGCCCCCCAAACGTCGCCAGACGATAGTCGTAACGACGGCTGTCGCCGGCGCTTAACGCCTCGGCAGGCACCCAGTAAGCGACGATATTGTCATTGGTCTCGCTATCGGACGGGATCTCGACGAGCTCGACGCGCCCCTTGCCCCAATCACCACCAGTCGGCTCGACCCACAGGCTCGGACGACGATCATAGCGCGCCTGCGCATCCAGATACTGCTCGAAATCACGCTCGCGTTGTGCCAGCCCGAAGCCGACCGGGGCATTACCCGGATGGGAGGTCACCCGCAATGAGCTGGGATTCGTTAGCGGCCGCCACAGCCATGCGCCACCAGCACGATGCAATAGCAGGCCGTCAGAATCGTGGACCTGCCGCCGGAAATCGTCCGAGTGCCGAGCGCTGTTCTCGCCGTAGAGGAACATACTGGTCAGCGGCGCAACGCCGAGCTTGCCGACGTCACGCCGCGCAAAGATACGGGACGCGATATCGACTCGGACCTCACTGCCCGGCCTGATATCGAAACGATACGCCCCGGTCACCGACGGGCTGTCGAGCAGGGCGTAGACCCTCAATCGTGTCGCGTCCGCCTCTGGCCTCACGAGCCAGAACTCACGGAAAGCCGGGAACTCCTCGCCACTGGACTCGGCCGTGTCGATAGCCAGACCGCGAGCGGAGAGGCCGTAGTCTTGCCCGGGGCCCACTAGCCGAAGATACGAGGCACCGAGGAACACCATCATCTCATCGGCAACCTGCTGAGAATTCAGGGGGTAATGGAAGCGGAAGCCAGCGTAGCCGGTACCGCTGTCCAGCGAGGCAGCGGCATCCGCTATTGCCGCCATACCCTCCGCGCCATCGCCATAGGCGAACGCCTGGTTATCGAACACGAGCTCGCGCGCGCCCTCCGAGGTAACCTCATGGATCGTTACCGGCGTCTCATAGAGAAAGCCCGGATGGAAGAACTCGACATGAAAGAGCGAGCGATCCGCCCAGAGGGCATGCTCCTGACGGAACCGGATGGCCCGGTACTGGGCGTAGTCCATGGCGGTAAGGGCCTCAGGCAATCCCGTAGACGGCTCGTTGTACGCCTGTTCGGCGAGACGGCGCGCCCTCGCCGTGACATGGGCGAACAGATCCGCCTTGCCCGATACCGCCTGTTGCTCGGTGCTCCCGTCGGCAGCTGCATTTCCGGCCTCATCCGGCGCTGCCTCCTCGCCGTCGGTATCGGCCTGGTCATAGGAAGCGGGCGCCTTGTCTTTGTTGCTGCCGCTGCCATGACTCTGGGTCGAGTCACCAGCGCGCTCCCCGGCTCTCTCGTTAATCGGCTCGCTGGCGCCTGCGGGCGATTCGTCGGCGACACCCACAAGGCTGGTACCACTAATCACTGCTATTAGCACCCACACGCCAGCATACAACCGCGCCTTGACCAAGCCATATCCCCCGTTGGGTTGTTGCGTTAGTTCAGCGACCGGGCGATCGCCGCTTCGTTCCAGATTCTTACGGCCCTCCTGCCACGCTCCAAGATATTTCGACGCCAGCATACCCTGAGGCGCGAGAGACTCATGACTCTACTAACGGATCAACGCGTTACAGGCGCCATTACCCCTGTTGCCAGTCGGCGACAGCCGGCAGCCAGCGCCGAGCAACCGGCCCCGCAGGCTAGTCAGGACTTGGCTGATCACCCGATTCACGCGTAAACTTCCAAATGTTGCGCCTGTAGCTCAGTCGGATAGAGCGTCGGCCTCCGAAGCCGAAGGTCGCAGGTTCGAGTCCTGCCGGGCGCACCAGCTTTTGCTCCACGCGGCGACTGAACTCGTTCAACCACTGGCGAATCGTCTAGAGTTGTCACGAGCGGGAGCAGGCGTGGCTAAGGCGTGGCCAACTGACAGTTCCCGCCTAATTGCCGTACTGCAGGACCTCGTATCTTAACTTGGCCAGCGTCTACGGCGGATAAGACGCGCCCTACACTAGCGCCCATCACCGTACCAATCCTCAATCTTGAGCGTGTCGATGCGACCGAATTCCTTGGTCTTACGAGTAACAAGGGTCGCGCCGTGCGCTCGGGCCGTTGCGGCGATCAGGATGTCATAAGGCACGATGGAATGACCCTGGCGCTCCAGCTCTGCTCGTATGGTGGCGGCAGTCTGCGCTTCGTCAGCTTGGAAGGGTAGCACCTGGACAACCGCGCTCAATTCGGCCAGTTGCGCCTGGCGCCTCTCAGGTGATGCGGACTTCGCGATCCCGACTTGCAGTTCGTAGAGCGCGACGGTGGGAACGCCGATGTCCCTTGGCGCTTTCTGAAACAGGCTCTCCGCGACGCAGCCTTGACCCTTGAAGAAGTAGATCAGCGTATTCGTGTCCAGGACCCACATCACATGGGCTCGCGGTCGACGTCATGGTCTGCCGTCTCGCGAATTGCCTCCAGCGAGGGAAAAGCGTCCCAGCTCCCAGGTAGGTTGCGGACGCTTTTGGGCCACTCGTCTACAAGGCTCTCCTGAATCACTTGGGCAATCCATTTGCTCTTGGAGAGGTTCATGGCCTCGGCATTAACGACCATCTTCCGTTCGGTTTCGTCGTCCAGGTAGATCGTGACCTGTCCCATGGCAGCACACCCGTTATAAACATATATGTCCAATTATATGTGCATTGAGGATTAGGCGAAACCCCAAAGAAGGGCGGGGCATGTCTTGAGGCCACCCAGGTCAACAGCGCCTATGCGCCTGATCCGGGAGGCCGCTGACAGCAGCGCGAAGCCTTTATTCCTGTTCTGGCCTGGATAAGCGGAACTCGAGTAGGTCCTTAGGTCGGGTTGTCGCTGGCCACGACTAGCGGTCGATTGCTATAACCGGCAGTAAATGGCCCTGCCCTGGCCAATTGAATTTTTTGCGAGGTGATCATGGCAGAAGGCGTTACCAGGCATTGTCCAACAACCGCGTGCAAAGGACGTGACAAGGCGCCACCGCGGATGCCGAGCACTATACCTCGTCCAGAGGTATAGTGGCTTGCGTCGAGCGATAAGGACGGCCCTATGAATCCGACACTTCGCGATCTATCTGTAGAACAGCGCATCGACCTCGTTGAGGAGCTATGGGACAGCGTCGCTGCAGACCAGGAGGCCCTGGCGCTAACGGATGAGCAACGCACGGAGCTTGACCGGCGGCTCGCTATCTACGAGGCCGATGGAGAGGCGGGGCGTTCAGGCAAGACATCGTTGGCCGATATTCGAAAGCGCCTTTGAATATCGTCGTACAGGTTCGTGAAGAGGCTGAGCAGGATATTCAGGAAGCCGCCAGCTGGTATGAACATCAGCGCGAGGGACTCGGGCACGAGTTCCTGGATGAGATCAGCGCAGCGTTCGATGCGATTGCGCAGCACCCAGGTATGTATCCGATCGTCCATCGTGGGGTGCGTCGGGCGCTAATCGGCCGTTTTCCTTTCGGTGTCTTCTATCATATGGGCGGTGAGACCGCTGTCGTGCTCGCCGTCATGCACGCCCGCAGGACTCCTCGGACCTGGAAGAACAGAACGTGATCAAACGCACCATTTAAGCGCGCTAAGCAGTCGCCGCCACGCACACTCAACTGGCTCTCGAGGGGTGATATAGCACCGCCTCACCGTCGGCGATGCAGCGGACTAGGTCGCCTCGTCCGTCCGAACTAGCGGTCGATTCTTGCCGCCTTCGATGAATCGCTTGCGGATCAAGTGCGAGAGGCCGTCGATTAGGGCCACTGTGACAACGATCATGATGATGATCATGCCCACCTCATCCCAGCGATGGGCCCTAATGCGGTCGGAGAGCTCGAAGCCGATACCGCCCGCCCCGACGATGCCGAGGATGGTCGCCGAACGCGTATTGGACTCGAACATATACAGCGCGTTGGAGAGCATCACGGGCAGCACCTGCGGCAACACCCCGAGCCGGATCACGATGCTGCGCCCCGCCCCCGTCGCGGCAACGCCCTCGGCCTGGCCGCTATCCGCGGTCTCGATGGCCTCGGCGTAGAGCTTGGCTAGCGTGCCCGTATCGCTGGTGGCGATGGCGAGCGTGCCGGCGATGGGCCCGAGCCCGACGGCCCGCACATAGACCAGCGCCCAGACCAAGGGGTCGATGCCGCGGATGCCGTCGAAATGACGGCGCAGGACGAAGTGGAAGACCCAGTTGGGGATGATGTTGCGCGCACCCATGATGCCGAGCGGGATGGCAAGGAGCGCGGCCGTGAGCGTGCCCAGGAAGGCCATGGTCAGGCTCTCCAGCAAGGCCCAGAACAGCCCCGAAGGCGCTGCCCCGAACGTCGGGGGCACCATGGCGCTGAGGATGACACCCAACTCGCTGAGACCGTCCCAGATGCGGCCGGGAGCGGCGTCGAAGCGCACCAGGCAATAGCCGACGAAGGCTAATAGAGCCGACCAGACGGCCCACTGACGAGCCTGCTCCCACCAGGGGCGCTTGAAGGCGCGTGGGTAGTTCGCCTGCAAACGATCCATTTCTTCCGGCGTAATACTGGCGGCAGTAAGAGCCATTAGTTTTTCTCCCGGCCGAGCAATCGGTTACGCATGACTTCGCTCGTCAGATCCAGGACGATCACTGTGGTGACCAACATGATCAGGATCGCGCTCACATCCTGGTAATTATTCCAGCTAATCGCGGTGTAGAGTTCTTGGCCGATACCGCCGGCGCCGACGAAGCCCACGATAGCGGCGGCCCGCAGGTTGAGCTCCACGCGCCACAGGGTATAGCTGGTATAGCCCGGCAGGACTTGCGGCACAACGGCGTAGCGGATGCGCTCGAACCAATTGCCGCCGGCGGCGGCGAGCCCCTCCACCGGTCGGGTATCGATGTTCTCGTTAACCTCGGCGTAGAGCTTACCCAAGCCGCCTATGGAATGGACGGACAAGGCTAGATAGCCGGCCAGCGGACCAACACCAAAGGCCACGACGAAGATGAGTGCGTAGACCACTTCGGGGACGGTGCGTGCCAGCTCCAATAGACGCCGGCTGGCGAAATAGATGGGCGTATTGCTCATCAGATTGCGGGAGGCGGAGAACGACAGCAGCAGCGCGCCGACGACCCCGGTTAGGCTCGCCATGAGCGCGATCAGCATGGTGTCGAACAACAAGCCCAGCCAGTGCCAGAAATCGGCGTACCAGGCAGCGATATCGGCAAAGAAGGTGGCGAGGCTGATATCGGGGACCGTCTCGGCGAAATAGCCACCGAGCCCGGGTAGGCCGCGTATGACGCGGATCGGCGTTACACCGGTGACAACGGACGCCCCCACAACACACGCGACGAAGACGCTGATGCACACCAGGGTGACCAGCGCCTGCTGGCGCCTCAGGCGCCGATACTGGTGTTCCAGCGCACGCACCGCCGGGGTGTCCATCGCGGAAGCCCCATCCATCGTCTTTCTCCTTAACGCTGCTGCATAACAGCTACGCCCGGGACAGCCCGGGCGCATACGGCAGGCAAGGCAGTTTGCTATTACTGCCACTCATCCATGCGCTTGCGCATCTCGACGATGGGCGCGTAGTCCTCCTGGGTCACCTTCTGGAAGCCGGGTGATTTACCCCGCGCAACCTGGCGAAAGATCTTCTCGTTTTTCTCCTTGAGGTTCAGCAGCATCTGCTGGAAGTCATCGATCAGGTCCTGGGGGAGATCGCCCCGCGCCGCGATGACCGGATTGGGGATGGGCTCCGAGGACCAGATGACGCGGAAGTCGTCCTTCTCGATGACATCCCGCTCGAGCATCATATTGATACCGCCGCGGGTGTGCTTTTCCGGATCGTTGGTCCAGGTCACCACCGCCTCGTAGGTCTTATCCATGAGTCCGATAACGCTCTGCTCGTGGCCGCCCGAGAACACCACCTCGCCGAAGTGCTCCTTGGGATTGATGCCCTGGGAGCGCAGGCTGGAGTTGGGCATGAGATACCCGGAGGTGGAGTTGGGATCCGCCCAGGCGAAGGTCTCGCCCTTTAGGTCCTCGATCGACTGGTAGTCGCTATCGGCCCGCACGATCATGACGGAGTGATAGCCGATGGAGCCATCGGGATTCTTCGGCGCCACCAGCGGCTCCACATTGCCGTCCGACTGCAGGTGGGCGGCCGCGTAGCCGCTGGCGCCCATGTGCATGAACTCGATTTGCTCACCGAGCAGGGCCTGGATTACGCCGGCGTAATTGGACGCCAAATAGACATCGAGCTTGGCGCCGAGATTGTCCTTCACGTAGGGCGCGAACTCGGTGTACCGACTCAACGCCGCGCCCTGACTCTCAACGCTCTGCACGCCATACCCCACCGAGCTAAACGTCTCCCGCCAATCCTCGGCGGCCGCTGTTGTCGCGCTCACCAGCGCCACCGAAGCGGCTGTTAGCTTAAAGGTCTTCATCAGTCACCTCTCATCGTCCTGTGGCATAGATTCAGTTCACGGCCGCCAAGCCGCCGGCATCCGCACCAGCGGCGGCGGGCGTTGAGGCTTCTGGCGCCGACTCAGCGGCGCGGGGCATGTCGTAGATCGCCGCCAGTGAGCGCTCATCGAGCTCGTCGGGCGTGCCGTCGAAGACGACGCGCCCGTCTCGCATGCCGAGAATTCGGTCGCAGTGGGCTCGCGCCATCTCCACGGTGTGGACGTTGAGCAGCACGCTAATGCCCTCGTGGCGATTGATCTCGCGCAGCGTCTCCAGGACCAGCGAGGCGTTGTGCGGGTCCAGCGACGCGATGGGCTCATCGGCGAGGATGACCTCCGGCTCCTGGATGAGGGCTCGTGCGATAGCGACGCGCTGCTGCTGACCGCCCGACAGGGTGTCGGCGCGCTGGAGGATTTGCTCCGCCATGCCGACGCGCTCGAGCGTGAGCGCCGCCAGCGCTCGCTCACGGCGGCTGAATAGCTTGCATAGGGTTCGCGGCGTGCTCCGATGCGCCACGCGACCCGCGAGCACGTTGGTTAGCACATCCAGCCGGTGCACCAGGTTGAACTGCTGGAAGATCATGGCGCAGCGGCGGCGCCAGTCGCGCCGATGGCGCCCCCTGAGCGCCGAGACATCAACGCCGGCGTAGCGCACGCAGCCACCGCTGGGCGTCGTCAGGCCGTTAATGCCGCGCAGCAGCGTCGACTTCCCGGCCCCGGACCGCCCCACGATGCCGACCATCTGGCCGGCCTCCACCTGCAGCGACACACCATCCAGGGCCCGCGTCTGGCCGAACCGCTTGGATAGATCGCGAATCTCCAGCATTTCTGCCTCCGCTGCCATGGGCGCGCCGATCGCTATCGTGCGTCGGTAGCGCCGCAATAACTGGCCGCAAAGGCTAAGCTGGCCCCTGTTACGTCCGCGTGAAGCGGCCATGACACAGCAATGACCGCCGATGCCGGCGCATGCCTACTCTGCGACCTCCGGCAGCGTCAGTACCGAGGTCGGCGGGCCTAAACAATGCACAAGCCTGATGAGATCCCATCCGAGGCCGTCTATTGCGCCCGCGTCCAGCCCGTAGGCAGGCGTTTTAGTCAGCGCGCCGTCCGGCGAACGGCTGCGACCCCATAACCGGCCCGGGGGACTACCGCCTCTCACCACCGCTGCAGCAGCCAAAAGCTGTCCACTAGGCGGCACTGGGGCGAGCGATTACCGCTACTCCTTGTCACCGAACCGCAATCACAGCTTCAAAGGCATGTCATTGCCGTCTTGCAGGGTGTTCGACGTTGTTAAAGCGAACCGCCAAACGATCGAAGACTTCGATCAAGGGGCCGAGAAATGATCCAGACCGATCAACTGGCAATGACTTACGACGGCGGCGTCGAAGCGCTGCAAACCACCTCGTTGGCCTTTAAGCAAGGCGAGGTCACCGTCCTGCTAGGACCTTCAGGCGCCGGCAAATCGACCTTACTGCACTGCCTCAACCACCTGCGCAAGCCCACGCATGGCGCCGTCGTGGTGGATGGACTCGGGCGCCTGAATCACACCGGCCGGGTTCGGCGGCACCGGCGCAATACGGCCATGATCTTCCAGCAGCACCAGCTACTGCCGCGGGTAAGCGTGCTCCGCAACACCCTGCTCGGCCGGCTCGGCCACCACGGGCTGTGGCGCAGTCTGTGGCCCCTGCCAGCGTCCGAACGGCGCCTCGCCCTCGACAGCCTGGCGCGCGTGGGGCTTGCGGATAAGGCCCTTATGCGCGCCGACCAGCTCTCCGGCGGTCAGCAGCAACGCGTCGGCATCGCCCGGGCACTGACGCAACAAGCGGAGCTGATACTGGCGGATGAGCCGGTAGCCAGTCTCGATCCCAGCGCCTCCCGCCAAGTCCTCTCGCTGTTGCGCGGCATCTGCCGCGAGCGTGGCCTCACGGCCGTCATCAGCCTGCATCAGGTGGAGTACACGCGCGAGTTCGCCGACCGCGTCGTGGGTCTGGCGGGCGGTGCGGTGGTCTTCGATGACCGCCCCGACGCCATCACTGACGACGTCCTTCGCCACGTCTACGGCGACGAGGCGGTCGGCGAGCTAGCGACCGATCACGAAGCGGCAGCCGCTTGATCGGTCTCGCTAAACCAAGCAAACCCACTGAAGGAGTCGATCCATGAAACACCCAATCAAGTGCCTGCTACTCGGCGCCACGCTCACCGCTACCGCAGGCGTCGCGATGGCCGGCAAAGCCAACCCGGAGACTCTCAAAGTCGCCCTGCTGCCGGACGAGTCGCCGCAGCAGATCATCAAACAAAATGAGGCCTTTCAGGATTACCTGGAGGACGAACTCGGCAAGGAAATCAAGCTGGTCGTAACCACGGACTACTCGTCCATGATGGAGGCCGCTCGCTTCGAGCGCGTGGACCTCGCCTACTTTGGGCCCCTGTCCTATGTTCTCGCGAGCAACAAGGGCGCCGACATCGTGCCGTTTGCCGCTAAGTTGACGCATGGCACGGCCACCTATCGCTCCGTGCTCATCGCCAATCGCAATACTGACGTCGACAGCTTTGCCGACATCGAGGGTAAAGACATGGCGTATGGCGACCAGGCCTCCACCTCCAGCCACTTAATCCCCAAGCAACACCTAATCAAGCAAGGCGTCGAGCCAAGTGAGTACAGCGGCCACCACACCGGTACCCATGACGCCGCGGCCACGGCGGTCCAGAACGGCCACGCCCAGGCCGGTGCGCTATCCGAGCCGATCTTCGAGTCCCTGGTCGAGCGAGGCGTCATCTCCAAGGACAAGGTGAAGGTCCTTGGTCATTCCGCCCCCTATCCGGATTATCCATGGACGATGCAGAGCTATCTTGACGACGACCTGAAGGCCAAGATCCGCGAGACTTTCCTCGGCCTTGAGGATAAGGCGGTCCTGGAGCCCCTAGGCGCCGAAGGGTTCGTCGCCGTGAGCGAGGCGGACTACGCCCCTGTCCGCGAGCTGCTTCCCCTGCTAGAGCGTTAAGGCATTATGACGACGGAGAGCTACGACGCGATTCTCCGCACTGAGCGCAGCCACCGGTTCCGCACCGGTGCCCTGCTCGCTGCGGTCACCCTCATCATCCTGGTAGCTGGCTACTATACCGGCCTTTTCAACGCCCAGCGGCTGGCCGAAGGCCTCCCGGCGCTAGGCCAGCTCATGGCCAACATGGTGCCGCCGAGCTTCGGGGCGTGGGCGGACTGGATCCTGCCACTGATCGATACCATCGCCATGAGTATCGCCGGCACCGCCATGGCGGTGCTGTTCTCGGTGCCGCTGTCTTTCGCGGCAGCGCGCAACACCACGCCCAACTGGGCCGTCTATCACGCCAGCCGAAACCTGCTGAACCTGCTGCGTACTGTGCCCGAGCTTATTATGGGCATTATCTTCGTGGCGGCGGTCGGCTTCGGCCCGCTCGCCGGCGTGCTCGCCGTCGGCCTCCACTCCATTGGGATGGTGGGGAAATTCTTCGCGGAGACCATCGAGCACGCGGACCCGGCCCCAATCGAGGCGACGCGGGCAACCGGGGCAGGCGGTACGCAGATCATCTGCCACGGCATCCTGCCGCAGGTACTACCCCAGTTCCTCGATGTCTCGGTCTATCGTTGGGAGTACAACTTCCGGGCCTCGACGGTCATGGGGCTGGTCGGTGCCGGCGGTATAGGTTTTGAGCTTATCGGCAGCCTTCGGATCATGGACTACCAGGAGGTATTCGCCATCCTGCTCGTCATTCTGGCAACCGTAATCGTCGTGGACGGTATCGGCTCGGCGCTGCGCCGGAGGCTACAATGACTCAGACCGTCGTATTCCCGCAGGCCCCCATGGGGTCGACGCTCGAGCGACTCGACGCCGGCACCCGAGTCGTCGTCAACGACGGCGACGGTCCCTGGTCGACGGCCAAGCTCCGTGAGGCGACGCGCGGTGCCGACGCCCTGGTGGCGTTCATGACCGAGCGCATTGACGCCGACCTACTCGCCCAGTGCCCGCGCCTGCGCCTCGTCGCGGGCGCGCTCAAGGGCACCGATAACATCGATATCGGTGCCTGCACGCGCCATGGCGTCTGGGTCACCGCGGTGCCCGACCTGCTCAGGATTCCTACTGCCGAGCTGGCGATCGGCCTGATGATCGGCCTCGCTCGTGACCTACGCGAGGGCGACAGCCAGGTACGCAGCGGTCAGTTCACCGGCTGGCGACCCCAACTCTACGGCATGGGGCTGGCCGGTAGTCGCGTCGGGCTCGTCGGTATGGGCGCCATCGGGCGCGCCATCGTTGAGCGGCTCGCCGGCTTCGGCTGCCGTATTTGCTACCACGACCCCAACCCCATCAGTCCCGACGAGCCGTCGGCCTCGCTATGCCGAAAAGCGGACCTTGAGACCGTTCTCGCGACGAGTGACATCGTGGTAACGGCCACGCCGTTAACGGATCGAACGCACCATCTGATCGGCACGCACGCCCTAGCTCGCATGCCAGACCATGCGCTGTTGATCAATCCGAGTCGCGGCTCGGTGGTCGACGAGCAGGCCATCGCCGCGGCGCTTGCTAACGATCAGCTGGGAGGCTACGCCGCCGATGTCTTCGAGATGGAGGACCTGTCCCGAACTGATCGGCCCGACGCTATTCCCGAGGCGCTACGAACTCACCCAAGGACCTTGTTCGCGCCCCACTTGGGGTCCGCTGTGCGGGAGAACCGCCGCCAGATCGAGCATCACGCGGTCGACAACGTCCGACGAGTGCTCAGCGGGGAACCACCGCACGACGCCGTTAACCAACCCGTCGATGGCATCGGCCGATGCTAAACATCCGCTACGTCGCTACCTTCCTGGCCGTGGTGCGGCATGCAAGCCTACGCGCTGCCGCTGCCGAGCTCGGGCTCTCGCCGGCGACGGTCTCCCACCACATTAAGCAGCTCGAGCAGCAAACGCAGGCCCAGCTGTTGATGCGTGGCGCCCGCGCCCACGCCACCATGGCCGGCAATCGACTTCTACCCCATGCCAAGGCGCTGTTGCGGCTCAACGAGCGAGCGCTTGCTGCCGCTCAACAGGCACCGCTGCGCCTCGGCGCGGCCTCCAACATCGGCATCTACTTACTACCCCCAATCCTGCAGCAGCTGCATGGCCACCAGCCTGGTGACCCCTTGGCCGGCCTGCTCATCGATACCAACGCCGTGATCAGGGAACGCCTTGCTGAGGGCTCGCTTGATATGGCGCTGGTTGAGAACGTCCCGAGCGACGACTTCACCACGGAGCACTGGCGTGATGAACCCCTGGTCGTCATCGTCTCGCCGAATCACCCCTGGCGACACCGCGCCACCATTACGACCGAGGAACTAGCCCGAAGCCGGTTGCTGGCCGGCGAACCCGGCACGGGAACGGGTGCCCTGTTGCGTGAGTTTTTAAGTCGCTGCGATACGCAGCCCGCCATTTCGGCTCAACTCGGCAGCACCGAGGCGGTCAAGCGGGCCGTTGCGCACGATCACGGTATCTCCCTGGTGCTCGCGGGGACGGTGGAGGCGGAGGTCTCGGCCGGCTGGTTGGTCGCCGTGCCGTTGCAGTCGCCAGGTCTTTGGAAACCTCTGTGGGCGATCTGGCAGGGGCGCTGCCGGCCCGAGGGCAGCCACGCCTTATTAGCAACCCTGCGATCGCAGCTCGGCGCTGGCCAACAAGCCCACACCGCGTCATGCTCCCCGTAACAGCACTAACGAACGACTGGGGGCGACGCAGTGAGCGATACAACGATCACCGTACTCGGGGCGTTCATGGCCGATCTCGTGACCCGCACCGACCGCATGCCCGTCTGGGGCGAGACGATGCGCGGCAACAGCTTCGCCATGGGGCCGGGCGGCAAGGGGTCCAATCAGGCCGTCGCGGCGGCGCGGCAGGGGGCGCAGGTCAACCTCATCAGTCGCCTAGGCCAGGACCAGTTCGGCCATATGGCGCAACAGCTCTACGCCGATGAGGGCCTGTATACGCGCTTCGTCACCGAGGACGCCGACCATCCCACCGCCACGGCCAGCATTACCGTCGACGATGCCAGCGGCGAGAACGCCATCATCACCGTGCCCGGTGCCTGCGAGGCGGTGACCGTCGAGGACGTTGATCGCGCGGAGGTAGCCATTGCCGAATCCCGCGTCTTCGTCTCCCAACTGGAGCTGCCGGAGACCGCCTGCCGCTACGCCCTGGGTGTCGCCCGCCGAGCCGGCGCCGCGGTCCTGCTCAACCCCGCGCCGGCCCTGGATCTGCCGGACGCCAGCTTCGCCGAGGTCGACTACCTCACCCCCAACGAATCCGAGGCGGCGGCCCTGGTCGGCCACCCGGTCGAGAACGCGGATCAGGCCCGCGATGCCGCCCGAGCGCTGCGTGAGCGCGGGGTCACCCACGCGCTGATCACCCTGGGCGCCGACGGGGTCTACGTCAGTAGCCCCGACTACGAGGGCCATATCCCGGCCGTCGATGCCGGACCGGTCATCGAGACCACCGGTGCCGGGGATGCCTTTAACGGCGCACTAGCGGCCGCCATCGCCGAGGACCGCCCGCTGGCGGAGGCGGTGCGCTTCGCCAACGCCGCGGCCGGCCTATCGGTCACCCAACCCGGCGCTGCCCACGCCATGCCCTCGCGTGCGGCCGTCGAGCGTTTGCTGGGCTAATCGGGCATGGATCTGGGCGTTATTGAGGGCTTCTACGGGCCCCTGTGGTCGGCCGCCGAGCGCCGCGGCGTCGTTGCGCGGCTGGCTCACGCCGGCTACGGCTTCTACCACTACGCCCCCAAGATGGATCCCTGCGTCCGCACGGCTTGGCGCCAGCCCTGGTCGGACGCCGACACCGAAGCCCTCGCCGGCCTGGCCGCGAGCTGCCGGGCGGTCGGCATGCGGTTTGGCATCGGCCTGACGCCGCTCGATGCGCCAGCGCCGCTGACCGAGCGCGAGCGCGGTGACCTCAGCGCGCGCCTGCAACAGCTCAACGCCATCGGCATCGACGAACTGGTTATCGCCTTCGATGACCTCCGTGATGAGGCGCCTGGGCTAGCAGCGCGCCAGGCAGAGCTCGTCCACTGGGCCGCGGCGCGCAGCCAGGCCGGGCGCGTCGTGGTCTGCCCTACCTACTACAGCGACGACCCGCTCCTGGATCGCCTCTTCGGCGAGCGGCCGAGCGGTTATCTGGCCGATCTAGGCGCCGCTCTGGACCCCGCCATCGGCATCTACTGGACCGGGCCTAAGGTCTGCTCGCATCGAATCACGCGCGCCGACATCGCCCCCATTGCCGAGACCCTGCAGCGCCGCCCGCTGCTCTGGGACAACTACCCGGTCAATGACGGCCCGCGCATGAGCCCCCATCTGCATCTACGCGCCTACGCCGAACGCGACCCCGAGTTGGCCCAGGTCATCGATGGCCATGCCATCAATCCGGCCCTGCAGCCGAGCTTGAGCTGCCTACCAGCACTAACGCTGGCCGACGTCTATCGCGACGGCAGCGCCTACGACCCCAGTGCGGCATGGCATGGCGCCGCCGAGCGCATGCTCGGCCCAGCCCTCGCCCAATGTGTGGCCGCGGATCTGACATCGCTACAGGATCAGGGGCGTACAGGGCTATCCGGGGCAGCCATCGACGAGCTACGGCACCGCTACATGGGCTTCGACCACCCGGCCGCCGCCGAGATCGTTGCCTGGCTGGACGGCGCCTACACCGCCCAAGCAATCCCCACCGACGCATAGGCCACGCGCGGGGCCCGATCGCCCCGTACCGAACCGCGAGCCCGACGTATTGGATGCGGAACTCGCGGGAGGCTCGTTGCGTCTCAGTCAACGAGCTGGGATCAAGGGCTGCAAGCCCTCTCGCTGATGGCCTGGCCTCGCCCCTAAACTATGCGCACGCGCCGCCGCCAGCCGGTAGCCCGCTGCCTAGGACCGTACCGATCAATCGAGCTTACGTAACGATGGATAACCGTCAGACCCTTATTGAGACCCTCGACCAGACCCAGCAGCGCATGGTGGAGCTGGTTACGCAACTCAGCGAGGAACAGCTCGACGTGCCTTATCACGTCGGCGTCAACCCGCCGGTCTGGGAGGCCGGCCACGCGGCGTTCTTCTATGAGGTATTCATCTTTAACCTCCTCGACGGGCTGCCCTCCTACAACCCCGAGCTCGACAACATCTGGGACTCCTTCTATCTGCCCCACCAGGAGCGCTGGACACCAGGGTTGTTCCCCAACCGCGCCGACACCCTGACCTATCTCGACACCATCTACCGGCGCATTCGGCAGCGCATCCAGGAGCAGCCCCTCGACGCCTGGCCGCACTACCTCTACCGCTACTCGATCTGTCATCAGAATATGCACATCGAGTCCATGAGCTGGTGCCGGCAGACGGCGGGCTACCCGGCACCGCCGCATTTCGAGGCGGCCCCGACGCCGTCGAATCGCACACCCGAGAATCCCGACGTCACTATACCCGGCGGCACGTATCGCATCGGTATGCCGGCCGACGACCCGGCCTACGCCACGCAGCGCTTTAGCTTCGATAACGAGAAGCCGGGCTTCGACCGCGAGCTGGCGAGCTTCCGGATCAGTAAGTACCCGGTCAGTAACGGCGAGTTCCTCGCCTTCGTCGAGGCCGGCGGCTACGAGCGCCCCGAGCTGTGGAGCTTCGGCGGCCGGCGCTGGCTTGAGAGGCCGCAGGACATCAACCTCGGCACCGATGAGCCAGCCCACCACGCCCCGCCGCGCCAGCCGGCCTACTGGCGCCGCCTCGACGGCGTATGGCACGAGCGCCAGTTCGACGCTTGGCGTCCGCTAGACCCGGCCGCGCCGGTGCGGCATGTGAGCTTCTGGGAGGCGGAAGCCTACTGCCACTGGGCCGGCCGCCGGCTACCCACGGAGTTCGAGTGGGAGGCCGCCGCGCTTGGCAACCAGCCCGACAAGCCGCTACAGCGCTACCCGTGGAGCGACACCATGGACACCGCGCGCGCCGCCCTGGACGGGCGCGGCGCCGGCCTGCTGCCCGTGGATGCCCTGCCCGATGGCGATAGCCCGTATGGCTGCCGGCAGATGGTGGGCACGGTCTGGGAGTGGACCGGCAACGACTTCCTGCCCTACGACGGCTTCGCCGTCGATGTCTACCCGTTTATGTCGACGCTGCAGTTCGGCGATCACAAGACCACCCGCGGCGGAAGCTACGCCAGCTCGTCGTGCCTAATCCGCGGCACCTACCGCCAGGCCTACCTGCCAGGGCGCCAGGACGTATTCACCGGCTTTCGCACCTGCGCCCGGGAGACAGGCGAATGACCGATGCCTACGAGACCGAGGAGGTGCTGAGCCAATACCTTGACTTCCACTTCGGCCCGGATGAGCCCTTCGGGGTGCCCAACTACCCCGCCGCCTGCGCCCGCTTATGCCTGGAGGCCATGGCCGACGACGACCAGCGCCGCCGGGCGCTGGACCTGGGGTGCGCGGTAGGTCGCACGGGGATGGAGCTCGCGAACGCCTTTGACGCGGTCGATGCCCTGGATACCTCCCAGGCCTTCATCGACGCCGCCTGCTCGCTGCGCGATCAAGGCACGCTCGATTACAGCATCGTGGATGAGGGCGATATCCGCTCGGCGCGTCGCGCCGATCTCGGTGGGCTGGGGCTGGCAGAGGCCGCCCGGCGGGTTACGTTCGCGGTCGGCGACGCCTCGCGACTGGCCGTGCCCGACGACCCCTATGATCTCGTCTTCGCCGGTAACCTCATCGACCGCCTCGCCAAGCCGGCGGATTTCCTCGAGCGGCTGCCGCAACAGCTGCGGCCCGGCGGCTGGCTAGTCCTGGCCTCGCCCTACACCCTGCGACGCGAGTACACGGCGCAAGAGCAGTGGATCGGCGGCTACCGCAGCGCCGACGGCGAGCCGATCACCGTACGCCAAGGGCTGCACGAGTGGCTGGAGCCCGCCTTCGAGATGGCGCGGGATCCCGTCGATCAGGCCTTCGTGATCCGCGAGACGCGGCGCAAGTTCCAGCACACCATCGCCGAGGTAACCTTCTGGCGGCGGTCCGCTAGCGCCATGAGCTAGTGAGCGGGCGGCCCGGCCCCACTAATCCGCGAAAGCCGGCGGGCCGATGGCCCCAAGGCGAGCCGCCTATCCGGGGCCTACGGATGATCGCCGCCGTGGCGGCTACGCCCTGATCAACTGCCGAAGGGTATCTGGACCGTTAGCCGGACATCACGACCAGGGGAGAGCCCATAGCCCTTGTAGGTATCGAGGAAGCCGCGGTAGTCCTTATCCAGCAGGTTGCGCACCTCGACGTCCACATCGACGGAGCGGCCGCGGTACGTCGGCGAGAACCCGAAGCTAAGATCCACCAGGGTGTAGTCATCCGTGGACGCCGTACCAAACGGGGCGTTATCGAACTGGGCGAAGGGATCATCCGGGGCGGCATCCTTGCTCGCGTGGTAACGAACATCGATGCCCGCCCTCGGCTCGCTGAACCAGCCGTGGCCCGCGGGCGTAAAGTCGGCGCCCACACGCAGGTTATCGGACGGCAGCAGCGGCAGATCATCACCCGTATCGCGGCGTTCGCCATCGATCACCTCCGCGGCCGTATTCACGGCCAGCCAGGGGTTGAGCTGGTGATCAAGGCTGAGCTCGATGCCTCGTAGCTCGGCATCCACCTGGCCGTAGCGCAGGATGCGCAGGCCGTTAGCCGCCGTCTGCCCCGTCCCGCGCAGCGCGATGTAGTCATCGATGCGATTACGATAGGCCGTTAATTTGAACGAGGTCGTGTCATCGAACCAGCGAATCGAGGCATCCGCCTCCAGCGAGGTCTCGGGATCGAGCGAGTCATCACCGCGCTGGACCGCCGCCACGCCGCCGTGAACGCCGTCGGCGTAGCGCTCGAACAGCGTGGGCGCACGAAAGCCCCGGCCCAGATTGGCCGCCAGGGAGAGCTCATCGGTGATGCTGTAGATGCCGCCAAGACTGCCCGTTGCCACCTGCCAGCTCTCGGAGTCGGCGTTGACCACACTCGCCGCTGGACTCGCCGTGCGCGAGGCCTCCGCCTCGAGGCGGTGGTGGTCCAGCCGTAGACCGCCTTGCAGTAACAGCGGACCGAACGACTTCTCCTCAAACGCGAACACGGCGGCGTTGGTTACCTCACCGCCGGGCGAGAGCTGGGTTGAACCGCGCGAATCCTGGGTCTTGTGGCGGTACTCCAAGCCAACACTGCCACCGTCCAGCCCCAGGAACGGCCCGTGCTCCCCCACTAGGCGGGCGGTGTACTGATCGAACTCGACATCGAGCGTATCGTCGAAGCCGGCGCTCCTAGCATTCCCGGGGGCGTTGGAGCGCCGTCGGTTGTTCTGCCATTTGAACTTGGGCTTCCACGTGATGCCCGCCGCGTCTACGCGCCCGGAGAGGGTGAGCTGCTGGTCGTCGATGAACTGCCCGACACCACCGGCCTCACTGGCCGGCGGCACCGCCGGAGGCGGTAGCAGGAAGTTATGGTCGTCCTCCCAGCGCTTGTAGCGCAGCTTCCACTCGCCGACGTCCTCACCCCGGAATCCGACGGCGATATCACCGGTCACCTGCTCAAAATCCGTAAAGGGCAACTCACCCGTGTACGCCGGCTCGTCCTGGCGCTCGGGCGCCGGCGGCGGCGGGAAGAAGGTCGGTTCATTCGGGGTCGTGACATCGCCGGCATCACGGCGCATCAGGCCGAGGGCATAGCCGAACTGCCCCTGGCCGCCCGAGGCCTTGATGCCCGTATCCAGCTGCCCGTTGTTGCTGTAATAGCGCGTAAGCAGCTTGCCCGTCACGGGGGTGTCGTAGCGGATCTCGGGGCTGATCATATTGACCGCACCGCCCAAAGCGCTGGAGCCATAGAGCACGCTCGACGCCCCGCGTGCGACCTCCACTCGACCGGCGAGAAAGGGGTCATAGGCCGGCATGTGGCGGACGCCGTACTGCTGGTGATCGAGGCTGACCCCATCCGAGAGGATGGTCACCCGTTCACCGGATAGGCCGCGGATGACCGGCTTACCCACGGTATTGCCGGTGCCGATGTTATTAACGCCGGCCAACCCGGAGAGGGCGTCGCCCAGATTGGCCGCGCCAGAGCGATCCATAGCCTGGGAATCGAGCGTATCCACATTGGTGGACTGCGATAGCGGCGAGCCCGGGAGCGGCACGCCCGTCACGGTGATATCCCCAAGTTGCTCGGGCTCGCCGGCCGTCTCGGAGGGCGTTCCCTGCGCCATCGCGGCAGTCGTCGTGAGGACGAAGGCTGCGCCGGTAGAAGCGAACCAAACGCTTGAGGGGCGGTATCGGTGCTCTAGCATGGTGACCTCTTTTAGTTACGTTATGACGTAACGTATCGTAGAGGCGCCATCCTGTCGAGTCCCGATGACCTGGTCTCCCGAGGAGCCCCGGAACAATTCGCGTGAGCCTCTGGCCGTTGAGCCCGGGCCGAGGCAACGCCAGTCACTCAGTCCGGTGCGTGGGTATCCGTCGCCGTGTTCTGGGGACTGGGCTCGATCAATTCGAGCTTTCGATACAGCGTGCGGCGGCCGATGCCGAGGATGTCCGCGGCCTGGCGTTTGTTGCCCTGGCAGTGATCGAGCACATACCGGATATAGCGCCCCTCCATCGCCGCTAAGCTCGCCAGCTCCGTGCCCATGACCGACGCCGGCTCCGGCGCCTCGGACGCGCCGGACTGACGACGGACGTGGTCCGGAAGATCCGCTTCCGTGATGACGTCGCCGAGGCACAGTGTTGCGGCGCGCTCAAGGAGGTTGGAGAGTTCCCGCACATTGCCGGGCAGGCTATAGGCGCGCAGCGAGGCCAGGGCCAACGGATCCAGGCTCAGTGCCTCGCGACCGAGACGCTGGCCGAAGTGCTTAACGAAACGCATGGCCAGGAGCTCGATGTCATCGGTGCGCTCGCGCAGCGGCGGCACGCGAATCTGGAAGGTCTCCAGGCGATAGTACAGGTCCTCTCGGAAGTCACCGGCCTGGATGGCCTGAGGCAGGTCGCGGTTGGTCGCCGCGATGACACGCACGTCGACCGGCTCGCCATGATCCGAGCCCAGGGGGCGCACCAGGCCATCCTCGAGCACGCGTAACAGCTTGGCCTGCAACGCGGCCGGCATCTCGCCGATCTCGTCGAGAAACAGCGAACCACCGTGCGCTTGCTGTAATAAGCCGGTTCGTGCCTGCGCCGCCCCCGTAAAGGCGCCGCGCGTGTGGCCGAAGAACTCGCTCTCGAGCAGATCGGGCGGCACGCCCGCGCAATTGACCGTGATAAAAGGCCCGCTAGCCCGGGGACTCTCGGTATGCAGGGCCCGGGCAACCAATTCCTTCCCAGTACCGCTCTCACCCTGAACCAGGGTCGCACTATCGGCGGCCGCAATGCGGGTAACAAGGTCGCATAGCCGGCGCATCGGCTCACTCCGACCCACCAGGCCATGGAAGCTATCACTGCCGACCAGCTCTTCGAGCGTACGGATACGCCGACGTAGCTGGCGCGTCTCCATAACGCGCTCCACGCGCACCAACAGGTGCTGAAAATCGATGGGCTTGGTCAGGAAATCATCCGCGCCGCGCTTAATGGCGTCCACGGCTTGATCGATGGTGCCGAAGGCGGTAACCACGATCAGCCCCGGTGGCGACGACAGCCCCCCCAGCCAGCCGAGCAGCTCAATGGCGTCGGCACCTGGGAGGCGCAGATCGCTAATGACTAATGCGATCTCCTCGCTATCGATAACGCCCCAGGCGTCTTCCGCCGAGGCCACAGCGCGCACGCTCCAGCCCGCCTCCACGAGCTCGTCAGTAACGAGATCGCGGAGCGCGCGATCGTCTTCAACCAGCAGGATCTGGGTCGGCGTTTCGTTCGTCGTCATGCTCAGCAATGGACTCCGCGGCCGTGGCAAACTGCAACTCGAAGCGGGCGCCGCCTAGCGTCGGGCTGTCGCCGACACGGATGCTGGCACCGTGGTCCTCGACCGTGCCGTGAACGACGGCGAGGCCCAACCCGGTACCCTCCGCAACGCTCTTGCTCGTGTAGAAGGGCTCGAAGATACGCGAGCGCATCGCCTCGGGCACGCCCGGACCATCGTCATCGATGTAGATACCGGGGTGTGGCTCACTAAACCAGCCAATAACGACCTGCCCGCCGGCACCAGCGGCCTGGCTGGCATTACTCAGGAGGTTGACCAGGGCGTGATGGAGGCGGTTTCGATCGACTGAGACGACAGGCGCCTCGCCATCGTCGGCAATCGCGATGGTAGCCGCCGGCGGCTGGCTGGCCTCCGCCAGCGTAGCGACGGCCAGTTGCGCCAGCCGATCCAGCGGCTCGGGGCTGAGGCGTACGGGGTTTCGGCCCGCGAAGTCCATGAGTTGGCGTATCGTCGCCTCCATGCGCGCGACCTCTGTGCGTATGGCCTCCGCTTCCCGACCAGAGCGGCCGGTTTCATCACTAAGCCGCAGGAGCCGTTGGGCACGGCCGTCAACCACACTCAGCGGCGTCCCCAGTTCGTGGGCGAGCCCAGTGGCCAGGGCACCGATCGCCGCCAGCTTCTGGGAATGCCGCAGGTCCTGCTCGAGCACGCCCTCACGGCGTCGGCGTTCCTCGATCTCGGCCTCAGAGCCCTCGATGCCGGCGAGCATGTTGTTTAACCCCCGACTCAGGGATTGAATCTCACCGGGCCCATTGGCTGAGGCCCTTATGCCGCGTTCGCCATCGGCGAAGCGCTGCATCGCCGACACCAGATCCTGGATGGGTCGTCCCACTAGCCGCCGGTGGGCGACTAAGATGATCCCCGTAACGATCAGGCCAATCGCGATCAACGCGGCAACCGCCCCAATACGAAGACGCGCCAGCGCGATCCGAAACTCGGCAGCGCGACGGCTGATCTGGAGCATCCCCAGTACTCGCCCGCCGGTACCAGTGAGGGGCACGAAGTAGTTATAGACCTGCT
Organism: uncultured Ectothiorhodospiraceae bacterium; assembly: GCA_913055565.1. Classification (GTDB taxonomy): domain Bacteria; phylum Pseudomonadota; class Gammaproteobacteria; order Nitrococcales; family Nitrococcaceae; genus CAJXKP01. Next base: position 46,155 of record CAJXKP010000016.1, read on the forward strand.
CGCCCTGGACCCGTTCGTAGGCGCCACGGCGTTCGCGCTCATCCTCGCCCTGGGGCAGACGCTCGGGGGTCGGGGGCTGCTCGCTCCGACCGGCCCCTGCACTGGCGATGAGCTGTCCCTCCGGACCGAAGATATGGGCCCCATAGACGCGATCGAATTCGAACGCCGTCTCCAGAGACTCCCGAACCGCCCCGATGCGCCCCAGCTCCAGGGAATAGCTCAAGGGCTGGCTAATGGCGCGAGCGATGAGCGCGCTCTCCTCCTGTTTACGCTGCTCGACGTCCGCCTCAAGGGTCTGGAGGCTGAACCAGGCAGCAACGGCGAGCAACCCGATCAGCGGTGCGATGATGAATGCCACAAGGGCGGTTGCCAGGCGCATGGGGGCTCCGTGTCAGTGACACTGTGTCAGGATGTCTCAGGTGTGTCGTCGAGAATCAGTAGCCGTCCAAGCCACTCGCCGCGAGTGGCCTATAAAATTCTTCGTAATCAACCATCTACGCCCTTACTCAGAGTTTGGCACAGCAGGTGCAAAGGGATAGTCGGATCAAGCCGATCCGTCACAATACAGGCTCAGGAGTCATATTGATGTGGAAAAAGACCGGCAAGTCCATCGCACTGAGCGCCGCCCTGCTTATCACGGCGCCCGTGACCGTGGCACAGGAGCAGAAGGAAGCGAGCTTCAGTGACGACCAGCTCAGCCAGTACGCCTCCGCGCGCAGCGAGATCAAGGAAGTGAGCCAGTCCTTCCGCGGCGACATGCAGGAGGCCGAGAACAAGAAGGAAGCCCAGAAGCTTCGCAAGGAGATGCAGGAGGCCATGGTCGGCGCGGTCGAATCATCGGGACTGTCCGTTGAGGATTACAACAAGATCACCAAGGCCGTGCGCCAAGACAAGGAGCTTCAATCGAAGGTACGCTCCATGATGGAGTCGAAGGAGGGCCAGGCTGGCAATGACGGCAGCGCTAATAGCGGCTCGGGCAGCAGCTAATAGCCACGTCCTCAAGTGGGATCCACGCTGAGATCCAATGGCACCAGGGCCGACTGAAGGTCGGTCCTGGTCAATTCATTGAACGCCGGAGAGCCGAAACGGCCGCAATATTGCATGAAGTCGGCGACTGAAGGGCCCGTGATCCCTGAGTATCGGCAGCCGCGGCTGTCGCTGCATCTGCTGCGTGCCGCCCGTCCGCGCGACGGCGGCAAGCGTATCCGCATCGGCGAGCTGATCAAGAATCTCGGTGAGGATTCGTTCGGTTGGTGCCTGATCGTCTTCGGCCTGATCAATATGATGCCGCTACCCGTCGGCAGCAATTTCATTACGGCCCTACCGCTGGTCATCCTCAGCTGGCAGATGTGCCGCGGCTGGCACTATGTCCATGTGCCCGAATTCATTGCCCGCCGCGAGGTCGACAGCATCGCATTCCGGCGGCGTGTCGCCAGTGCCCGTTGGGCGACCGCGCGCTTGGAGCGCGTACTCAAGCCGCGCTATCAGTGGATCTTCGCGCCGTTCTATTACCGCGGCATCGCCGTGATCCTGTTCGCCATGTCGTTCGCCCTGTTCCTGCCCATACTCGGTACCGGCTTCATCCTTGCCAGCGCCATGTTCACGTTCGCCGTCGGCCTCGTCGCCGAGGATGGCCTCATCGCTTTGGCGGGCTTATCCCTCGGGGTTCTCGCTACCGGTGCCGCGCTCGCGCTGCTAACGCTGTTCGCGCTCGGGGTTAGCAGCCTCTTCTAAGCGCTACCTGAACGCATGGCTGTTAGCTCTCGCAGGTCGGCGAGTGCCGTAGCCGCAGGCGGGCTCGCAGCCGGCGCGCCAGCGTATCGACGCCGATGTTGAGCAGCGCCGTGATGACGATAAGCACCATGGCCCGGTCGAAGCGAAGCTCGTTAATGGCGCTATCCACGTAGAAGCCCAGCGTGGTGATACCGAGGATGCCGAGGATCGCGGTCTCACGCATGATGATCTCCCAGCGGTAGAACAAGAACGCCAAGAAGGGCCCGTAGACCCGGGGCAGAACCTCGTAGCCGTAGCGTTCCAACCGCCCCTGAGCCGCACCCGGCCGCAGCGAGATCTCATTACTTCGCCGACCGATCAAATGGCCGATGATGCCCGCATTGTGCACGGCCAATGCCACCACCGCCGGCAGCATCGACGGCCCCCAGAGCTGGAGCAGGATATAGGCCAGCAGATACTCGGGGGTCGTACGCGCGATCACGAGCAGCGTGTGCCCGAGGGTGCCAGTAATACGACCGGTAAAGTGGCGTGAGATCAACGGGAAAGCGAGTAGCGACAGCGCCCCCGTCGCCACGAGGGCGATCTGGGTCAGCACGATCGTGGCACCGATACCGGGCAGGGCTTGATTGACCATCAGATCCGCGAACCACTGCCACAGCGCGACCAAACCCTCGCCCTGGCGGATCGGGTTGGGCACGATGTCTTCGGTGAAGAATCGCACGGCCTGGCCCCAAGCGATGGGCAGGCCGGTGCCGAGGAAGAAGGGTGCCGCCAACATATAGAGCGGCACGAGCCTCGACCGAACCCAGAGCCTGAGGGCGGCGATGAGGATGTAGAACACCAGCAGCAGGGCCCCTACATGATCGTAATGCCCCTCACCGAATGCCGACTCGAGATAGAAGCCCAACGTCGGCATGCCCACGAAGCCCAGTATGGCGCTTGAGCGCAAGCCGCACTCCAGGCGATAGGAGGTGTACGAGCGCAGATGGGGCCAAGCATCCGGGATACGGGCGAACAGGAACCTCGACAAGACACCGACGCGGCGCGGCAAGATACGCGCCGGTGTGGGATCCGCCTCATCCAGGATCTCTGAGTAGACCTTACCGAAGATACCCGCGTAGGGAATGGCGATGGCGAGCACGCCGGTGAGCGGGTGCAGACCGAAGAACTGGAGAAAGATCAGTGCCCAGAAGAGCTCATGGATGGCGCGCACAAAGGCGCAGACCATGCGCACGATGCGGAAGCGGAACAGCAGCGACAGGACGAACCCGGCCGCCGCACCCAGGCCGACGCCGACAAACGCAAACGCCACCGTCCGCAGCAAGGCCGTCCCGATCTGCCCTGGCGAGCTGAAATCGGGCGTCACGACACCACGCAGCAGGCGCCCCATCTCCAGCCAGGGATTGATGCTGGTAATCGCCAGATCGGCGAAGACCAGACAAACCGCCGCTACCAGAACAAAGCCCAGGCTGGTCCGAATCGTTGGCGATTGCGGCATGACTCGCGGCCTTAGGCCGTCTCGCCCCGGTACAGGGGTAACAGATCCTCGGGCGATAACTCGGCGGCAGGCTCATCGAGTGCGATACGACCCTCATCGATGCCCACGACCCGATTGGTATAGCGCAGCGCGAGCTCCACATCATGCATGGCTAGCACGGCCGTGGCGTAATGGGATGTCAGGGTACGCATGACGTTATGCGCCTGGGGCCCATCCAGCGCCGAGACCGGCTCATCGGCCAGCAGGATCCCGGCGTCCTGATAGACCGTACGCGCGACCGCCGTGCGCTGGCGTTGCCCGCCGGAGAGCTCGCCCACGGGCGACCACAGCTTGGGGGCCATTGCCAGCGGCTCCAACACAGCCTCGACGGCCTCGACCTCATGGCGGAACGGCCAGACCAGATTCGCGATGTTGTACCAGCTCGCGTGCGCCGACAGCCGGCCCATGTAGACGTTGTGGAACACCGACAGCGCATGCACCAGCCCCAGCTCCTGGGGCATGTAGGAGATGTCGCTGCGCTCGGCATCGAACAGTAAGGACAACAGCGTCGATTTACCGGCCCCGCTGCGCCCGACCAGGGCCACCTGCTCGCCCACCTCGATGGTCAGCGTGATGGGGTCCAGAACGCGCTGGCCCCCGTAGGCCGCGCTGGCCGAGCGCAGAGACAGGCCCGCCATCAGTCGATGAGATCCAGCTTCTTGGCGGTCTCGCGGATGTTGTCATAGGAGCTATTGGAGGTCGGGATGAAGCCTTCGCGCGGGAAGCTCTGCAGCAGCTCCGGGTCCTCCATGGCGAGCAACGCCTCGCGGACCTTGTCCTTGAAGTCGTCCCCGAAGCGCTGATTGACGTCACCGCGAATAGTCCACTGATAGTCCGCGTAGGTCGGCGTCTCCCAGATGACGCTGACCTCACCCGTATCCACCTTACCGTTGGCGACGGCCGAGTCCCAGACGCTGTAGTTCACAGCGCCGACCTCGTAGGTACCGGATTCGACCAGCGCGATGGTGCGCGAGTGGTTGCCGCTAAAGCCGACGCGCTCAAGGGCATCCTGCGGTGCGGCATCGAAGACGCGGCGGATGTGGTACTCCGGCATCAGCCGCCCGGAGGTCGAGCCCTTGGAGCCGAAGGTAAAGGTCTTGCCCTTGATGCCTTGCGGGAAATCCTCGGAGCGGGTCAGGCCGGTACTCTTGTGCGCGATGAAATAGGTGCTGAACTCGGCGTCCTCGACACCCTGCGCCAAGGCCTCAGAGCCCGGCACGGCCTGGCGCGCGCGCACCCCGGAGAGCCCCCCGAACCAGGCCAGCTGGACCTGGTTGTTGCGAAAGGCGGTGACGGCTGCCGCGTAGGACTTCACCGGCACATAGCGCACGTCTACATCCAGCTCGCCCTCCAGGTAGTCGGCGACCTTGCCGAAGCGTTCGCGGAGCTTGGTCTCGTCCTGATCGGGGATGGCCGTAAAGACCAGGGTCTCGGCCGAGGCGGCCGCTGGCGCTAGCAGGGCGGCGACAAGAGCCGCGGTTAGGGCGTGTTTCAGCATGATAGTACTCCTTGTAGGTATGAGCGATCTAGTTGGCAGCAGCGCAGGTACGGAAGCCGGACGGTACATCATTGCGGTCCGGCAGGAAGAAGTTGCGATGGTTGTTATTCATGAGCCGGGCCCGGGTCGCCCAGCTACCGCCGCGTAGCACGCGCCGCCCCTCGGGGAACCAGGGTTCGGAGTAATCCTGGTAGAGATCGGCCTGGAAGCCGGGATAGGGGTCGAAGCGGCTTGCCGTCCACTCCCAGACATTGCCCAGCATCTGGCGACAGCCACAGCCACTATCGCCGTCCGGGAAGGCGCCGACATCCACCGTGTTCAGGCGTACGCCATCCAGATTCGCTCGCTGGCTATCGGGGAACGGCTCGTTGCCCCACGGATAGAGGCGCTTGCCTGGGGCCAGGGCGCTGGCGTCGCCGGTCAGTACCCGGCTCGCGGCGACCTCCCATTCCAGCTCCGTCGGCAGGCGACGCCCGGCCCAGCGGCAATAGGCCTGGGCCTCGTACCAGTTGACCCAGGCTACCGGCTCGTTCGGGGCCAGTGGGATCCAACGGTCGAACCAGCGTACAGACCAGTTGCCTTGGCCGTCGCGCCGCCAGTACAGCGGCGCCTTGAGACCAGCTTCGGTCAGCCAATGCCAGCCAGCCTCACTCCAAAACTCGGGGCGGGTATAACCGCCATCTTCGACGAACGCCCGGTAGGCCTCATTGGTCACCGGCGCGCGGCTGATACGAAACGGCTCAACGGTGACCGTATGCGCGGGCTTCTCGTTATCGAAGCGGAACGCCACCTCCGCGTCCGACCCCAACAGGTGTTCGCCGCCCGGCACCGCGACATCGCCATCGAGCGAGCCACCGCCCGGCACCGCCGGCGACTCGGCCGGCAGGGGCGGCGGCGCGTCGGCCAGTGTCTGGCGGGTATAGGTAAACGCCTCGGTGTGCATGTCCTCATGCAGCACGGTGAGCTGGTAGACGTAGCTCTGGGCCTCGCTGGCCAGGCCGCTATCGGGCAGGCGTGCCAGCATGGCCTCACGCACCGCGCCGAGATAGGCGTAGGTCGTTGCCTTGTCCGGCAGCGCTAGCTCCCAGCGATCATCGTGCTCGACGCTGCTGGAGTCGTAGAGGCGCTCGGCATCACCCTGCTGGTAGTCGGGCAAGCCGTGCAGCGCGCGTAGTGCAAAGTAGTCATGGAAGAAACCCACATGCCCCACCTCCCAGAGCGGCGGATTCACGATGCTAAGCTGCGGCCCCAGGGCGCGCGCATCGATGAGATCGTCCGTTAACTCATAGGTGCGCTGCCGCGCATCCTCAATCATGGACGCCAGCCGCTGGGCGTCGACACGCTGGGTTGCTGGTACGTCGATCATTGGTTATCCCGATCCATGCAAAAGCTAACAATTACGTTGAACACCCCCGCTGGCGCGCAGTCGCGAGCGGGCAATCGAGCGACGGCCACGCGTTGGGCCCGATTTCTACGCGAGCTGGGCCATCGCGTCCATGTCTCGCTGGCCGATCCCGGTGAGCGCTGTGATGCCATGATCGCCCTCCACGCCTGGCGCAGTGCCGAGCCCATCCGAGCCTTCGCCGAGTGCCATCCTCAGCGCCCCCTCATCGTGGCCCTGACCGGCACGGATATCTACCGGTTCCAGCAAAGCCACCCCGAGACCACGCAGGCGAGCATGGAGGCGGCGCATGGCCTCATCGGCCTGCATGATCGTGTCGGCGACGCCATCCCGGCGCACCTGCGCGAGCGACTGCATACCGTGTATCAGTCGGCGCATCCCCTGCCTCGCAGCTATCCGAGCCCGGCGCGCGGTCGCCTCGACGTCTGCGTGGCCGGCCACCTACGCGAGGAAAAGGATTCCCTGCGCGCCGCCTACGCCGCCCGCGAGCTAGCCGCCAATTCGCGCATTCGCATCGTTCAGGCCGGTCGCGCCCATGGTCCCGACTGGGCGCAAGCCGCCGAGGCCGAGGCCGCCCACAACCCGCGCTACCAGTGGCTCGGCGAGATCCCACACTGGCAGGTCCGCCAGCTGATGAGCCGCTCGCGGGCCATGGTCATGAGCTCCATCATGGAGGGCGGCGCCAACGTCGTCTCCGAGGCCTGCGTCGCCGGGCTACCCGTCATCGCGTCCGATATCCCGGGCAACCGCGGCCTCCTCGGCGACGACTACGCCGGCTACTACCCGGCGCGCGACACCACGGCGCTCCGCGAGCTCCTCCAGCGCGCCGAGGCCGAACCCGGCTTCCTGGATCAGCTCCAGGAACACTGCCACACCCTCGCCCCGTGGTTCACGCCGCAGGCCGAGCGCGACAGCCTGAATGCGGTGCTGCAGCGCGTGACACCCACGTAGCCGTCGCTAGCGGCTGTATCCGGATTAGCCCGGATACCCGCTCGGCAATCGCTTGCTTACCCTCTCTCTAGGGTCGCGGTTCCAGCCGTTGACCTCAATCACAGAACAACATCGAGGGAGGCCAACCCCATGCAATGGATTAAGGCCGGCGCCGTCGGCGCCTTGGGCAGTCTCGTTATCTTCATCGTGATGTTCGTCGGCATTAACGTCACCAACAGCGTACCTTTTGACATGCCACCCTCCGCGGCGTTCCTGAAAGCGGTACTGGGCCTGGCCATCAAGCCGCTCGCCCTGGCCGCTCACTTCGGCTACGGCATCGCCTGGGCGATTATCCTGCTCGCCGTCTTCGGTAGTAAGACCGACATCGGGCGCGGCATCGGCGTTGCCGTCGTCGTCCAGTGGTTGGTGCTCATGCAGCTCATCTATTCGCCCATGATCGGCTGGGGCGTTTTCGGGATGAATGCCGGCAATACGGGCGACGGCCCGGCACTGGCCGCCACCGTACCGTACGTTGTCATGACCCTCGTCCTGCATGTCGTCTACGGCGCGCTCAACGGCTGGTTAATCCCACTGTGGACAGGTATCCGGCGCACGAGCTGACGTCCGCGACCTCACGGATTCAGCGTAATGGGCTCCAGGGGCTCACCCTGGGCCCTAACCCGCCCCACAATCACCGTCTCCGGATAGCCCAGCCCACGCAACTCGGCCACGCAGGCCTCGGCCTGTTCGGCCGGGACGCTGGCGAGTAATCCACCAGCCGTCTGCGGATCGAAGACCAGCGGGTAGCGCGGATGCTCCACAACCGCCGACTGATTGTGGATAGCACGACGCAGCCGCACGTTGGCCGGCTGCAGCGAGCTCACGATCCCCCTGGCCACCAACTCCTCGGCGCCATCCAGGACGGGCAGCGCCGCTAGATCGATCTCCGCATCCACCCCAGACGGCTTGGTCATCTCCACCAAATGACCGAGTAGACCGAAACCGGTTACATCGGTACAGGCCGTGGCGCCGCGGCGGTGCAGGCAATCCGCGGCGACGCGGTTGGATAGGCACATGCTCGTTAGCGCGCCGTCGATCCAGCGCCCACGGGCCTCCAGGCGCGGATGGGCGGCGAACAGCGTCCCCGTCCCGATGGGCTTGGTCAGTACCAAGATGTCGCCCGGCTGCATGCCGCCCTTGCGCATCACCGCATCGGCGTTCTCGTCGATCAAGCCGTTAACGGCAAACCCGAGCGCCAACTCCTTGCCCTCGCCGGTATGGCCACCCACCAGGGCGCAGTTGGCGTCGTTGAGGCCTTCCATGGCACCGGCCATCATCTGGTAGACCGTGTCCTCCACCTTGGCCTCCAGGCCCTGGGGCACCGTGGCGATGGCCGTTGCGGTCTGGGCCTCTGCGCCCATGGCGAAGATATCGCCCAAGGCGTGATTGGCCGCGACCTTGCCGAAGACGTAGGGGTCGTCCACGAAGGCGCGGAAGAAATCCACCGTATGGACCATGGCCTTACCAGGCGGTACGCGCACCACCGCGGCGTCATCCGGGGCGTGGAGGCCGATCAGGACATCGTCGCGCTCGACGGGGCGCAGCATGCCGAGCGCGCGCGATAGGGTGCTGGCGCCGACCTTGGCGCCACAGCCGCCACAGCGCATGGCCACCGCCGAGATCGCCTGCTGGGCCTCTTCCTGTTCCAGCGGCAGATGCGGCGCCTTGTTACCCGAACCCCCTTTGCTGTCCTCATCCATGGCCGGGAGCTCGTTGTACTTGGCCATAAAGCGCCGGTCGATCCAGTCCTTCCAGCGCCAGACCCAGTCGCCCTCAAAGCCCATACGGCCGCGCGAGCCCACGGCGTACTGATCGCCCGTGCTGATAAGGGCCAGCCAATGCCTCTGCGGGCAGTACGGCTTCAGCCGCCGCCCCGCCACCGAGCGTCGCAGGTTCTCCGCCAGCGGCGGCCCCATGCGCACGGCAAAGACACCGGCCTTCTCACGCGGCGAATCGACCATGGAGGCGATATCGCCGGCCGCGAAGACCGACTCATCGGTTACGGTCTGCAGCGTCGAGCGCACCTGGATGAAGCCACCATCGTCGAGGTCCAGGCCGGTATCGCGCAGCCACTCCGGCCCCCCGGCGTTGGTAACCCAGACCACCTCGTGGGCGTCCAGGCGCTGGCCGTCGCTGGTGGCCACTACGCCGGCCTCAACCTCGTTGACCTCAACCCCCTTATGGAGCTTGACGCCGCGGGCGGCCAGGGTCCGCTCGAAGATGCCGCGCACCTTGGGGCTATGAGTTGCTAGCACGTCCTCGCCGCGATTGAACAGATGGAATTCCAGCTCGTCGGGATCACGACCCAGGGCCTGTAACTCGTGACGCAGGCGATACTGCATGGCCAGTACCAGCTCCACGCCGCCGGCACCGCCGCCGACCACAACAATCCGCGTCTTACCCGGATGCTGACGCACGCGCTCCAGCAGCGCCATCCAGCGGTCGTTGAACTGATGGATTGGCTTGACCGGCACCGCATGCTCGCTAGCCCCGGTAACCCGGCCGGTCTGGGGCGCCGAACCGATGTTGATGGAGACCCGGTCATAGGGCACCGAAGGGCGGCCGCGGCAGATGACCTTGCCCGCATCCCGATCCAGACCCACGGCCTCGTCGCTGTAGAAGCGCGCCCCCGCGAACTCGGCGAGCCGCCGCAGATCGATATGCACATCGTCGTAGCCGTAATGGCCGGCGATATAGCCCGGCAGCATCCCGGAATACGGCGTATGCGTGTCGCGGCAGATCAGGGTCAGGCGCACCCCTGGCACCGGATGCATACCGAAGCGCCGGAGCACACCCACGTGGCTGTGACCCCCGCCCACGAGCACAATATCCCGCAGTACGGGCTGTTCCGACTGCTGCATTCAGCCTCCGTGATTGTCGCGGATTGGTTTGATCGGGACCGCCGGCTTAGGCAGACGCTGAATGATTCGCGCGGGCCTCGGCGCACCACGGCGCACCCTTTGGGACCGCTGGGCGCGCGCTCAGCGGCCAGCGGCTCGCGCGGATTGTTCAGTGGCTCCCTTACGGGCCTATCGCAGCCAGCGGGCG
>CAJXKP010000017.1 GCA_913055565.1 uncultured Ectothiorhodospiraceae bacterium
GGCCACATGCGCCGGGCCGCGCCCACCGGGGCCGCCAGGCTGTCCTCGCCCTCCTCCTGGTAGCGTGTGAGCGCTTGCTCACCGACAACGATGGCATCGTCGACGATGATGCCCAGGGTCATGATCAGGGCGAACAGCGAGATCATGTTCACCGAGCCGCCGAAGGTATAGAGCAGGGCGAGGGCGGCCATGAACGAGGCGGGAATGCCCACCGCCACCCAAAAGGCGACACGCCCCCGCAGGAACAGGAACAGGATTCCCAGCACCAGGAGCAGCCCGCTCAGGCCGTTGGTGACCAGGAGCATGATCCGCTCCTTGAGCAGGCTCCAGGTCTCGTCGAAGGTGCGCAGGCCCACCCCGGGCGGCAGTCCGGCCCGGGCGCCCTCGACCCAGCGCTGGAGGGTGCGCGCCGAGGCCAGGGTATCGCCCTCCTTGCTGCGCATGAGGGCCAGCTCCACCGCCGGCCGGCCCTGGTAGGTGACGCGAACCTCGCCGTCGCGGTCGGCGCGCTCGATGGTGGCCATATCACCGAGCGCGAGGCGGCCGGTCTCCGGGCCGCCGCGGATAATGATGTCCCCGAAGCCCACTGTCCGGCGCCGCTGCGTCTCACTGCGTAGCTGGCTCGCCGGCACGGTCTCACCCACCTCACCGGCGGGCAGATCCACGCTCTGGGCGTCCACGCGGTCTGCGATCTCGGGCAGGGATAGGCCGAGCTCGTGTAACCGCGCCGGGCTTACGCGTACCGCGATCTTTTGCTCGGGCAGGCCCCGAATATCGACCTTGGCGATGCCGCGGTCGAGGAGCTCATCGCGCATGTTCTGGACCCGCTGGCGCAATTCCGCCAGCCGCTGGGGCCCGGCATCGCCCTGCTTGGCATAGACCAGTACCTTGGCCACCGGATCGAAGCGGGTGACGCGTGTAACCTCGGGTTCCTCGGCGTCCTCGGGGAGATTGCGCACCTGCCCGACGCGTGACTTCGCCTGCTCCAGGGCCTCGCCCATGTCGGCGCCCTGCTTGAACTCCAGCGAGATGCGCGAGATGCCCTCCGCCGACGTCGAGGTGATGTTCTTGAGGTGGTCCAGATTGCGCAGCTCCTGCTCCAGCGGCCGGGTCACGCCGTCCTCCATGTCGGACGCCGAGGCCCCCTGCCACGCCACGCTCACCGAGATGCGGCCCAGATCGAAATTGGGGAAGAACTGCGTGTTGATGTCGATGAGCGCGTAGACGCCGGTGAGGATCATTAGCGCCATGAGCAGATTCGCCGCCACCGGATGGCGGGCGAAGCGCGCCAGCAGGCCCGTGGCTTCCTCGCCCGAGGTCACGGCGCGTCGCCCTTATCGGCGAGGCGCACGCGCAGCCCCTGGCTCGCGTTGGGGAGTTGGGTGGTTACGACCTGGTCGCCGGCATTCAGGGCCGGCGCTCTAAGCAGGAGCTGGTCCGGCGCGCCGGTTACGGCCCTTTGACCGGCACGCTCGATCTCGATCGCCTTGAGCCGTCCATCGCGCACGACATAGATGCGGTCTTGCTCGTACAGCGCCGCCGGCGGTACGGCAATGAGTCCCTCACGGCGGGGCAGCTCAACCCTGACCTGGGCGAACTGGCCCAGCGCCAGATCAGCGGGTGCCTCGTCAGAGACCTCGAAGAGCGCCTCTACACCGGCCGCGCTCTCGGGACGGCGGCCGCCCAGCCGGTCGAGGCGGGCCGGCAGGGTCTGCTCGTCGACCTGGATCGTGGCGGTGATGGGCTCGCCGTTCGCGAGGGCCTGGCGAATTGCTGTGACCCGTGGGCCGGGGATCGTGGCCCGGACCTCGAGGGCTGAGCCGTCGTAGAGCGCGACCAGCGGATCACCCGGGCGCACCCGTTCGCCCGGCGATACGTTGACTGTCGTTATGGCGCCGTCGAAAGGCGCCGTGATGCGGGTACGCCCCAAATCCCGCTCGGCTTGCGTCAACCGTGCCTGGGCGCGTTCCTTTTGGGCCTGCAGGCGGGCCAGGCGCGCCTCGAAGCTGTTTACCTCCCGGCGTTCGCGGGCGAGGGCCAGACGGGCCTGCTCCAGCGTCCGCTGAGCCGCATCCACCTGTTCAGCGGAGGCCATCTCGGTATCCGCAAGGCGCCGAGTGCGTGCGAGGCCACGCTCGGCGATGTCGACTAGCGCTTGCTGGCGGGCCAGGCTCTTCTGGTCCGCCTTATGGGTGATTCGTGCCTCCTCGATCTGCGCGCTCGCCTCCGCGACGTCGGCGCGGCGCGCCTCGACCGTGGCCGCTAGGTCGGGACGTGCTAGTGTCACCAGGCGCTCGCCCCCGGCCGCGCTTTCGCCCTCGCGGGCCGGCACCGCCTCGACATCGGCGGTGACGGCGGCCGAGAGGGTGCTCGCGCGCGGTGATTCGAGCTCGCCGTACAGGCTCAGCGTTGGCGCGATGGCGCGCGGCTGGACGGCCTGCGTTGCCACGCGCCATACCCGCTCATCCTCGTTACGCGGTGGCGGCTCGGGGCGCGTAAAGACCATGGCTGTAAGCACGCCAGCCCCGATACCGATGCTGATCAGCGGTGGCAGTAGGTGGCGTAGCCAGAGTAAGCGGGTCATGACGTACGGATCGGCCGGGGACGGTGAATAGGACACTGTGGTGTAGCAGTCGTTCGCCGTCCAGCGCTGTTGCACCGGGCCGGTATGGCGTTAGCCGAGGCGTTGAACAATTCAATGCCTGCGTGTGGATGCGGCACCCCGCAGTGGCTATGGCTCGTGGCACGCGGTACGATCGCTAATGATCTGATCAACGAGGGAGGCCGCGATGGCCTTAGTGGCTTGCCGGGCATGCCAAAAACGGGTATCCGACCGCTTGTCGGCCTGTGATTACTGCGGCGAACCGATCAACGGCCAGGGGGCGGACCGACGCGTTGGCGGTATAGAACAAGCCCCGCCTGGTGCTTCCTCCCAGACGGACGAGACCACCGGTATGAACCGCTATGGTCCGGTTATTACCGCGGCGGGTGTCGTTATCGGGCTGGCCCTGCAGTTCCTCGTCGGTGGTATCTGGGGCTTCATGCTTTTCGCGTTGGTGCTGATGGTCGGGGTTTACCTGGCTTATGGCTGATCCACCCTGGAATTATTACGCCGCCCCGACCGATACGGGGGCCGCTGACGATGGTGGTATCTCGCGGTAACCACGGCATGCGGATCGGACGCGGGCTCGTCGTGCTCGTTGCGCTGGTCGTCAGTGCCTGTGGCCAGGGCGAGGAGTCCCTGGAGGTGACCGCCACGGCCTACACCATGCGCGAGTCGGAAACCAAGGAGGGCAATGTCGGCCTCGCTGCCTGGGGCGACCAGCTGGAACCCGGCATGAAAGCCATCGCGGTCTCACGGGATCTCATCCCCATGGGCCTGGACCACGAGACCGAGGTCACCATTGAGGGGTTGGACGGGACCTACATCGTGCGCGACAAGATGCATAAGCGCTGGGAGGAAAAGATCGATATCTTCATGGGCACCGATGTCGAGGCCGCGCGCGAATGGGGCAAAGAGGAGGTGATCATCCACTGGGCCGACGCCGCCGACGAGTAGCGGCGCCGTCGTACCCGAGATGGTCGTGGTCGCGACCAGAGGAGGCGGGTGGCTCGATGCGCTTAATGCGGCCGGGCGCGCCAATATCCCGCTTCGAGTTCAAGGCGCTGTTTCGGGTTATGACAGCGCGCTGCGTCAGCGACCGAGTTAGGGTCCATCGAGGGCGGCTATTACGACGCTCCCAGCGAAGTCGGTACCTAGACAACCGCGGCATTCGGTGCATCGGGGTCCGCCTCGGCTGGCCATTTATTTCTGTGTTGGTGTCTTTCGGCTCAATGGCTGAGGTAGGTGTCCATGCTGGCGAGGCGGTCGTCGTCGCGTAGCAGATAGAGGGCGAGGCAGGCGGCAAGCATGGGCCAGGCGGCGAAGAACAGGATGTTCGCGCCGTCATAGGGGGCCAGGTATTGCTGGTACGAGGACACGGTCGAGACGCCGTGCATGAGCAGCACGATGCCGTAACTAAAGCGCTTGAGGAAGCCTGCCACAAAGGCCAGGACGACGATGAGTTGGAGCGCGCCGATGACATACATCGTTGCCGTGTCCAGCGATGGGATGCCATAAAAGCGCTCGAAGACACCCTGGCTATGGCCGGGGTTCAGGAATTTGTCGAGCGTCCAGGTGATCATTACGACGAACACGGCGATGCGGAGCGCGAGGAGGGAGAGGGTAAGACGCTGCTGGCGACTCGGCATGATGGACTCCCGGTGCGGGTTTTCTATTGCGGTCGAAGTGTAATGCCCGGTTCCCGGTAGCGCTATCCGTGTTAGGCGCTAGGGAGACGCTGAATAATGCCCGCGCGCCCGGCGGGGCCGTCGGGCGCGCGGAACCGGTACCGCGAAGCTTGACGGTACAGCCACTACAGCACGGTGCGCCGCGCCTTGCCTGCGGGCGCGGTTAGTGGCCAGAGGCCCGCGGAAATTGTTCAGCGTCTCCCTAGGGCCTTTGGCTCAGGTCCGGTCGGCTGAAAGGCCACCAAAGACCCGTCTGCTGGTGCCATTCGGCGTGCTCCTCGGGGAATTGCGCGGCGAGCTGGTGGTCCTCGTGCTGTGATTGCCGCCATAGCGCGACCAGCGCGACGGGATAGATGACGGCCGTCACCAGCGAGGCCGGGTATAGCGCGAATGCCAGGTAGAGGATGGCGTCGCCGAGATACATCGGGTGGCGGATCCAACGGAACAGCCCCCGATCAGTGATGATTCCGGCTCCTGCCTCGCGATGGAGATGGCGCTCCAAGAGGATGTAGTGGCCGAGATTGATGGTCCCGCCGACTAGCACTAGGCCGAGGAAGACGGGGTAACTGAGCAGTTCCTGCGTCGGGCCGCTACTCGGGACTAACGTGACCACGATGAAGTGGGCGATCAGGGCGAGGCCGAGGATGACCTTAACGCCCCAGGCGGGCGTTATCGGGCAGCGCATGCGCATCGTTGTTGCCCCCTCTTTCGCCGTTTTCGCTCGGTCGTCTTGGTAGCTCGTGCGGCTCGTGCCCGCCGCTGGGGTCGCCGAGTGTCGCATACGGCTCGGTGGTTTTGATGCCGGGTGAGACGCCATGACATGGGTGCCACAACCTCGCTAGATTGCGGCGGTCGCCCTAGCGTCGCCGAGCTGGTGCGGCGGTAGCGCTGGCGGCTGCCTGCTGGGCCGAGATGGAGGTGACAACGCGGCCATGCGGTTCGATAGCATCCTGTTCGGGGCGGGTGGCGGCGATCAAACGGCTGAGCCGCCCCCGGCCCCCGATTGTTTGGTGGACCTCGGTCTGGACCAGCTTGTAGAGCGGCTCAACCGCGGGCGCGAGGGCTATCGGCTGGCCGATTTCTTCCACCAACCGCTGGCGGAGCCCCGGCTCATTGCGTATCGCCAGGCGGTTATGCGCGACCTCGCGGATGACGGCGTTCACGAGGCCCTGGATCGGTTTACGCGCACCATGCGCCAGCGCCAGCGCGAGTTCGCTCAGGCCGCGTCGATGAGCCATCGATTGCAGGCCCAGCGCTGGCAGCTCGAGGCGGCGGCCAGCTACCGGCGAGCCGTGAATGAGCTCGCTGACGCCCTGCATTCGGCGCCCCTCGCGTCCGAAGGACTTACCTCCTTTCGCCACTATCTCGGCGCCTATGTCGAGTCCGAGGCATTTGCCGCGTTCTGTCGGGCCCTGGATGCGGTGACCGAGGCGCTGGACGCGGTGCATTACACGGTGGCCATCGAGGACGACGCCGTCGAGGTGCAGGCGTTCGCTGGTGAGGCCGATTATCTCGCTGAGATCGAGTCCACCTTCGCGGGCTTGCGGGAGGCGGGCGCGGTGCCTGCCGAGCAGGCCGACCATCAAGACACCTTAGGCGTTAGTGTGCTTGAGGCACGGATCTTGGATTACGTCGCGGCGCTGTTCCCCGATGCCTTTGATCGGTTGGCCATGTTCTGCCGCGATGACGCGTCCTATCAGGACCCGACTCTCGTGCGTTTCGAGCGCGAGGTGGCGTTCTATCTGGCCTATCGCGAGCTTATGACGGCTCTGGAAGCCGACGGCGTGGCCTTCTGTTACCCGGAGCTAGTCACGGCCAAGGGCAATATCCGGGCTCGCGGTGTGGCCGATATCGCCCTGGCGGCCAAGCTCGCCGGCGGGAGCCAGGCCGTTGTCACCAACGACTTCGCCTACGAGGGGGGTGAGCGTGCGCTGGTGGTGACGGGGCCCAATCAGGGCGGTAAGACGACCTTTGCCCGCAGCGTGGGTCAGCTCCACTACCTCGCCGCGTTGGGGCTGCCGGTGCCGGCGTGCGAGGCCCGGTTGCTCCATGTCGACGCCGTGCTGACGCACTTCGATCGCGAGGAGGCGATTAATGAGCAACAGGGCCGGCTCGAGGCCGATCTTTGGCGCGCCCGTGCGATCCTGAATCGGGTCGGTCCGCACACGCTGGTGATCCTCAATGAGTTGTTCCAATCCACGCAGGCCAGCGACGCGGTGGCGCTGACGCGGCGGATACTGACGCGGCTGCGTGACGGCGATGCCCTGGCGGTTTGCGTAACCTTCGTGCCGGAGGCGGTGGCCGGCGATCCGGCAAGCGTGACCATGGTCAGTACCCGCGATCCGGCGGACCCGGAGCAGCCGGCCTATGGCGTCGTGCGGCGGCGCCCGGGCGCTAGCGCCCACGCCGAAACGCTGGCCGCGCGCCACGGGCTTACGCCGCAGCGACTAGCACGGAGGCTGAGCCGTTGAGGGTGCGGCTCATGGCACCCGATGCGGCCTTTGATCCGGAGGCGTCACCCGATACGGCCGATCGGGATGCGCTGCAGCAGGATCTGGCCCTGGGGCCGATCATCGCCGCCATGGCTGCCGGCGATCCGGTCATTGAGCGGGTCGCCCGCGCGGCGTTGATGACGGCGCCGGCCACCGAGCCGGCGCAGACGCGCTATCGCCAGTCCCTCCTCGCCGACTGCCGCCAGCACCCTGTGATGATACGACGGCTCTACGAGCACACCGGCGAGGTGCTCGCGGCCCGGCGCCATGGCCTGAATGCTCGGCTAGCGACGGTGGTGATTCGTCATGCCGCCAATCAGCTCACCGGTACGATCGACGGCCTTAGCCGCGTTCGCGATGAGCTGGCCGCCTGCCGGCAGGAACTGCAGTCGCCGGGGCTCTTAACGTTGGCTGCTGATCTCGATGCCCACCTGAACGCCGAGGCCGTGGCGACCATGCAACGGCATTTGCACGCGCTTCGCCGCGGCAGGGCGTATCGCGTCAGTGCCCGGTTGGGCACCGGCAACAAGGGCGTCGGCTACCGCCTTCGGTGCGGTGAGTCGCGGCGCGGTAGCTGGCGTCGTTGGCTAGCGCCGCGGCGAGGCGGCTATCGGCTGGCCATCGATCCTGACGACGAGCGCTACCGCACCGCGCTGCGTGCGTTTCGCGAGGAGCGCCTGGCGCCGCTGAGTCAGAGCCTCAAGGCCATTGCGCAGGATGCCGAGGCCACACTGGCTCAATTGCGCGACGAGCTGGCCTTCTACGTCGGCTGCCTTAATCTTGAGGACGAGCTGGCGAGGCTCGGCGTGGCGACCACAGTGCCGACGGTGCTGTCGCCGGATGCGGGGGCCTGGCAGGGGCGGGGCTTGGTGGACGCGGCCTTGGCGTTAACCGCGCGTTCCGGCGTCGTCGCCAATGATCTGGCTGCCGATAACTGCCGGACCATCGTTGTCACGGGCGCCAATCGCGGCGGTAAGACCACCTTCCTGCGCAGCCTGGGCCAGATGCAGCTCATGGGCCAGACCGGCTGTGTCGTTGCCGCCGAGGGGGCAATGCTGAGCGCACGCGATGTCGTGCTGACCCATTTCCCGCGCCCTGAGGATGCGGGCCTGGACCGCGGCAAGCTCGATGAGGAGCTGGCACGCCTGAGCGATTGCGTTGAGCGTTTAACGCCGCGGGCCTTGTTGCTATCCAATGAGTCCTGTGCCGTAACGAATCAGCGCGAGGGCGCGCGCATACTCCAGGACGTCGCGACGGCCTTACACGCCCACGGGGCGCATGCGGTCTATGTAACGCATCTACATGAGTTCGCGGCCGCCCTGGCGGCATGGCACGACTCGCATCGGCTGATGCTGCGTGCGGCCCGTACCCCCGATGGCCTGCGCAGCTATCGCATCGTCCCCGGCGAGCCGGAGACCACCACCCATGCGTACGATCTGTTCGAACGCATCATCGGCGTTGGCGGTGGCACCCCCTCTGGCCCCGTTTGATAACTGCCGCGGCGGCGCGGGGGCTCGGACGAGCGCTCGCGATCGATGGCTTGATGGGTCGCGCACGGCCGGGGCAGGCCACAGCGCTGCGTTGGTGATGTATGGTTACGCCACGCGGCGGGGCCGCCCTGTGAGACCGTCGCAACTATACTTCAAGCGGGTGGGTGGCACGCGCGATACGTTGCCGTGAGCTGGTCGCACCCGGCTACCCCGCTGGTGCCCAGGGAAGGGCGGTAGACGCCTCCAAATCGATAGGTACGCGCACGAGGGAGTGACCCGATGTTCGGGCTGATACGGACGATTCGCAATAGCTGGCGGCATTCCCGGGCCGTGGTGACGGCCGCCAACCTGCTCGATCACGCGGGACTCGCCGGTGATAGCACGCGGATCGCCGAGGCGGTGATGGGCCACGCCTGGCAAGCGTATGCTCCTCGCCTCGATGGTCGTTTCGGTGTCAGGCCGCGCCATGAGGTCCTTGCGTTGTTCGCCCTCGCGCTCGCCGTCAGCCGGGGTGTGCTGGGTGAACGGGCAACCCCGGCGGCGCGCGAGGCGCTGGTGGTCGGGATCGGCAAGCATGGGCTCTACAATGGCCGCAGCCGCGAATGGCACGCGCCGGGGGAGGTCGAGCTCCTGGCCTTCGCCCGCGCCGTTCTCGACGACCCCGCCAACGCGGTGCTGGAGCCACCGCTGTGGGGCCATGGGGGAACGGCAAACGTCTAATCGCGCAAGTTTGGCGTTCGGTCTTACCGCTGTCGGGTGTGGGGAGCGATTATGCTGCACTGCGTGATTGATTGACGGGGGCAGGCACGCTAGCGTTTAGCCCATGCTCGGGCGAGGGGCGTCGCGCGCCGCTCGCCGATATCGATCACGGCAGTCGCGGCTCGGCGGTACTCGCGATATGGGCGTGCCGGCGCAGCCTCGACACAAAACCAAGGCAAGGGAGTCTCCTGATGGCACAATCTGGCGCCACCGATCACGTCGCGCCGTGGGATCGCCAGACCCACGTGGCCGCTTTGCGATCCGCGGATGTCGATGTCCTGGTTGTTGGCGGCGGGGCGAGCGGCGCCGGCGTAGCCCTGGATGCGCTCAGCCGCGGCCTGACTGTCGCGTTGGTGGATCGGCAGGATTTCATGGCCGGGACCTCCAGCCGATCGACCAAGCTGATCCACGGCGGTGTGCGCTATCTGGAGCAGGCGGTCAAGTCATTCGATGTCGGCAAGTATCAGCTGGTCAAGGAGGCGCTGGCCGAGCGCAAGCGCATGCTCAACATGGCGCCGCATCTCGCCTGGCCGCTGACGCTGATTACGCCCGTCAAGGGTTGGCTGGGCATCCCCTATTACTACGTCGGGCTGTGGCTCTACGAACGGCTCTCGGGCTCTGAGCGCCTGGGTAAGGCCGGGATCGAGAGCAAGTCATCCATCCAGCGGGCCTGCCCCACGCTGAAGCTCGACCAGCTCAAGGGCGGCGTCAGCTACATGGACGGCCAGTTCGATGACGCCCGTTTCGGCGTGTCCATGGTGCGCTCCGCCATCGAGCAGGGCGCCCATGCCCTCAACTACACCAGCGTCGACGAGCTCATTAAGGATGACCACGGCCGCGTGTGCGGCGCCCACTGCACCGATCACATCGGCGGCGAGGCGCTGACCATTAACGCCCGGGTCGTGGTCAATTGCACGGGCCCATGGACGGATCACCTCCGGCACATGGCCGATCCCGACGCCGAGTCCCTGATGAGCGTGTCCAGCGGTATCCACGTCGCCTTCGACAAGGACATGCTGCCCGAGGGGCACGGCATCCTGGTGCCGGAGACCGACGACGGTCGCGTGCTGTTTATCCTGCCCTGGCTCGGCAAGACCATCGTCGGCACGACCGATCAGCAGGCGGAGCTCACCGATGATCCGGTCGCCACCGACGAGGAGATCGACTACATCATCAAGCACGTCAACGAGTGGCTGGATGAATCCCTGAGCCGCGAGGAGATCAGTGCGACCTACTCGGGGCTACGACCGCTGGTGAAGCAGCCCGGCGCTGAGTCGACCTCGCAGCTCAGCCGCGATCACGTCATACTCAACGAGAACGGCCTGATGACGCTGACGGGCGGTAAGTGGACCACCTGGCGGCGCATGGCCGAGGACCTGATGGATCAGCTCGTGGCGGCGAATCCCGAGCTCCAGGCCGGTGCGTGTGGTACGCACGACCTGCGCCTGCCGGGCGCGGACGGCGATAAGCAGGCCGCGGAGGCCGCGATCAAGGGGCTGCCGGACGATATCGCCGCGCACCTGTGGGAGGCCTACGGCGACCGTGCCCATGTCGTGCTGAAGCAGGGGACGACCGACCGGCTCGTCGCCAATCTGCCGTACATCCAGGCCGAGCTGAACTGGGCGGTCAGCTACGAGGGCGCCTGCCTCATTGACGATATCCTCTATCGGCGCATGCGCGTCGGCATGCTCGATGAGGCGGGCACCAACGCCCTGCGCTCCGAGGCTGAGGCCGCTCTCAAGGCCGCCTGAGCGCCTCCGTTACCACGCCGGGTCGCCCGGGGCCGGTCCTTGGCCTCGGGCGCATTAGTGCTCCCATCGTTACAAGCCTTGCCAGCACGGCGCCCATGATGAGGCGGCGGCGCAAGTCTGTCTGGCAATACCTACCCCCGGATTACTGCTTTCGACGGCCCGCCCTGCGTCGTGGCGTGCCGCCGCCGGTTTAAGGGTCCCGCTTGATTACCTTGCCCCGTGGTTATTCGCTTGCTCTAGTAAGCCTCGCCACACCCTCGTCGCGCTGGCCCAAAGCGTCCATCATCGGCATGTGCGACCCACTAGCCACGAGGAGATGCCATGAAGGCGGTAGCCTACTATCAGCCCGGTCCTGTCGATGCCGACGGGGCGTTGGTGGATATCGAGGTCGAGGCGCCCACGCCGACGGGGCATGACCTGCTCGTCGAGGTGCGTGCGGTCTCGGTCAATCCCATCGATACCAAGGTGCGGCGCGGGGTGGCGCCGCAGGCGGGCCCTGCGGATCAGGCCAAGATCCTCGGTTGGGATGCAGCCGGCGTCGTGGTCGAGACCGGTCTCGAGGTCGATGGCTTCCAGCCGGGTGATGCCGTGTGGTACGCGGGCGAGATCACCCGGGCTGGCAGCAATGCCGAGTATCAGCTGGTGGATGCCCGCATCGTGGGCCACAAGCCCCAGAGCCTGGACTTCGAGCAGGCAGCGGCCCTGCCGCTGACGACGATCACGGCCTGGGAGCTGCTCTTCGAGCGCCTGGGTGTTGCCCCGGGGAAATCGCCGTCGGCGGGGAGTCTGCTAATCGTCGGCGCGGGCGGCGGCGTGGGCTCGATCCTGATCCAGCTGGCGGCACGGCTTACGGGCCTGCACATCATCGCGACGGCCGCGCGTGCCGGGACAGCCGACTGGGTGCGCTCGCTGGGCGCCCATACGGTGTTGGATCACACGCGGGCGCTATCGAGCGAGCTCGTCGATGCCGGTCTGACGGCGCCGTTCTACGCCGCGAGCCTGACCAACACCGATGATCACCTCGACGAGATCGTGGCCTGCCTGGTGCCGCAGGGCCGGCTCGCGCTCATCGACGATCCGCCGTCGCTGGATGTCAGCAAGCTCAAGCCCAAGAGCCTGTCCCTGCACTGGGAGCTGATGTTCACCAGGAGCCTGTTCGATACGCCGGATAAGAGCGCCCAGCAGCGGCTGCTCAACGAGGCCGCCGCTCTCGTCGATGCGGGCGTGCTCCGGAGCACGCTGCAACAGCACTACGGGCGTATTGATGCCGCTACCATCCAGGCAGCGCATGCGCTCATCGAATCGGGGCGCTCCCGTGGCAAGCTGGTACTGACCGGTTTTTGAGGTCGTGTAGAATCGGCTCCATAGCCGATGTAGAGGAGCCGGCGAATGGCTGAGGCGCGTTCTGTGCCCGAGGTGGGCCGGTGCTGAGCTCGGAGCAGATCATTACCCACAGTGAGCGTCTGAGTGCCTCGGGGCACTGGTGTTTGGATCTCGCCGACGACTCGCTGTTCTGGTCGCCGCAGGTCTTTCGTATCCATGGACTCGATCCCGGCGCCCCCCAACCCGATGTCGAGACCGCGCTGGCGTACTACCTGGCAGCCGATCAAGACCGAGTGCGCGAGAAGTTCGATTACCTGCGTCGGACGGGCGAATACGTTGATTTCGTGGCCCGCCTGCGCCGCCACGACGGTGAAGTTCGCTATGTTCGATCGATTGGCGAATACGTCGTCCGCGAGCGTGATCATCCAGGGTACCTGCTCGGCGTCTTTCGCGACATCACTGAGGAGTGGGTTGACGCCCGGCATCAGCGGCGCGTCGCCCTGGCGCTGGAGGAGACCGCCGAGGCCATCATCATGACCGACCCGGACGGCTTGATTACCTGGTGCAATTCGGCGCTGATCCGCGTGAGCGGCTACAGCCTCAGCGAGCTCCAGGGCCGCAAGCCGGGGCAGATGCTGCAAGGGCCCGACACGGATCCCGACACCGTGGCCCTGATGCGCGATCGGCTGGCTCGTGATGAGCCGTTCGTCGTCGAGATCCTCAATTATGGGCGCGATGGCGGATCCTACTGGGTGCGGTTATCGGTTCATGCGGACCGTGACGAGCACGAGGGCCTGCTGGGCTATACCGGCATCCAGATCGATATCACCGAGAGCAAGCGGATACGCCTGAACCTGGAGCGGGAGATTGAGCGGCGTATCGAGCTGGAGAGCCAGCTCCGTCACCTGGCGAGTCACGATGCGCTCAGCGACATGCCCAATCGGCGCCACTTCTTCGAGCAAGCGGCGCGCGAGCTGGGGCGATGCCAACGCTATGGCCGGCCGCTGTCGCTGGTCCTGTTCGATCTAGATGCGTTCAAGGGGCTCAACGACTCGCTCGGCCATGCGGCCGGCGATACCGTCATACGCTCGATCGGCGCGCTATGTCGTCAAACCCTCCGGGAGCAGGACTTTGCCGCCCGCATCGGCGGCGAGGAGTTCACGATCCTGCTGCCGGAGACCGGCATCGACGGCGCCTATGCCCTGGCGGAACGCCTGCGTCAGCGCCTAGCGGCGACGCCGATCGCCATCGACGGGAGCTCGGTCCATGTCACGGCCAGCTTTGGGGTCTCCGAGGCACGGCCCGAAGACGACACGGTGGACTCCCTGCTGGCGCGTGTCGATCGGGCCCTCTACGCGGCCAAGGAGGCCGGGCGCGACAGGGTGCGCCGAATGCCGGCCGGTGCCAATTCCAACGACTAGGGCTTGCCGGCTCTAGCGAGGCCCCGCCCTCATCACGCCGCCGCCAGCGTAACGATGGCGTGGGTGGGGCGGGGCGGAGGTGCCGGCCTCGGCGTCGAGTAAGGCATGAATCCAACGACGGATCGGGAGGAGTGGACGTGGCCGCGAGCGGATGGCTCGCCGTAGTCGGCGTCTGTGCCCTCGCGGCCATGGTTCCGGGCCCGAGCCTCGCCGTGGTCCTGCGCCATGCCCTGACCAGTGGCCGCGCGGCGGGCCTCGCCGCGGCCTGGTCCCATGCCGCCGGCATTGGCCTGTACGCCCTGGCAACGGTGACCGGGTTGGCCGTCTGGCTGCGCCAGTATCCGGCGACTGAGCGGCTGATTACCCTCGCGGGTGCTGTCTACCTGGTCTGGCTCGGCGTGCGCTCGTTATCGCAAGCACGCCGAGCGGCGGCGCCCGCGTTCGGTGCCGCGCCGCCCAGCCAGGTAGGCGTAGCGTCAGCGATGCGCGATGGCCTCTTGATCGCGCTGACCAATCCCAAGGTCGCAGGCTTTTTCCTGGCGCTCTTCGCGCCGTTCACCGGCGCCGCTTCGGGTCATGCGCCGATGTTCGGCCTGGTCGCCATTCCCGTTGCCGTCGATGGCCTCTGGTATTCGCTCATCGCCGGCCTAGCGACGCAGCCGTCCTCGCTGGCGTGGCTTCGAACACGGGCGGCTTTCATGCAGGCCGCAACGGGGGTGGTCCTGCTCGGGTTTGCGTTGCTGGCCGTGGGCCGCGTTGTGAGCGGGTCATGAGCGCGGGAACGGCGGCCAGCCCATGGCGCGCCCAGCGAGTAGATGCAGATGGAAGTGGTGCACGGTTTGCCCGCCGTGGCGGCCACAGTTGATAACGCAACGGTAGCCATCGCGCGCTAGATCGAGTTGCTCGGCGAGCTGGGCCGCAATCACCTGGAGATGGCCCAATAGGTGTACCTCCCCGTCGCTGACCTCGGCGAGTGAGGCGATATGGCGGCGTGGTATGACGAGGAGGTGGACGGGCGTCTGCGGGTTGATATCGCGAAACGCCACCGCGTATTCATCCCGGTAGAGCTCGTCGGCCGTGTCGTCGCCAGTCACGATGCGGCAGAACGGGCAATCCACGGTCATGGCCTCATGTCACTAATGGTGGCGATGGTGCGAGCGCTATACCAGCCCCTCGCGTGATCCGGACATGGTCAGCGAGACGGATTCGGTGAAGCGCAAGGCATGGGGCTTGTCGACCTCCACCTCGGCTCGCTGGACGCCCGGGTAGTCCAGGACCTGTATGAGCACATCGTGCACCAACTTCTCCAACAGCAGGAAGCGGTTGTCCTCAACGAGGGCGATAACCGATTTGGTAATGGCCTTGTAGTCCAGGGCCTTGGCCACCGAGTCATCGCGCGCGGCGGCCGCGGCGTCATAATCGATGTGGATATTGATGACCACATCCTGGCGTTTGCGCTGCTCCTCGTCGTTAAAGCCGACGAAGGTGCGCAGCCGTAAGTCCTTGATACGGATTCGCGAGAGATCAAAGCCGGACGTGGTCTGAGAGGGCGACGCCATGGCCATTCAGCGAATGAGCTGCAGGAATTCGTTACGCGTGGACTCCGACTCCCGGAAGGCGCCCAGCATGACGGAGCTGCTCATCTCGGAGTTTTGCTTGCACACGCCGCGCATCATCATGCACATATGAGAGGCGTTGATCTGAACCGCGACGCCTCGGGCCTGGGTGACCTCTTGAATAGCCTCGGCGATCTGCTTGGTCAGGGTCTCCTGGATCTGGAGCCGGCGCGCGTACATGTCGATGATGCGCGCGATCTTGGATAGCCCAAGGACCTGGCCGTTGGGTATGTAGGCGACCTGGGCCCGGCCGAAGAACGGCAGCACGTGGTGCTCGCACAACGAGTAGAACTCGATATCACGGACGATGACCATCTCGTCGATATCCGACTCGAATAAGGCGCCGTTTACCAGGGCCCACAGATCCTGCTGGTAGCCATGAGTTAGGAAATCGAAGGCCTCCGCCGCCCGCTCGGGCGTCTTGGCTAGTCCTTCGCGCTCGGGGTCTTCGCCGCAGCTCGCGATGATGGCGCGGAAGTGTTCCGCCAGCCCGTGCTCGTTCATACCCGTCTCGAGTGGCCTTAGTTTCGCCCTATTGTACGAGTTTTGTATCGAATTTCTAGCTGTGTGGGTTTTGAGCGGTTGGCTTACGAGCCCGTGGCCAGCTGCTCAGCCGTTACCGATGCTACCGGAACGGTGCCTCGGCCGAGGTGGAGCCAGGCCTCGAGCTCGTGAACGAGGTCCGGCGGCAAGGATTGGCGCTGCCCCTGCGCCTCGGCCCACACCCGGGTGAGTCCGTGCCAGAAGGGCTGCCATTGCTCCCCGGCGTCGTATAAGCGCTCCGTAAAGGCGAAGTTATCGCCGGCTGATCGTAGTGTCAGTGTGATCCCCAGGGTATGCCTTACCGACGTGGCCAAAGGCAGTGCGCTGCCCTCGGGGTGAAAGCCGAGGCGCAGCCCTTCGGCCCGGAGCCGGGCGCTGGTGAGCCCGAGTTGTTGGAGGAATGCCGCGCGCGCATTAGCCAGGCAGGTGTGCACCCATTCGGCGCTGGGCTCGTCACCGGTCCGTTCATGGGTCGTGCTCAGGTGGTAGGTCTCACGATGCATGGCTTGCCCCCCTCAATGGTCGCCACCAGGATAGACGCCTAGGCCTACGGCCAGCGTGACGCATTTCGCAGCCCTGGACCAATGGGGTCACCGAGGCCAAGGTATACCGAGCCCAGCCTCGGTGTCGGCAATGATGAGGAGGTTTATGCGCGCCGATATCAGTGACTCGCATCGTCCCGTGCCGCAGCCCGAATACGCGGCCGGGCTTGTCGCCGGACGGCGGACGGTCAATCGCTTCCGCGCGGAATCGCCACCGCGTTCGGTGCTCATGGAGGCCCTTGAGCTGGCTCGTTGGGCGCCCAATCATCACCGCACCGAGCCGTGGCGTTTCTACATCATCGGTGAGCGGACGAAGGCGGCCATCGTGTCGCTCAACCGCGAGCTCGTTGCGGCGCGCCGCGGTGAAGAGGCGGCCGAGGCCAAGGCCAACAGTTGGCAGGCGATTCCCGGCTGGCTGGTCGTGACCCGTGTCAACGCCACCAACGAGCTGCAGGCGTGGGAGGACTACGCGGCCTGCGCCTGTGCCATTCACAACATAGCGCTCTATCTTTGGAGCGCGGCGGTCGGGATGAAATGGACGACCGGAGCGGTAACGCGTGAACCGCGTTTCTACCAGGCCGTAGGCATCGATTCGGGCGTCGAGACAGTGGTGGGGCTGATCTGGTACGGCTATCCCGACGAGCAGCCGCAGACCCGGCGCCAGCCGCTCACCGAGCGGCTGATCGAGTGCCCGTAAGCCTCGCTATAGCGGCGTCAGGCCCCATGCATTAGTCAACGGAGGAGGCGAATGGCCGTACCCTGGCGCTGGTTACCCTGGAAATGGCTCGTGCGCCGCGCCGCGCGCCAGCATGGTTTCCTCGATCCACTGGCCTTCATGGCGCGCTTGCGGCAGTTCGCCCAGCCCTCGGAGGTCTCCGAGCCCATCGAGCTCCTTCGGGCTGGCGCGCTGTTCCACGCGCGCGGTCTGCTCAATACGCGCGTCATTCAGCACAACCTGGATTGGGTCTGGCCGTACTGGATCGAGGAGCAGTTCGATCCCTACAGCGATGCCTTCCTACCGCGGGCCTTCTCGGTGACCCATGTCAATCTGACGCATCGCAATTGGACGGCCGTGGGGCGTCCCGATTGCTCCGAGCTCCCCATCATCGATCCGCGCGGGCTCGTGACGCCGCTGCTGGACCGATGGTCGCTGGACGCCTGGGTCATGGGCGACGGCGCTCAGCCGCTGTTTCCCTCGCGTGCCAGCTGGGCCTCCCAGGTGCTCGATACGGCCGGCGGCGTAGCTGTTGAGTCCGAGGCGCGCGAGGGCGATTCGCGCGTGCACCAGCGCGCCTGGGTCGAGCGCGAGGGCGCCGATTTCCAGCTGAGGCTGAGTTACACGGCCTATGCGCCAACCGGCGGGGAACTGGTGCTCGCGGTTAGGCCCTACAACCCCGAAGGTGTGAGTTTCATCCATGAGGTGGGCCTGACCCCGGATGACCAGGGTTGGCATATCGAGGGCACGGATCGCGTGCGATTCGATCAGCCCCCGGACCGGCACATGGTCTCGGATTATCAGCACGGCGACGTGGCCATGCATCTCCAGGATGCGCCCGAGGCCCGGCAGGGCCGCTGCCAGGTGGGGCTGGCGACTGCGGCGGCATGCTTTCGCATCGAGCCGGGGCAAGCGCGCGAGCTAACGCTGACGGTCCCCCTCCCCGACGCCGAGGAGCAGGCTGAGGCGAAATGGTCCGACGCCCTAGCCGATACGGCTGCGCTGGATTGCCCCGATGGCCGCGACCGGTTCCTCTACGATGCCGCCTTGCGCACCCTAGTGCTGCACACGGTCAATGACGTCGTACCGGGTCCCTATACCTATAAGCGGTTCTGGTTCCGCGATGCGGCCTTCATCGTGAGTGCCCTGCTGGACGCGGGACTGACCGAGCGTGGGCGCCGTGCGCTGGCGCTGTTTACGCCGCGCCAGAACCCGGCCACGGGTTACTATCACTCCCAGGAGGGCGAGTGGGACTCGAATGGGCAGGTGCTTTGGATCATGGCCCGCTTCGCCGCGCTGACCGGCGAGGCCCTGCCCACGGATTGGCTGCGCGGCCTGCGGCGCGGCGCCCGCTGGATCGCGCGCAAGCGCACCGCCGCCAGAACGGCGGAACCCCACGCCGGGCTGCTGCCGGCGGGCTTTAGCGCCGAGCATTTTGGCCCCAATGATTACTACTACTGGGATGACCTCTGGGCCGTTGCCGGCCTGCGTGCCATGGCGCCGGTCTTCGAGGCCGCCGGTGACGACGAGGCTGGCGAGCGGGCGCGGTGTGAGGCCGCCGATCTGGAGGCGACGCTGGAACGTTGCTTCCATCGCGATGCCGAGCGCCTGGGGTGTGCGGCCATGCCCGCCTCGCCCTATCGGCGGCTGGATGCCGGCGCCGTCGGTACCTTGGCCGCGGGCTATCCGCTCCAGCTGCGCTCGCCGCTTGATCCCGCCCTGATGGGCACCGTCGAGTACCTCTATCGCCACACCCGGGTGCATGGCGGCTTCTTCCAGGACATGATCCATTCCGGCGTCAACGCCTATCTGACGTTGCATATGGCGCAGGTGCTCATGCGCGCTGGCGATGCTCGCTGCTTTGAGCTCATGGACGCCGTCGCCGATTTGGCCAGTGCCACGGGCCAATGGCCAGAGGCCATCCACCCGCGCACCAGGGGCGGTTGCATGGGCGACGGCCAGCACGTCTGGGCCGCCGCCGAGTGGGTGGCGATCGTGCGCAACGCCTTCGCCCGCGAGGTTGATGATGGGCTCATCATCGCGGGCGGCATTCCGCCACGCTGGCTCCGTGCCGGGCAACCGGTGCGTTTCGGGCCGACACCGACGCCCTATGGCCCCGTGCGGGTCACGGTCACCCCGGAAGGGGGGCAGAAGGTGCGGGTATCCTGGGCCATTGACGGTGAGCGCCTGCCGGCCTGGCTCCAGGTCGGCGGCGCCGGGCTAGAGCCGGTGGCGGCAGCGGTCGATGCCGACAGCGTTGAGGTCAGGCGCGCGCCTAGCGTGCCCTGAGGCTGCTCAGGAGGGGGTCATGAATATCCTCATGATGACCAACACCTACTGGCCTCACGTCGGCGGCGTCGCCCGCTCCATCGCCGCGTTCACGGCGTGTTACCGCGCCCGCGGTCACTCGGTGCTTGTGGTCGCCCCGGAATTCCCGGGCATGCCCGAGGATGAGCCGGATGTGGTGCGCATCCCGGCCATTCAGAACTTCAACGGCAGCGACTTCTCCGTGGTGCTGCCGGTTCCCGGGCACCTGGAACGCGCCGTCCGCCAGTTCGAGCCCGCTATCGTGCATTCGCACCACCCCTTCTTGGTCGGCTCAGCGGCCTTGCGGGTCGCCTCCTGGCAGTCCTGTCCGCTGGTCTTTACCCACCACACCATGTACGAGGACTACACCCACTACGTCCCGGGGGACTCGGAGGCGCTCAAGCGTTTCGTCGTCCAGCTCTCAACGAGCTACGCCAATGTCTGCGATCACGTGGTGGCTCCCAGCGAGAGCATCGCCGGGGTCCTGGCCGAGCGGGGCGTGACCACGCCCGTGGATGTGGTGCCGACGGGGGTGGCCACGGCCGAGTTCGCACACGGCGATGGTCGACGTATCCGCGACTGGCTGGGCATCCCGACCGATGCCCCCGTGGTGGGGCATCTCGGTCGGCTCGCGCCCGAGAAGAATCTCACCTTCCTCGCTGACGCCCTGGCCCGGTTGGCAAGCGCGCGGCCGGAGGCGCACTGCCTGGTGGTGGGTAGCGGGCCGTCGGCCGATGACATAGCGCGCGTGTTCGAACAGGCCGACGTCGGGGACCGTCTGCATTTCGCGGGCCAGCTCAGCGGTCGCGATCTGGTCGATGCCTATCACGCCATGGATGTCTTTGCCTTTGCCTCGTTGACGGAGACCCAGGGCATGGTCCTCGCCGAGGCGATGGCGGCGGGGCTGCCCGTGGTCGCCCTCGATGCCCCGGGCGCTCGCGAGGTCGTGCGGGATGGGGCCAATGGGCGCCTACTCGCGTGCCAGGACGCGGCTGCCTTTGCTGAGGCCACCGCGGGGCTGCTGGCCCTTGATGGCGATGCCCGGCGGCAGTGCCGCGAGGCGGTGGCGGCAACGGCCGATCGCTTCGATAGGCAGGCCTGCGCGGATCGGGCGCTGGCGATCTACCAGGGGCTAGAGAGCGGCACCAGCTGGGATGAGGGCGAGCACGATGCCTGGCACCGCAGCCTGCGCCGAATACGCGCGGAATGGGATCTGCTCAAGGGCGTCGCCCAGGCCGCGGGGGCGGCCGCGGGCTTGAGTGAGGACGAGCCCGAGGAGGGGGGTGACGGCCCCAGCGCGCTCTAGGGAGACGCTGAACAATTCGCGCGAGCCTCTGGCCGCTGGGCGCGCACCCACGCTGGGCGCGGCGCATTGTGCTGTACCGGCATGACCGTCAGGCTTTGCGACGCCGACTGCGCACGCGCCCAGCGCCCCCGAAGGGCGCGCCACGGCGGCGCTGTGGGCGGCGTTGGGCTTCTTGTAGCTGGCGACCGCCATTCACTGCGAAGCCCGCGTTGCCACAGCGCCGCCGTTACGCGCAGAGGCCCACGAGAATTATTCAGCGTCTCCCTAGCCCTCCGCCGGTGCCGTTTCCCCGGAATGCGTTGCTGAGGTAGTCGATGAACGCTCGCAGGCGCGCGGAGACGTGACGCGTGTAGGGGTAGACGATGTAGATGCCCGGGTTGTCCGTGCCGTAGGCGCTCAGAACGCGCTCCAGGCGGCCGTCATCGACGGCATCCGCGGCGAGGAAGTCGGGCACCCGGATGATGCCCGTCCCCTGGACGGCCGCCTGGATCAATGTCTCGCCGTTGTTGGCCCGCAGGTTGCCGCTGACGGCGACGCGCTGGGGGCGCCTGGCGGCGTCGGTGAAGGCCCACTCACTGGCGTGGGGGGCGTAGGCGTAGACCAGGCAGTTGTGATGGGCCAGATCCTGCGGCTCAAGAGGTGTGCCGTTACGTGCCAGATAATCCGGGGCGGCGGCGATCCAGCCCTCGCAGGCGCCGAGGCGCCGGGCGATAAGACTGGAATCCCCAAGCTCGCTGATGCGCACGGCGGCGTCCATGCCGGCCGCCACCAGATCGATATGTCGGTCGTCGAGGGTGATATCGACGTTAATCCCGGGATAAGCGGCCAGAAAGCCCGGCAGCAGTGGGGCGAGATGTCGTTGGCCGAACGATACCGGCACCGTGACGCGGAGCTGGCCGGTCGGTTGCTCATGGACCGCCTGCATGGCGCCTTCCAGATCCTCTAGCTCGCCGAGGATGTGGGCGCAACGTTCGTGGTAGTGCTGACCGGCGTCCGTCAGGCGCACACGCCGCGTGGTGCGATTGAGTAGCCGCACGCCCAGGTGCTGCTCCAGGGCCGCGATCTGCTTGCTCACCACGGACTTCGATAGATTGAGGCGCTTAGCAGCCGCGGTGAGGTTGCCCAGCTCCGCGACGGCGCGAAACGCCTGCATGGCGTTGAAGCGATCCATAGCTATCGTTTCGTTTGGGGAAACAATAAGTTCTCAGATACGGCGATTGTGCGCAATGCCGCGTCGGGCGATGCTGTCGCTGGTCATCAACAGCAACGGAGGCAGGCTATGGCGAACGTACTCGTCGTGTATTACAGCACCTGGGGCCACGTGGAGCGCCTCGCCGAGTCCATCGTCGAGGGCGCCCGCGAGGTGGCGGGCACCGATGTGACGCTCAAGCGCGTCCCGGAGCTCATGACGGAGAATACGGCTTGGGCGGCCGGAGCCAAGCTGGATCAGCAGGCGCCCGTTGCCGAGCCCGGCGAGCTTGCCAACTACGATGCCATTATCTTCGGCACGCCGACGCGATTCGGCAATATGGCGGCCCAGATGCGCCAGTTCCTCGACCAGACGGGAAGCCTCTGGTTCAACGGCGAGCTCATCGGCAAGGTCGCCAGCGTCTTCGCCAGCACCAGCTCGCAGCACGGCGGCCAGGAAACGACCCTGACCTCCTTCCACACCACGCTGTTCCATCACGGCATGGTGGTGGTCGGGGTGCCCTATAGTTGCCCCGAGCTCAGTAATATGAACGAGATTACCGGGGGCACGCCCTACGGCGCCACCACGCTCGCGGGTGCTGATGGCAGCCGGCAGCCGAGCGACAACGAGCTCGCCATCGCTCGCTTCCAGGGACGGCACGTCGCGGATGTGGTCGTGCGTTTGAAAAGCTAGATCGACTGTTACCCCGCCGCTGCGGCGGGGCTGTAAGGAGGGCTACCAATGGGCCTATTGATCGAGGGGGTCTGGTACGACCAGTGGTATGACACCGACAGCCATGGCGGGCATTTCGTGCGCCCCGACCCGGCCTTCCGGGAGTGGGTTGAGCCGGAGCCGAATGCCCGGTTCCCGGCGGCGGCCGGGCGCTACCATCTGTATGTCTCGCTGGCCTGTCCCTGGGCCCATCGCGCGTTGATCATGCGTCAGCTCAAGGGGCTGGAGGAGGCCATCAGCGTCTCCGTTGTCCATCCCTACATGGGCGAGTACGGCTGGCAGTTCGGTCCCGATTACCCGGGGGCGACGCTGGATCATGTCAATGGCTGCGATTACCTGCACCAGGTCTATCAGCGCGCCAAGCCCGACTATACCGGGCGCGTGACCGTGCCGGCCCTATGGGATCGGCGCACGGGAACGCTCGTGAACAACGAGTCCGCGGATCTGATTCGCATGCTGAATCACGCGTTCCAGGCCTGGGCCAGCGACGCCACCGACTACTATCCCGCTGACCGGCGCGAACGTATCGATGCGCTCAATGCCCGGATCTATGATGCTGTTAATAACGGCGTCTATAAGGCCGGTTTTGCCACCACCCAGCACGCCTACGAGCAGGCGGTCACCCAGATCTTCGACTGCCTCGATGAGCTCGATGGGTTGCTGGGCCGGCAGCGTTATCTAACTGGGGAGGCGATCACGGAGGCTGACTGGCGACTGTTCACGACGCTGGTGCGCTTCGATGCCGTCTGCGTCGGCCACTTTAAGTGTAACCGACGGCGGATCAGCGACTACCCCAACCTCAGTGGCTACCTGCGGGAACTCTATCAGGTCCCCGGTGTCTCGGCGACAGTGAGTATCGACCACATCAAGCGGCATTACTACACCAGTCACCCGCAACTGAATCCGACGCGGATCATCCCGGTCGGTCCGGATCTGGATCTCGATAAGCCGCCGGGTCGAGGGGCGTGATAGCCTTTAGGCTTTGACGGTGGCACGCCGCGATGTCGTACAAGGGACACTGAATGAGCCACGACGCCAGGTCGCAGACCAGCGCCCACCTCGCCGCGTCGGCACGCCTGCCGACCCGTTGGGGTCGTTTCACGATCTATGGCTTCCAGGATGCCCATGACGCGAGTGAGCACGTCGCGTTAAGTCTTGGGGATGTGGCGTCGGCATTGGAGCCGCTGGTTCGGGTCCACTCCGAATGTCTGACCGGGGATGCGCTTTTCAGCCAGCGTTGCGACTGCGGCCCCCAGCTCGAAGCGGCCATGGCCGCCATTGGCGAGGCGGGTTGTGGCGCCCTGGTGTATTTGCGCCAGGAGGGCCGGGGCATTGGTCTGTTGAATAAGATCCGTGCCTACGGGGTCCAGGATCGCGAAGGCGCCGATACCGTGGAGGCCAACGAGGCGCTAGGCTTCGAGGCTGATGCCAGGGACTACACCGTGGCCGCGGCCATGCTCCAGGCCCTCGGCATCGCGCGCTTGCGGTTGCTGACCAACAACCCGCAGAAGGTCGAGGGGCTGGCGCGCGCCGGGGTCGATGTGGCCGAGCGGGTGGCCATTAATGTTGGTCGCAACCCGCATAACCACAGCTATCTTGAGACCAAGGCGGCGAAGTTCGGGCACCTCTTCGAGTAGGGCGCAAGCCAGTGGAGCCGGCGTCACCGAGCGTTAAGGCCGCGGCCTTCCCCTCGGGGCGGCCCTGCCCTAAGCGCTGATGGCCTCTACCATCGCGGCCAGATCCGGCGCGCGGTAGTCGGGGGCCGGGAAGAGCGGGTCGGGGTAGTAGCCGGGGCGCGCGACGAATCCGGTGGCGAGCCCGGCACGGGACGCGCCGGCAATATCCCATCCGTGGGCCGCGATCATCACGGCCTCGGCGGGGGCGATAGTCATCTGCTCGGTGGCGTAGCGATAGACCGCCGGCGAGGGCTTTAAGGCGCCGGCCTCGCCGGCCGATAGTACCGCGTCGAATCGCGGCAGTAGTCCGGCATGGTCGAGCTGGGCGTGGAGCATCTCGC
This sequence comes from uncultured Ectothiorhodospiraceae bacterium, assembly GCA_913055565.1. Lineage (GTDB taxonomy): Bacteria > Pseudomonadota > Gammaproteobacteria > Nitrococcales > Nitrococcaceae > CAJXKP01. Next base: position 24,494 of record CAJXKP010000017.1, read on the forward strand.
CGGGCGAGTTGCTGAGGGCGACCAATCGATAGCCGGCGCGATAGAGCTGGTCCAGGGCCGCCGCTACCTCCGGGTGAGCGGGCAGTCGCCGCATGGCGGTGGCGATGCGGGCGCGCTCATCGGGATTCGGGCGTTGGCCGAAGTGCTCGCCCGTCACGCTCAAAGCGGCCGCCGCGACGCCATCAAAGGGCTGATAGCCTCCGGTGGCGGTAACGGTGAGCGCGCTCATGAGAGCGCGCTCGAACCAGTCGTGGCGCGCCGCGCGATCCCCAAAGATGGTTTCGAACAGCGGGTCGAGGGCGGTTAGGTCGAGCAGGGTCTCGTTGACATCGAATAGCAGCGCTTGCGACATGGCTTGCCTCCCCAACCGCGCGTAGACTGAGAATAATCGGTGGCGGCGCGGCTTATAGCCGCGGCCCCACCATCGCTGTCCAGGAGACTGCCATGCATCACGGCCTTCGCGCTGTCACGATCGCGCTAACGATTGCCATCGCCCTCGTCGGCTGCTCGACCTACGGCGAGAAGGTGGCACCTGTGCCCATGCCGGCGGAGCGTTCCGACGCTATCGACGTCGATGGGGCCAAGATCGTCGCGCGGGTCTACCAGGACCCCGATCTCGCCGAGCGTGCCTTTGGTTTCGATATCCGCGGCGCCGGACTGCTGCCGGTCCAGTTCGTTGTGGATAATCGCAGTGGCGCTGAGCTTGCCCTGCAGCCGGAGCAGATCCTGCTTGCCGATGCGGCCGGTCAGGGCTGGCCGCTGCTGTCGGCGGATACGGCCGCCGAGCGGGTTCGCGCCAGCGTCGCCAAGGGGGAGACGGTGATGGCCGGCGCCCGTGGCTCGCTACTCGCGGGGCTCGCGGGCGGCGTGATCGGGGCAGCCGTGGGCATCGTCACCGAGCGCGATATCGCCGAGAGCGCCGGTAAGGGCGCCGTTATTGGGGGCACCGCCGGCGCCATTGGGGGTGGCGCCGCGGCCTACAGCGATCTCGGCCGCAAGATCAGGCGCGACCTGGCGCGTCATCAGATCGAGGATCGCGTGGTAGAAGATGGCGAGCTGGCCTACGGCTTCTTGTTCTTCCCGGACGAGGCGAGTGGCAGCGAGTCGCGCTCGCTACGGCTCGGCGTGCGGGTGGGCGACACGACCCGGGTGGTGTCGGTACCTGTGTCCGTGATGGCTCCACTTCCCTAGCTCGCCGGCTCCTCGCTGTCGGTGTTGAGCGGCGCCGGGGCCGCCGCCTCTGTGTCGGTGCCCGCGTCCGCCACGGCGAGCTCGCGGACCGTGAGGCGGCCGAAGCGTTCCTCGATGATCGCCTCAACGTCGTCGATGTAGTCGGCAACCACGCCCGGCGTGGCCATGCTCTGTGGGTCCAGGCCGCCGCCCTCGCGGTAATGGCGCGCGGCATGCAAGACCTCCGCGACCCGGGTCTCCTCCAGCGGTGAGCCGGCAACCAATCCCTCGTAGTCCTCATTGGCCTCGTCCGATAGCGTCGCCAGTAGGCGGCGCTGGCTGAGTGCCGTTACCGCTTCCAGGACCGTATCGGTCGGCAGGCCTAGGGCATTGGCGAGATCGTCGGGCGTCATGGCTGGCTGGCGGCGGTAGTGGGCCCGGGCGACCAGCGTCATGACCGACAGGGCCACCCGCTCCATGAGCGCCGGACTGAGCCGCGTCTCATCGCCCGCCACGACCAGCCGCCGTGGATGCTGGTGATAGTAGGCCACACTGGCCCCGATGAGCAGGATCAGCCAGCTCAGGTAGAGCCAGATCATGAACAGAATTAGCGTCGCGAACGCGGAATAGATGGCCGTATAGCGCGTGGAGCCGGCGATGAAGGAGCCGAAGACCCAGCCGGTGGATTGCCACAGCACACCGGCGACAAGGGCGCCGAAGAGGGCCGAGACGGTGTGGACCCGCGTGTTGGGGACGAATATGTAGACGAAGGTAAAGGCGCCGATGATCAGCGCGTAGGGCAGCAGCTTGGCGGCGGTGGTGATGAGTAGCCCGAAGCCAGGGATCTCGGCGAGGCTGCGCACGAGCTCGGAGCCGAGAACGGTGGCCGTCAGTCCCAGGGCGCTGAAGACCAGCACGGGGCCGACGAGCAGGACGCTGAGGTAGTCGCTGAAGCGCTGGCTGAAGCGTCGCAGGCGTTGCACCCGCCACGTGGCGTTGAATGCCTGCTCGATCTTCTGGATCAGGGCGATAACGGTGTAGAGCAGCAGGACCATTCCGAGGGCCCCGAGCACGCCCACCTGGATGTTCTCGACGAAATCCACCACCTTGGTCGTGATCTCAGCGCCCTTGGGCCCGAGCGGGGCAAGCAGACGGTCAAGCATGGGCTCCATCTGGTTATGCACCCCGAACGCCTTGAGCATGGAGAAGCTCACCGCGAGTAGGGGAACCAGGGACAGTAGCGTGGTGTAGACCAGGCCCATGGCGCGCAGCGTGAGCTGGCCGCGGGCGGCGTCCATAATCACCGCATAGGCCAGGCGGACCAGGAAGAAGGCCAGCCGGACCCACCAGGGGCGGCCGGCGGTCTCGGTATAGAACAGCTGATGGGTGGCCCAATCCTGAAGGCGCGCGATCTCCACGGCTTGACTCCGGGTCAGTATGCGCCTGTCATTGTTGCACAGTGGTTAGCGTCGCCATCGCCGTGCGTGCTGTCTCATCCGTCGCGCCGCGGAATGCGCTATGCTTGGGGCCATCATCCAACGGTGGCGCCGTGGATGAGGCATCGCCGCCCTAACAAGCGAGGCGGTTTGGAAAGGTCACCACCTGGTAATGGCCAGCGGAGGTAGGGAAATGTTTGATCGCAATCGGCGTAGCGACGCTGCTGAAGAGGATACCGGCATGGATGACGAGCTCGACAAGGACCGCTTTGCCACAGCGGCCGCGGCGGAGGGGCCGGCTAAGAAGCCGTCGTCAGGCGGCGCCTCGGTCCGAGAGGCCGCGATTATCGGGCCGTCCATCCATATCAATGGCGACCTGCGGGGTGAGGAGGACCTCCTGGTTGAGGGGACCGTCAACGGCACCGTCCAGATGCAGGACAACACGCTGACGATCGGTAGCAACGGCCATATAAGCGCGACCGTGTATGCCAACAGTGTCTACGTGGACGGCAAACTCGACGGCGATCTCTATGGCTCGGAGCGGGTTGCGATCCGCAAGACCGGGAGCGTCACCGGCACCATCGTGTCGCCACGGATCAGCCTCGATGACGGCGGCTACTTTAAGGGCACCATGGAGATGGATCAGGCGGCGGTCGATAAGGCCATGGGTAAGAAATCCGGCTCTCCGAGCTCTGGTAGTGACGCCGGCGCATCGTCCAGCGGCGCAACGGGTGGCTCGGTGAATGCGGGCACCAAGCCGGCCTCGGATACGGCGTCCAGTTCGGCGGGCGGCGGCTCCGGCGCTGCCGGGAGTACCGACGGCGCCTCAGGGGCGGCCGGTAAGGGCAGTAAAGGCGCCGGTAGCTGACGGAGTCCGCGGTGGCGAAAGCGCTGGAGGCACCCGAGGACGGCGTTGAGTCCGGCCTCCTCCCGGAGGCGTTCAGTGGCCTCGACCGGCAGGGATGGTCGGTGCTCGATCTGGGGCCGGCGACATCCGCCACCGTGGCCTTTTACGCGAGCTCCCGGTGTCGGGTCGGTTTTGCCGACTCACTGAATCGGCTTGCCGATATGGCCCGGGAGTGGCCCATGGATCCAACGCTGGCCCGGGACGAGCTCCGTGAGGCCCTGCCCATCCATCCCGAGCGCCCGTGGCGGCTGGTCCTGCTTTGGGATCTGCTGGACTATATGCCGGGGGCGATGCTGGAACGCTTCATCGAGCGGTTGCGGCCGGGGCTGGCAGCGGGTGCGTGTCTGCACGGATTCGTCACCACGGGGCCGCAAACGGTACCTGCGAGGCCGCCGGCCTATGAGATCCTTGCCCGCGATAGGCTTTGTCGCTGGGTTGGCCCGGGTACCGGCCGCCAGGCGCCGCACCGGTATTCGCCCTGGCACCTGCAACGCTATATGCCCGGCGTGGTTCAGGAGTCATCACGCCAGCGCCGTGATGCACGCCAGGAGCATCTGTTACGCCTGGACGGCTAGGGGCTCCTTCAAGGGGGTCCTTGAGCGGTTGAGTCAACTGGTTGAGCGGGCGCGCGGTCACCGTCCCTTTTACAGCACGGGAGTGGGTGTATGGATAAGGCCGCCGAGATGATGATCTTTGTCCGTGCCGTGGAAGAGGGGAGCTTCTCGGCGGCGGCGCGGGATCTCGACCTCACCCCCTCAGCCGTGAGCAAGCAGATTCGCCGACTCGAGGACCGCCTCGGTGTGCGGCTGTTTAATCGCACTACGCGGCGCATTAGCCTTACCGAGGCAGGGCAGGCCTATTACGAGCGTTGTGCCCGCATCATCGGCGAGATCGAGGAGGCCGAGGAAGCGGTCACCGCCATGAACGAGAACCCGCGGGGCACCCTGCGGGTGGCGGCCACCGTAGCCTTTGGTCGCGTCGAGGTGTTGCCGCGCATCAATGACTTCCTCGCCCGATACCCGGACCTCAACGTGGAGTTCGAGCTCACCGATCGCCACGTGGATCTGGTCGAGGAGGGCATCGATGTGGCCATCCAGTGGCGCGAGCAAATGGAAGACCCCTCGCTGATTGCCCGTAAGCTGTGCGTCAATCGTCGTATCATCTGTGCGACGCCGGAATACATCCAGCGTAATGGCATGCCGCGCACCCCGGAGGAGCTGCTCGATCACAATTGCCTTACCCTCTACGAGGTCTCGACGTTCAACGATTGGGAATTCGAGGACGCGGATAGGGGGCAACGTGTACTCCACGTCGGCGGGAACTTTCGGGCCAACACGGCGGATGCCCTCTACGAGGGCGTCCTTTCGGGGGCCGGCCTGGCGCGGCTATCGACGTGGCTGGTGGCGCCGGATATACGGGCCGGGCGGTTGGTGCCCGTGCTCCCCGAGTACCCGCACGAGAAATCCGCCTTCTATGTGCTGTACTCGCACCGCCGCCATCTATCACGCAAGATACGGACGTTTGTCGATTTCCTTGTGGAGGTGTTTACGCCAGTACCGCCCTGGGAGCGCGAGGGCATGGATCTGACCTCGGAGGAGTGGCGAACGGGCGCGGCTCAACAGCGCAACACCAGCGACCCGGACAGCTAGGGAGACGCTGAACAATCCGCGCGCCCCCTGGCCGCTGCGTGCCTGCGGGCAAGGTGCCGCGCTTTACCGGCCGTAGCGTCAAGCTTTGCGACGCCGACGGCGCACGCCCTGACTGGTCTCCAACGACGCGCGGCAGCCTCCCGGTGGTGTGTCGAGGCCCAAGAGCATTATTCAGCGTCTCTCTAGCTCTCCTCGTGCCAGGCGGTGCCGTCGCGTGCCAACAAGGCGCTGGAAGCCGCCGGCCCCCAGGTGCCAGCCATGTAGGGCCGCGGCTCGTCGCTTAGCTGTTCCCAGGCCGCGCGAATGGGGTCGATCCAGGCCCAGGCCGCTTCCAATTCGTCGCGCCGCACGAACAGTGTCTGCCGGCCTCGGAAGATGTCGCTCAATAGGCGCTCGTAGGCGTCCAGGGCCCGGCCGCCGTCGGTTTCGGCGAAGTCCAGGTCCAGTGGTGCCTTGCGCAGCACCATGGCGTCGCCCGGGGGTTTCATCCACATGTCGAGCTGGACGCCGCGCTCGGGCTGCAGGCGCAGGATGATGCGGTTGGGGCGGCTGCCGTAGAGCGGATCGTGGAAGATCTGATGCGGCACCTCGCGAAAGTTGATGGCGATCTCGGTTTCCTTGCGTGCCATGCGCTTGCCGCTGCGTAGATAGAAGGGCACGCCGGCCCAACGCCAGTTATCCAGCCAGGCACGCAAGGCGATGAAGGTCTCGGTGCGGCTGTCCGTTGCGACGCCGGGTTCTTCGCTATAACCTTTGACCGGCTGACCAGCGATCGCCCCGGCGCGGTATTGGCCGCGAACGCTGTTCTCGATGGCTTGGGTGCCGCGCATCGGGCGCAGGCTGCGCAAGACCTTGAGCTTTTCGTTACGCAACGCGGTGGGGTCCAGTGACACCGGCTGCTCCATGGCCACGATGCACAGCAGCTGCAGGCCATGGCTCTGGATCATGTCCCGCAGCGCCCCGGTGCGATCATAGAAGCCGCCTCGTTCGTCGACGCCGGTCTGCTCGGCCAACGTGATCTGGATGTTGTCGACCCACTTCCGGTTCCAAAGCGGCTCGAAGAGGGTATTGGCGAAGCGTAGCGCCAGCAGGTTCTGCACGGTCTCCTTACCCAGGAAGTGATCGATGCGATAGATCCGTTCCTCGGGGAAAACGCGTGCGACCTCATCGCTGGTGGCCGTGGCCGAGGCGAAATCGTGGCCGATGGGCTTCTCGAGAACCAGCTTGGCGTTGGACGTCGCTACCCCGGCGGCCTCGAGGTTATGCACGATGTCGACGAACAGCTCGGGCGATAGGCTGAGGAAAAACACCCGCTGGATCGCGCTGTCATCACGCAGCTCGCGGGCCAGCCGTTGGTAGGCCTCGGGCTGCTGGACATCGACCGCAAGATAGCTCAGCCGCTGCTTGAGCCGGGTCCAGACGGTCGGGTCCCACTCGTCGCTGCCCAAGCGATCGCGCAGCGCCTGCTCCAGGTCATCGATATAAGCCTTGGTGCTCAGCGCTGCCCGGGCGACGCCGATAATACGCGCCTCGTCACTGAGCTGACCCGCGAGCTCCCGGCGATAGAGCGCGGGGATGAGCTTGCGGGTGGCGAGATCCCCGGTGCCGCCGAAAAGCACTAGGTCAAAGGCGGGTAGTGTCTCCACGGCCACTCCTCGCGGTCGGCGCCCGGCGTTGGGCCATCGCTTTCAATGGCAGGCTAACACCCCCGCCGCCGGCCGGGTACCTATCGCCCCGGTGAGTCGCGTGAGGATGGCCAACAGCCGGCGCTGTTGCCTGACGTGGCGCCGTTGGCGCTGGCTCGCGTTCATGGTGGGTCACCCGGCTGGCAGCGCTTGGCGGTCGGGGGCCAATAATACCCTTGTGCCGGGCCCGCGGCTTGCCGGAGACTAGGGCTATGGAGTGTCGAGTTGGCTGCGGGGCGTGCTGCATCGCCGCATCAATAAGCTCACCGATGCCGGGGCATCCGGAGGGCAAGCCGGCCGGGGTGGCGTGCGCCAACCTGACCGAGGACTACCGTTGCGGTCTGTTCGGCTCGCCCGAGCGTCCCGCAGTCTGCGAGGCGTTGCAGCCCACGCCGTCGATGTGTGGCAGCAGCCGCGCGGAGGCCTTGGCGCGGCTGGAAGCGCTGGAGGCGGCTACCGACCCCTCGCAGTAGGTGCCGGTGCGGGGTCGCGGGCGCGGCTTAGAAGATTAATAACATCGTCGCTTGGATGCGGGAGGAGGCAACACGCATGGCCGTGCAAACCGTCGAGACAACACCGTTTAGTGATCAAAAACCGGGCACCTCGGGGTTGCGTAAGACCGTCCCCGACTTTCGCCAACCCGGCTACCTTGAGAACTTCGTCCAATCCATCTTCGACGTCCTTGCCGCCGACCAGCGCCCGGGCGGCGATACGCTGGTCATTGGCGGCGATGGCCGCTATTACAACGAACAGGCGATACAGATCATCCTGCGCATGGCGGCGGCCAATGGCTTCAAGCGGCTCATGGTAGGGCGTCGCGGCCACCTGTCGACGCCCGCGGTGAGTTGTCTGATCCGCCGATACGGGACCCGCGGCGGGATCGTGCTGTCGGCGAGCCATAACCCGGGCGGCCCGGAGGGCGACTTCGGTATTAAGTTCAATGCGCCCAATGGCGGCCCGGCACCCGAGGGACTAACGGAGCCGATCTTCGAGCGCAGCAAGGTTATCGATCGCTACTACACCCTCGATACGGCGGATATCTCGCTCGATACGCTGGGTGAGACCGAGCTCGGTGGCGCCACCGTCGAGGTCATCGACCCGGTCGCCGATTACGCGGACCTCATGGCCTCGATCTTCGATCTCGACGCCATTAGCGATCTGTTCGCCAACGGCTTCCGCATGCGCTTCGATGCCATGCACGCCATTACCGGGCCCTACGCCAAAGAGATCATCGAGCGGCGTATCGGTGCGCCCGCCGGTACCGTTACCAACGCCGAGCCGCTGGCCGACTTCGGCGGCGGGCACCCTGATCCCAACCCGGTCCATGCCCACCACCTCGTTACCGAGATGAACGGTCCCGATGCCCCGGACTTCGCCGCCGCTTCGGACGGCGATGGTGACCGCAATATGATCCTGGGGCCCGATTTCCTGGTGACACCCAGCGACAGCCTCGCCGTTCTGGCGGCCAATGCCACGCTGATACCACGGTATGCCGAGGGGCTCGCCGGCGTGGCGCGTTCCATGCCCACGAGCGCTGCGGTGGATCGCGTTGCCGAGGCCCTGGGCATCGATTGCTACGAGACCCCCACGGGCTGGAAGTTCTTCGGCAACCTGCTCGACGATGGCCGGATTACGCTCTGCGGCGAGGAATCCTACGGCACGGGCTCGAATCACGTTCGCGAGAAGGATGGTCTGTGGGCGGTGCTGTTCTGGCTCAACATCCTCGCCAAGCGCCGGGAGTCCGTCGCCGAGATCGTTCGCGGCCATTGGCGGCGCTACGGGCGTAATGTCTATTCCCGCCACGACTTCGAGGGCCTCGACGGCGACGCCGCGGGGCGACTCATGGAGGCCCTGCGGGCTCAGCTCGGCGAGCTGGCGGGGCGCCAGGTTGGTGACTACCGCATCCGTGCCGCCGATGACTTCGCCTATCGCGACCCAGTTGATGGCAGCACGGCCGAGGCGCAAGGCATCCGGGTGTATTTCGAGGACGGCTCGCGGGTGGCCTATCGCCTCTCGGGTACGGGCACGGGCGGCGCGACGCTGCGTCTGTATCTGGAGCGTTTCGTCGCCGACCCCGATACCGTCCCCGAGGACGCCCAGCAGGCGCTGGCTGGTCTCATTGATAGTGCCCAGACCCTTTGCCGGCTGGGGGATTACACCGGGCGCAGCGAGCCCGACGTGCGGACCTGATTCCGCGAGCTGCCGCGGCGGGACAACAAAACCAAGCCGCCGCGACGAACTAACAATGAGGAGGCGTCATGACGGAGCGTATCGATACCAACCAACTAGCCCGCAGTACCATCGCGGTGGTGCTCGCCGGCGGGCGCGGCAGCCGCCTAAAGCAGCTCACCGACAAGCGCTCCAAGCCTGCCGTGTTCTTTGGTGGCAAGTTCCGCATCATCGACTTCGCGCTGTCTAACTGCGTGAACTCAGGGATTCGCCGGATCGCGGTGGCGACCCAGTACAAGTCCCACAGCCTGCTGCGCCATCTCCAGCGCGGCTGGAATTTCCTGCGCGCCGAGATGAACGAGTACGTCGATCTACTGCCGGCGCAGCAGCGGACCTCGGATAACACCTGGTACCGAGGCACCGCCGATGCCGTTTATCAAAACCTGGATATCCTGCGCAGCGAGCGCCCCAGATACATCATGATCCTGGCGGGTGATCACATCTACAAGATGGATTACGCCAACACGCTGGCCTATCACGTGGACAGCGGCGCCCGGTGCACGGTTGGCTGTATTGAGGCGCCGCTAGAGGACGCCAAGGGCTTCGGCGTCATGGCCGTCGATGAGCAAAAGCGCATCACGGATTTCGTGGAGAAGCCGCCGGAGCCGCCGGCGATGCCCGATAACCCGGACCGGGCCCTGGCGAGCATGGGGATCTATGTCTTCGACGCCGATTACCTGTTCGAGCTCCTGGAGACCGATGCCCGTGATCCCGATTCCTCCCATGACTTCGGCAAGGACATCATCCCCCGCATCGTGGCCAGCGGCGGCGCGGTGGCGCAGCCCTTCAGTGAGGCCTGTATCGGCCGGGAGGAGGGTGAGGAGCCCTACTGGCGTGATGTCGGCACCATCGATGCGTACTGGGAGGCCAACATCGATCTCACCGATGTCTTCCCGTCGCTAGATCTCTACGATCCGAGCTGGCCGATCTGGACGTATCAGGAACAGCTGCCGCCGGCGAAGTTCGTTAAGGACGAGTCGGTTAAGCACTCCGTTGTCTCCGGCGGTTGCATCATCTCGGGGGCGGACATCTACTGCTCGCTGCTGTTCTCTAAGTGCGAGGCCCACGCCGGCAGCGTCATCCATGATTCGGTGCTCTCGCCCAGCGTCTACGTCGCCGAGGGGGCGCGGCTGCGCAAGACCGTGGTCGATCGCGGGGTACACATCCCAGCCGGTCTGGTCGTCGGTGAGGACCCGGACGAGGACGCGCGCCGGTTCGAGCGGACCGAGAAAGGCGTAACCCTGATCACCAAGGAGATGCTGCGCGATCTGGGATACTAGCGGCCGGGCCTCGTTGGCGGGGGATGCCCGCCTACCCGGCGAGCCCTTGATGCAGCGATAACCCGGAGCCGGTCGTATGCGCGTCCTTTATGTCTCCAGTGAGCTCTACCCCCTGGTTAAGGCCGGGGGGTTGGGTGATGTTAGCGCGGCCCTGCCGCCCGCCCTGCGGCGGGTGGGCGTGGATGCGCGCTTGTTCCTGCCGGGTCTGCCGGCGTTCCGCGAGGGCCTTGAGGACCAGGAGCCGGTGGTCTCGCTGGGTGCGGCCTTCGGCGCGTTCGAAGTGACGGTGTATCGGGGCCGCGTCCCGGAGACCGGCGTTCCGGCCTATCTGCTGGACGCCCCTGAGCTCTACGACCGGCCGGGTGGGCCGTATGTGGACAGCGAGGGCGAGGAGTGGCACGACAATCCCCGCCGGTTCGCGCTGTTCGGCTGGGCCGCGGCGCGCTTCGCCGACGGCGACTGGCGCCCTGACGTCATCCACGCGCACGATTGGCACGCGGGCCTGGCCCCGGCGTGGCTGGCGGCGCAGCCGGGTTGGCGCCCGCCGAGCGTGTTTACCGTACACAACCTGGCCTATCAGGGGCTGGTGCCGGCGCAGCGCTATCACGAGCTGGGGCTGCCGGGGTATTTCTTTAGTGTCGAGGGTCTGGAGTTCCACAACATGGCCTCGTTCATGAAGGCGGGGCTGTACTACGCCGATCAGATCACGACCGTCAGCCCGACCTACGCCGCCGAGATCCAGCATCCGGAGCAGGGCTTCGGTCTGCACGGCCTGCTTGCCACGCGCGCCGACGATCTCACGGGCATCCTCAACGGGGTTGATTACGCCGTCTGGGATCCGGCCACCGATCAACAGCTGCCGGTGGCATACAGCGTCGATGAGCTCGCCCCCAAAGCGGAGGCTAAGAGCGCCCTCCAGCGCGAGATGGGGTTGGCGGTTGCGCCCGATTGCCCGCTGTTCGGTGTCGTTAGCCGACTGAACGAGCATAAGGGGCTGGATCTGGCCCTGGCGGCGATTCCGGATCTGGTGGCGGCGGGGGCGCAGTTCGTCATCCTGGGCTCCGGCGATCCCGAGCTTGAGGCGGGTTGCCAGCGCTGTGCCGCTGCCTATCCGGATGAGGTCGCGTTCTTCCGCGGCTACGATGAGGGTCTGGCGCATCGGGTCTTCGGCGGTGCCGACAGCCTCCTGGTGCCGTCACGCACCGAACCCTGCGGGCTGACACAGCTCTACGCGCTTCGCTACGGCACCTTGCCGCTGGTACGCCGGGTCGGCGGCCTAGCGGATACCGTGGTGGACGCGAGCCCGACCGCCCTAGCGGATGGCACGGCGACCGGCTTCGTCTTCGGGCCGGCGACCGTGGAGGCCTTCCGCGAGGCCGCGGAGCGCGCTATCGCCGTCTATCGCGATCCGGGGAGCTGGCGGCCGATGCAGCAGCGGGCGATGACGCGGGACTTCGGCTGGGAGCAGTCCGCGGCGATCTATCGCGATATGTATCAACGCCTGGCACCCCAGGCCTGAGGGCACGACAAAGCCATGGCTGTAACCGATATCTTTCAATACGACCCCGTTGCTAGCGATCCCGAGTCGCTGCGTCGCTCGGTGGCCAATAAGCTCATCTATAACGTCGGCAAGGATCCCAATGCCGCCCAGCCACGGGACTGGCGCATGGCCCTGTCCTATGCCGTGCGCGACCGGCTTACGGAGCGCTGGATGCGCACCACGCGCCAGCATTACGCCGACAACGCCAAGCGCGTCTACTACCTGTCCATGGAGTTCCTGCCGGGGCGCGCGCTGACCAATGCCTTGCTGGCGCTGGGACTCAAGGACGCCGGTCAAGAGGCCGCGGCCGGCCTGGACGTCGATCTGGCGCAGCTGGAGGCCCTGGAACCCGACCCGGCGCTGGGTAACGGCGGCCTGGGGCGTCTGGCGGCGTGCCTAATGGATTCCATGGCGACCGAGGGGCTGCCCGGCTTCGGCTACGGTATCCGCTACGACTACGGCATGTTCGCCCAGCGCATCCACGGCGGGCGGCAGGTGGAGGCGCCTGATCACTGGTTAGTGCCCGGCAATCCCTGGGAATTCGCGCGGCCTGAGGTCCTGTATACCGTTAAGTTCGGTGGCCGGGTCGAGCATGTCGGTGGCCACTGTCGCTGGGTGGATACCGACGACATCCTGGCCATGGCCTACGACACCCTGATCCCCGGCTACCGCAACCAAACGGTGCTCACGTTGCGCCTGTGGTCGGCCCGTGCTCCTGAGGCCATCGAGCTCGCGGCCTTTAATGCCGGCGACTACAATCGCGCTATCGAGGCCAAGAACCGCTCCGAGCATGTCTCGCGGGTGCTCTACCCCGATGACAGCACGCCGGCCGGCAAGGAGCTGCGCCTGCGCCAGGAGTTCTTCTTCGTCAGTGCCTCACTGCAGGATATCCTGCGGCGCTATTGCCGCCCCATGGATCGCGGCCACAATGATCCGGAGCCCGACCTGCGGCGTCTCGGGGAGTTCGTCGCGATCCATCTCAACGATACCCATCCGGCCATCGCGGTGCCGGAGCTCATGCGGCTGCTCGTCGATGACCATCAGCTGCCCTGGGATGACGCCTGGGCCACTTGCCAGCGCGTATTCTCCTATACTAATCACACGCTCATGCCGGAAGCGCTGGAGCGCTGGCCGGTCTCGCTGCTGGGCGGCCTCCTGCCGCGGCATATGGACATCATCTACGCCCTCAACGCGGCGTTCCTCGATGAGGTCAGCGAGCGATTCCCGGATGATGTCGGAATCCTGCAGCGATTGTCGCTGATCGAGGAGGCGGAGGAGCCCCAGGTCCGCATGGGCCACCTCAGTGTTCTGGCCAGTCGCCGGGTCAATGGCGTCTCCGATCTGCACAGTGAGCTCGTGCGCACCACGATCTTCGCCGACTTCGCTCGGCTCTACCCGGAGCGTTTCATTAGTGTGACCAACGGCGTTACCCCGCGCCGGTGGCTCAATCAGGCGAATCGACCCCTGGCCGGCCTGCTCGATGAGGTCATCGGCGATGACTGGCGCCGCGATCTGGACCGGCTCGCCGAGCTGCGTCCCAGGGCGGACGATCCCGACTTCCGGGCCCGGTTCCGCGAGGCCAAGGCCACTAACAAGCAACGGCTGGCCGAGTATATCGACCGGCGCACCGGCGTGAAGGTGGCTGCCGACGGCCTGTTCGACGTCCAGATCAAGCGTATCCATGAGTACAAGCGCCAGCTGCTCAATGTCCTGCACGTGATCACCCGCTATCACCGGATCCTGGACGATCCGGAGGCCGACTGGGTGCCGCGGACGGTGATCTTCGCGGGCAAGGCAGCGTCGTCCTACGTGCTCGCCAAGGACATCATCCGGCTGATCCATGATGTCGCTGAGCGGGTCAACAATGACCCGGCCGTGGCGGGGCGGCTCAAGCTGGTCTTCATACCGGATTACAACGTCTCCGTGGCCGAGCGCATCATCCCGGGGGCCGATCTGTCGGAGCAGATATCCACCGCGGGGACCGAGGCCTCGGGGACCGGCAATATGAAGCTATCCATGAACGGGGCGCTGACCATCGGCACCGAGGACGGCGCCAATATCGAGATCGGCGAGCAGGTGGGCCGCGAGAATATGTTCCTGTTCGGGCATAGCGCGCCGGCTGTCGAGGCGCTGCGGGCCAGCGGCTATGACCCCCAGGCCTGGTGCGATGGCGACGCCGAGCTGCGGCGCGCGATTAATGCTATCGGCGCCGGGGCCTTCTCGCCTGGCGAACCGGAGCGCTACCACGGCGTCGTCGATGCCCTGCTGCATCACGGCGATCGCTACCTGCTACTGGCCGATTATCGGGCCTATGTCGATGCCCAGGAGCGTGTGGATGCGCTCTATCGCGATCCTGAGGCCTGGACCCGCTGCGCCATCCTGAACGTCGCTGGGATGGGCCCATTCTCCACGGACCGCACGATTCGCGATTACGCGCAACGGATCTGGGATGTGCAGCCACTGACCGCGGCGAGCGCGGCCGCAAAGGGGGCCTAATGAGCCGTCAGGAAACCGTCGAGCGTAATGCCGTTGAGGCCGTTGTTCAGGGCCACCACGACGATCCGTTTAGCTTCCTGGGGCTGCACGAGGCACCGCGTGGGGGCCTGGTGATACGCGCCTTCCTGCCCGCCGCGCGCCGCGCCGCGCTGGTTGAGGCGGCGACCGGTGCCGAGCTCGTGGAGCTCGAGTGCCGCCACGACGAGGGCTTCTTCGAGGGGCGGTTGCCGGAGCGCCGGGAGCGCTTCCGCTATTGGCTGCGCGTGGATTGGGAGGGCGTCGAACGCGATATCGAGGACCCCTACCGCTTCTGGCCGATGCTCACCGATTACGACATCTGGTTGTTGCGCGAGGGGACGCACCGGCGGCCGTTCGAGCAGCTCGGTGCCCACCCCATGAGTACCGAGGACGGCGTGGCGGGCGTGCGCTTCGCGGTCTGGGCGCCCATGGCCAAGCGCGTTAGCGTCGTTGGTGATTTCAATTGCTGGGACGCGCGCCGCCACCCCATGCGATTGCGCCGGGAGTGCGGGGTCTGGGAGCTGTTCATTCCCGAGCTGGCGCCCGGAGTACGCTATAAGTACGACATCCTCGGCGCCGATGGCCATCGCCAGCCCCAGAAGGCCGATCCGTACGGCTTCGCCGCCGAGTACCGCCCGGCGACGGCGTCGGTGGTCGCCGAGCTGCCGCCGGCCATGCCGCAGCTGTCGCGCCAACGCGCCGAGGCGAACGGCTTTAGCGCGCCGGTGAGCATCTACGAGGTCCATCCGGCGTCCTGGCAGCTGCCCGATGGCGCCGAGCGAACCTATCTGCAGTGGAACGAGCTCGCCGAGCGCCTCATCCCCTACGTGCGGGATATGGGCTTTACCCATATCGAGTTTATGCCGGTCATGGAGTATCCCTACGACGGCTCCTGGGGCTATCAGCCGGTCGGTCTGTACGCGCCCACGGCGCGGTTCGGTCCGCCCCAGGGTTTTCGGGCCTTCGTGGCGGCATGTCACGAGCAGGGCATCGGCGTGCTGCTGGATTGGGTGCCGGGCCATTTTCCGACCGATGCGCACGGCCTGGGCTATTTCGACGGCAGCCATCTCTACGAACATGCCGACCCGCGTCAGGGCTTCCATCGCGACTGGAACACGCTAATCTTTAACTATGGTCGCAACGAGGTGCGCAATTACCTCGTCGGCAATGCCCTTTACTGGATGGAGCGCTACGGCGTGGACGGCCTGCGCGTGGATGCCGTGGCGTCCATGTTGTATCTCGACTACAGCCGCGAGGGCGATGACTGGGTGGCCAACCGCGAGGGCGGCCGTGAGAACCTGGAGGCCATCGATTTCCTGCAGTCACTCAATCGCATCGTCGGTACCGAGCGCCCCGGCGCCATGATGGTCGCCGAGGAGTCAACGGCCTGGCCTCAGGTGACGCAGCCGCCCGATGTCGGTGGTCTGGGCTTCCACTACAAGTGGAATATGGGCTGGATGAATGACTCGCTGGAGTACATGGGCTGTGACCCGCTGTATCGCAAGCACCACCACAACGAGCTCACCCACAGCACGCTCTACGCCTTCGACGAGAACTTCGTGCTGCCGCTCTCCCACGATGAGGTCGTCCACGGCAAGGGCTCGATCCTGGACCGCATGCCCGGCGACGACTGGCAGCGTTTCGCCAACTTGCGGGCGTATTACGGCCTGATGTATGCCCACCCGGGGAAGAAGCTGCTGTTCATGGGCAATGAGTTCGGCCAGCTCGCCGAGTGGGACTACGAGAAGGGCCTGGATTGGCATCTGCTCGAGCAGCTGCCCCATGCCGGGGTCCAGGCGTTGGTGCGGGAGCTCAACGAGCTCTATCGCCGGGCGCCGGCGTTGTACGGCGGTGACTGCCAATCCGAGGGCTTCGAGTGGATCGATTATCAGGATGCCAGTCAGAGCGTGATTAGCTTCCTCCGCCGTAGTCCGGTGGATGGCTCGATCATGGTCGTCGTCTGCAATATGACGCCCGTGGCGCACTATGACTACCGGATTGGGGCGCCGACGCCGGGCCGTTATCATGAGCGCTTGAATACCGATGCCACCCGCTTTGGCGGCAGTGGTGTCCGTAATCCCGAGAGCCTGGCGACCGTGGCCGAGACGTGGCACGGACGGTCCCAGTCGTTGGCGCTGTCGCTGCCGCCGCTGGCCACGCTCTTCCTCGAGCCGGAGACCGATAGACCCTGATGCCTTCCGCCAAATGGCGCCTTACCCCCGGCCATCCCGATCCGCTCGGGGCCCACTGGGATGGCTCGGGCGTTAATTTCGCCCTTTTCTCGGCCCATGCCACGGCCGTGGAGCTCTGCCTCTACGACAACCGCGGCCGCTGCCAGGCCCGGCTCGAGCTGCCCGAGCATACGGACGGTGTCTGGCACGGCTATCTGCCTGGTGCCGCGCCGGGCCAGCGCTACGGCTATCGGGTTCACGGCCCCTATGCCCCGGATCAGGGCCATCGCTTCAATCCCCACAAGCTGCTTCTCGATCCCTACGCGCGGGCCTTCGACGGCCCGGTAGTAGCGGATCGGCGCTGCCACGGGCATCGCGCCGATCAGCCGGATGTGGCGAACAAGCACGATAGCGCCTCGGCGGTGCCGAAGTGTGTGGTGGTCGGCGGCGATGACTATGATTGGGCTGGGGATCAGCAGCCGCAGACGCCGCTGGCGGAGAGTGTGATCTACGAGATGCATATCGGCGGCTTTACGCGTCAGCACCCCGACGTGCCGCCTGCTGAGCGGGGCACGTTCGCGGGGCTTGCCCGCCCCGAGCCGATTGCTCATCTCCAGCGCCTGGGTGTAACGGCCGTCGAGCTGCTGCCCGTACAGTGCTTCGTCGATGAGCCGCATCTCAGGCGCCAGCGGCGGAACAACTACTGGGGCTACAACACCATTGGCTTCTTTGCCCCCATGGCGCGCTACGCCGCGGGTGATGACCCGCGCCGCGAGTTCCGGGATATGGTTCGCGCCCTGCACGCCGCCGGCATCGAGGTCATCCTGGATGTGGTCTACAACCACACCGCCGAGGGCAACGAGCAGGGCCCGACGCTGAGCTTTCGCGGCATCGACAACGCCTCCTATTACAGCCTCGTCGAGGATGCGCCGCAGCACTATGAGAACCACAGCGGCTGCGGCAATACCTTGGATCTGTCCGAGCCGCGCGTGGTGCAGCTGGTCATGGACTCGCTGCGTTATTGGGTCGAGGAGATGCATGTGGATGGCTTTCGCTTCGATCTAGCGAGCGCGCTGGCGCGTGAGCCCGACGGCTTCCACCCGCGTGCGGGTTTTCTGACGGCCCTGCGTCAGGATCCGGTCCTGGCGCGCACTAAGCTCATCGCCGAGCCCTGGGATATCGGGCCCGGCGGCTACCAGGTCGGCGCCTTCCCGGGGGGGTGGTCGGAGTGGAATGACCGCTTCCGCGACAGTGTTCGAGCCTTTTGGCTACAGCGCGAGGCGCCGTCGGCCGAGTTGGCGCAGCGGCTGGCGGGCTCGAGCGATCTGTTCCAGCATGACGGTCGCCGCCCGCATGCATCGATCAATCTGGTGACGGCCCACGATGGTTTCACCCTGGCGGATCTGGTTAGCTACAACGATAAGCACAACCACGCCAACGGCCAGAACAACGAGGACGGCCACGATCACAACCTGAGCTGGAATTGCGGCGTCGAGGGGCCGACGGACGATCCCGAGGTGCTGTATCGGCGGCACCGGCTGCAGCGCAATCTCCTGGCGACCCTGCTGGTGGCCCAGGGGGTACCGATGCTGCTGGCGGGCGATGAGCTCGGTCACAGCCAGGGCGGCAATAACAACGCCTACTGCCAGGATAATCCGACCACCTGGATCGACTGGGAGGCCATGGATGAGCACCTGGTGGCGCTCACGCAGCGGCTCATCCGGTTGCGCCGCGAGCATCCGAGCCTGCGCCGTACGCGCTGGCTCGCCGGCCAGCCGGATGGCCCTGACAGTGAACCGGACGTCACCTGGCTCAATCGCTATGGCGGTGAGAAAACGATCGAGCAGTGGGAGGATCCCGCTAACCACTGCCTCGGCGTCTTGCTGGGTCCGATGGCCGAAGAGCCGGCGCTATTGATCCTGATGAATGCCGAGGCCGGCGATGTGGATTACGCCCTGCCCGACGGCGAGTGGTCGCTGTTACTGGACACCTCGCAGGCGGCGTTGCCCGAGCTTGACGAGGTGATCCGGGAACGCCGCCATCAGCTGGTGGCGCGTAGTCTGGCCGTGCTAAGCCGGGTTGGCGATTGAACGGCTTACTGGCCTCGGTGTAGACGGGGCCGCCGCAGGCTGGTGAATGCCTGCGGCGCTAAGGCCCGAGTCTAGTTGGCGGGGCTGATCACCATATCCAGCCCAATGCCGTCGTCGGTAAAGTCCAATCCCATGTCTAGGTAGGCATTCACGGCCTCGACGCTAGCCGGGGCCGCGATGCTTGGCAGGCCTGGTACGCCCTGCCCCAGGCTCTGGGAGTAGGCCTCGTCGGCCTCGGCGAGGGCACCGATGTCCTCACGGACGCGCAGCACACCGTTGGCCTCCAGCCCCTCCTCACCGGCCGCCTTGGGCAATGGGGTATCCCCGAGGAGCATGATGAGCGCGTTGTTGCGCAGCGCTACCTGCCAGTCGAGGCCGAGGCCGCCGACCCCCGGTATGGCAACGGGCTCCCCGCCGGGCTCCGGATCCGCGACGTCATTCGACAGACCGAGGGCCGATTTCGTGAACCGCCAGAGGGCGGCTGGCTTCGCGTTGGCGACCTCCAGGACCGCCCGCGGACTGGCGGCCCCACTGCCTTGCGCCTCGCCTTCGGTGGCCTCGTTCGCCTGGTCGAGGGCGAGGAGTGACGCGGAGATGCCCCGCGTGTCGCCCAGTGTCTGAGCAATGATACTCAGTTGGCCGATCGACTGGCTATGGACCGCCTTCTGCGCGCTGCGCATTGCCTGGCACTGGCGCTCATCTTGCTTGAAGTCCTCGGCGAGCTGACGCAGTGCCGGAACAAGCTCCTGGATGTGCAGGCCAACGCCGAGCTCCAGGATGGCGCGCTGGTCCACGGCTTTCGGGATGTGGCCCCGCAGCCGACTGAGCTGACCGCTTACGTCGTCGTTGGCGACGCGCACCAGGTTGCTGATGGCGACCTGCTGGGCCTTGGGGGCGATGTCGCTGAACCCGGAGACACTATAGGGCCAGCTGGTAGCCATCTCGCTGGCCTCCTGGTGGCAGGCCTGCTGGCGCAGTTTGTCGAATGGCACGGGTTGTTCCGCGCCGTACCAAGTCTCCATGAGGGGGCGGATCATGGCGCCAAAGCGATTGGCCTCTGGGTCGGTGATGCCGGCGACGATCGCCTCGTGGTCGAGGTAGGCCACGCTGCCGTCAATGAGGTCGTGGCGCTTGCTTAGCTTGCCGGGGCGGCCGCTCTCGGCGAGGCTGCTATCGGGCCTATCGGCCCCTAGGGCCGTCGCGACGGCGTCCTCAGGGATCGCACTGCCCGTCAGCGTTAGCACCGCTTGACCGTCGTGGATAGCGGCGATCAGGTTGAGATCCTGACCGGATTCGCTGAGCGAGAAGCCGTACCGCCGCACTGCGGTGCCATGAATCTTGCGCTGGGTGGGTTTGATGCCGGCTGCCTGCTCGGCATGCGCAAGCCGATCTTGCAGCGCCGACGGATCGTCGATACTGGCGCGGACGACGGGCAATGCGCCCACGGTATAGACGGCGTACTCACCCTCTTGGGCTATCCCGAAGCGGGTCAGGGGATGGTCGTCCTCGGCCCAGCTGGCGTAGTAGTCCTGCAGTAGTGCCACCAGCATCCCCGCAGCGGGCCCGCCCTCATCGGCCAGCTTGGCCGGGTCGTCGTCGAGGGTTGGCGAGGTGAGGTCCTGCCAGGACGGGGGGTAGGCATCGGCGAGTCGGGTCTTGGGTAAGGCCTCCGTCATGCCGTTGTAGAAGACGGTGCCGGCCGGCACGAACTCGTGTACATCGGCGGCATGCGCCATCGGTGCGGCTAGCACCGAGGCCAGGGCGACTGGTTTGAGCCATCGAGCGATCATTGGATCTCCTTGCGTTTGTGTGGCTGGCTCCGAAGTGATTTCGGCGCTAGAGCCCGTTAATCAGGTTGATGGTGAGATTAAGGTAGCCGGCATAGCCGACCCAGACCAGGTAGGGCGCTAGCAGCGCCGCGGCTATTGGGCTAAATCGCCGGAAGCGCGCCATGGTTAGGATGATCAGGCCCCCTAGAACGACGAGATCGGCCAACGCCAGCCATGGCCAATGTAGGCCGAAGAACAGGATCGACCACAGACCGTTGGCACCCAACTGGCCGGCGAAGGGGACTAACGCCGGTAGGCCGGCGCGTAGGCCCGCGCGCCGCCAGACCAGCCAGCCGGCGATGGCCATTAGGGCGTAGAGTAGGCTCCAGGCCACCGGGAAGAGCCATCCTGGCGGGGTGCCGGGGGGCTTGCTCAGGGCCGCATACCATTCGCTAGGCCGTGCAACGGCACCGCTCGCAGCAGCCAGGGCGGTTACAGCGACGAAGATCGCTAATACCGGTAGGTCACGCAACCACTGCCGTGGTCGTCGATGCTCGGATTCGTCTGCCATTAAGGGGTCATCTCTGCCTGCCTAGTCGCCAACGCGGCGGCTTGCGCCCCTCGGGGCGTGTTGTGCTGCCCCAGGCGAACGCGTGCGGTTGTCGGGGCGTGTTAGTAGTGGCCGTAGCGCAGCGGGCTTGTGAGGCTGCCACGCCCATCGCGCGCGCCTTGCGAGCTGCGCTGGCACGACGCCATGGCAGCCCGCAAGGGAGCCTTGTAATGGCCCGTTTAGCCTTCCCCGTTGGGCGTGAAGATCGCCAGGTCCATCCGGATGCCGTCATCCGTGGCGTCGAGCGCCACCTCGTAGTAGAGGTTGATGGCCTCGAGGGCGTCCATGCTCGGAGTGCCTGCCGATCCGCTTGCCCCCGGGATCTGCTCCATCATGCGCGCCATGGCGGCACCGTAGTCGTAGCGCATGGCCACAATGCCGTTCGGCGCTAGATCAGTCTCGCCAGCGGCCGCGTCGAGCTGTGCCTCCCCCGCGAGGGCGACGAGGCTATTCTCGCGAATCGCGATGCCGGCGTCGAAGGGGGCCATTCGCGGTAGATCAACGCTCACCGGGTCACCCCCGGGCTCGGGTTTGTTGGCAGCCGGCAGCCCGGCCGTCGATTGAATGAACTGCCATAGCGACTCGGGCTCAGGCGTGGCGATCTCGGCGATCGCGTCCACGTCCATGGCCATGGGGCCAGGCCCCGTCGAGGTTAGCTCGCGCAGCGCTACGCCGATGCCGCGGACGTCACCGACCATGCGCTCGGCCATGACCAGGCTGTTCAGGGACTGGTTCCGAACCCGTTGTTGCATCGCTTGCAGGGCGGGGCAGCCCAGCTTCGCGTCGGTGAAGCGCTTGCTTAGATCCTGCACGGTGGCAGCGAATTGGTTGGAGTCCAAGCCAACGCCCACCCCCAGTAGGGGGCGCCCCTCGCTGGGCTGCGGGATATGACCTCGCAGGCCCTGGAGGCTCTTCGCGAGATCGGTGTTCGTTGTGGGCATAACTAAGCGGCTGTCCACCCGGCTCGTCTCGGTCTCCAGACCGGTCAGGCCCGCCGTGGTGTACGGCCACTGCTCGGCGATGGCCACCATATCCGCCGCGCAGGCGTCATCCCGTATCGCCGCCAAGGGGGTGGTGCCCTCCTCGCTCCAAGTATCTAGCAAACGATTGGTCATGGCGGCGAGCCGATTATCGCTGGATCCGGTCAGGGCGCCTACGATCTTGTGGTGATCGATGTACGCCAATGAGCCCGTCATGAAGCCGTGCTTATCGGTGAGCTTTGCCAGCTTGTCGGTATCGGCCAGGCTATTCTCGGGCTGCTGTTCCCCGAGGGCGAGGGCCAGCGCCTCGTCACTAATACCGCTACCCGCCAGGGTGATGACGGCGTAACGGTTACGCGTAGCCACGACCAGATCGAGGCGCTTTTGCGCGTCCCCGGTATCGAAGGCGTAGCGCCGTAGTTTGCTCCCCTCGCGGCTCGGCGTATCGGCGTCGACGCCCGCACGGTCCTCGAGATCGGTGATGCGGCGCCAGAATTGCTCGCTGTCGTCGAGCACCACGCGCATAACCGGCAGCGCGCCGGCGGCATAGACGGCGCTAGCGCCATCGGACTGAATGCCGAAGCTACTCGCCTGGCTGTTGTCGCTGCCCGCGTTCTCGATAACGCTCTTGTAGAGGCCAACCAGCATGCCGGCCGCGGCGCCCGATCGCTCCACCGTGGCCTTCGGGTCGAGCGCCTCCAGTTGACCGCCGGCAAGCTTGGCGAACTGCGCCATTTGCGCCGCATTAATCTGGCGGTACTGCTCGGCTACCTCGGGGTCGGTCGTGCCGCCGTAGAACGCGGTCTCGGCCGGGACGTGTTGGAGTAGTTCGCGCCCCGATTGGTCGCTGCAGCCGGCCAGCAGGCCGACGCCCGTGGCGAGGGCCGCGCCCGTGGTTATAGCGGTGATGATTCGTCGGTTCATGGTTTCGACCTGGTTGTGGTTCATGGGCTTGTTATTGGCGGTCGACGCCAGTACTCGCCGCCATGCGGTAGTGACCACTGACGGGCTGGCTCGGGACCGCGTCTCAAATAGGCGCCGGGTCATGGCTCCCCCGTCATTGGGGCGACGTCACGTTGATGACGCTATCGAAGCGAATGGCACTCGGCGCGATGTCGAGGCTTAGGTCGTAGCGCAGCGGGGTACGGCGCACTGACTTGAGTGCCTGCTGGGCCTGCGAGCCGGCCTTGTGGGTCACCCCGGTTGCCTGGATGGCCTTGCCCAGCGCCGCGCCGTCGTAGCGCAATCGCATGATGCCGTTGGCTGTCAGCTCCGATTCACCAGCGGCGCCGTCGAGCTCGGCGTCACCGAGCAACACCATGACGGCGTTTTGGCGCAGCGCCACGCGAAGGGTGGGGACCCCGGGGGCCCCGATACCGCTTACCGCCACGGGGTTCCCGCCCGGCTCGGGCTGGTTGTCCGTGTCGAGGCCGACCAGGGAGTTCGCGGCCTGCCACAGCGACTGCGGGTCCGGGGTCGCGATCTCGACCATGGCGTCACCCGTGACCGGGCTCATGCCTGAGCCGGATCGCAGCGCCATCACCGCCAGCCCAATACCCCGGACGTCGCCCACCATCCGCGTCACCATATTGAGTCGTCCCAGTCCCTGCTTGGCGAGCTGCTTCTGGGATTGCTTGAGCTGGGGGCAATCGAAGTCCGCTCCGGTGAAACGGTTGCTGAGGTTTTGGATGCTCGTCGCGGCTTTCTGGACGCGCAGGCCGAGAGCCAGTTCCAACAAGGCGTCCTCGGCGATTGGCTGTGGCATACGCCCGCGCAGCTGGCGCAGGGCCTTGAGCACGTCGTCGTCGTTGAGGCCCAGGGCGATCCGGGCGCCAACGCGCTGGGCGTTAGCGTCCACCTCGGTGATGCCGAAGACCGTGTGCGGCCACATCGCCGCGATGGCGCGCGCGTCGTCACGGCAGGCCTGGCTACCGAAGAGCTCGCTGGTGTCGTCACCCCATTGGCGCTCGACATGGGAGAGCATACGTCCCAAGCGGCTCTCGCCATCCCCCGTCAGGCCGCGGATAAGGACCTCGTGATCAACAAAGCCCGTGGCGCCCGCATGGGTGCCGTACTGCTTAGCCAGGCGGTCGAGCTTGCCGCTGTCGGCGAGGCTGCGCTTGGGGGTGGTTTCGCCCAGGGCCAAACTGACGGCATCGGCGGCTAAACCGTCCCCGGTAAGCGTGACCACGGCATCGCCGTTGTGGGTGGCGACCAATAGCGCGATCTCGCGGTTCTGGGCGTCGGTATCGAAGGCATAGCGACGCGAGCGCGCGGCCGAGTCGTTGCGCCCCGTGGCGCTGACCTCGGCATCTGCCTCGATGCGGTCGATGAGCTCCCAGAACTGCTGCTCGTTGGCCAGATCCAGGCGCATGACGGGGAGGCTGCCGACGGTATAAAAGCCCCAGTCGCCGCCCGACGCTCGCCCGAACGAAGTGAGCAGGGTCTCGCCCGCGTTGAAGTCATCGAGGTAGGCCCTATACATGCCGACCAGCAGACCCGCCCCAGGGCCGTTGTCCTCGGCCGCGGCCGACGCTGATGGCAACTCGTTCGCCGCCTTGTCGCTACGGAGTTCACCCCACGCCGTGGCCACGTCGGTGATGGGCAAGGAAGCGGCCGTGTAGCCGCTGAAGAACACAGTATCCGCCGGGACATGCCCGAGTAAGGGGGTGTCGCCGCCGGCGGTGGTGTCTGAGGGGCCGCCGCTGCCGGTGGCGAGTAGATACCCGCCGGTGGCAATCAGGCCGGCACCAGTCAGGGCCAGGAGGGCGACTGCCAGTCGCTGAAACATAATACCGATCCTTGTTCTGTTGAACGTGCGAGGGGCGCTCTACAGACCTCGGGGCGGTCCGCGCCAGTGAACGCGCCCGGATCCTTAGCACCCCCGTGCCGGCGCCTCATCCCACCCTCCTCGGGGTTGACGGGCCATTAGGGCTGCCGGCCGAGCACTCGAGCGATGGCATCCCGCCAGCCGCTGATCATGTGCTCGCGCTCCTCGGCTGGCATCGCGGGCTTGAACTGCTTGTCCAGGTGCCAATGCGATTGCAGCTCCTCCAGCGATGGCCAGATGCCGTGCTGTAGACCGGCCAAATAGGCGGCGCCTAGCGCGGTCGTCTCGGTCACGGTGGGCCGCTCCACCGGGATGGCCGTGATGTCGGCGAGCATCTGAACGAGCCAATCATTGGCCACCATGCCGCCATCAATACGCAGCGATTTCAGCGGGTCGTTGGCATCCGCGGCCATGGCGGCAACCAGGTCCTGTGTCTGGTAGCTCACCGACTCCAGCGCGGCGCGAGCGACGTGTTGTGGCCCCGTGTTGCGCGTTAAGCCGAACATTGCACCCCTTGCGTTAGGGTCCCAGTGCGGGGCGCCCAAGCCCGTGAAGGCCGGCACGAGGTACACCCCTTCGTTGGAATCTAGCTCCCGAGCGAGGGCCTCGCTCTCGGAGGCATTGTCGATCAACCCGAGCCCGTCGCGTAGCCATTGGATGGCCGCGCCGGCCACGAAGATCGAGCCCTCCAAGGCATAGGTCGGCTGGCCGTTGATTCGATAGGCCACGGTGGTCAGCAGGCGGTTGCGTGAGGCTACCGGACGATTCCCGGTGTTGAGCAGGGCGAAGCAACCGGTGCCGTAAGTGCTCTTGATCATGCCGGGGGAGAAGCACGCCTGGCCGACGATCGCGGCGTGCTGGTCACCCGCTATGCCCTCCACGGGCAGCGATTTGCCCAGAATGTCCGCTTTCGTGGTGCCGAAATGGGCCGCGCTGTCGCGCACCTCGGGGAGGATCGACTGCGGTACCTTGAACTGATAAAGCAGCTCGGAGTCCCAGCATTGGTCATGGATGTTGAACAGCATGGTGCGGCAGGCATTGGTGGCGTCCGTGGCGTGTACCGCCCCGCCCGTTAGTCGCCACAGGAGCCAGGTATCGATGGTGCCGAAGGCAAGCTCGCCGGTGTTGGCGCGCTCGCGTGTGCCCTCTATATGGTCGAAGATCCACGCGATCTCCGTGGCCGAGAAATATGGATCCAGGAGCAGGCCACTGCGCCGGGTGATATCGGCCTCGTGACCGGCTTCCTTGAGCTCGCGGCACCAGTCGGCCGTTCGCCGGTCCTGCCAGACGATAGCGTTATAGACCGGTTCACCCGTCTTGCGGTCCCACACGATGGTGGTCTCGCGTTGATTCGTGATGCCGGCACTCACCACCTCATAGCCCTGACTCTCAGCGGCTTCTAAGGCCTCGCGGGATGTCGTGACGACCGTCTGCCAGATCTCCTCCGGATCGTGCTCAACCCAGCCGCTTTGCGGGTAGATCTGGCGGAACTCGCGCTGCGAGGTGGTAAGGATGGTGCCATCGGTATCGAAAACGATGCCGCGCGAACTCGTGGTCCCCTGGTCGATGGCCAGGATGGCTTCTCGGGCCATGATCTCCTCCCCATTGCTCGATGAGTTATTGAGTGGGCCTCGCGTGGGCCCTTATTCCGAACATCTTAAGATGATCGCCCCGCCAGAACGCATGTCAAGCGTGGCGCGGTAGCATCGGCCTACATACGCCGCGCGAACCGTATCACGCCTCGCCGCTCGCCGGGTTCACTGATTGATCGGCGTTCGCTACCGGGTTGGCGCCATGGGCATGTGCTGCTCTGGTCGGGTTGCAAAGCTGCAACCGCGTGGTATGTTGAATGCCACGCGTCGAGGGCGGCACGATCGCTGCTGATGACGGGGTTAGCCAGTAATGGCGAATAATAAAAAGCGATGCGCTAGTGGTGCGTTTGCACGTGGGAAACCGAGGTGCGTGACTGGGGCGCCTCCGAAGGAGTGGGACGACTTGGCCTTCGTCGGGATGGCCGATCTTGGCGCTGCTCGAGGCGCGCCACGCAGATGGCGGCAATGCCGGATGGCCGGGGGTTGGTCGCCGCCTCCAGGTGTGCTTACACTGCGGTGATGCTTGACTCGCGGGCCCCTGACTAGGGTTGTTGCTCGTCGACAGGTCTTTTAAGAAGAGCCCATCTCGGGCTGGTCGCCCAGCCCGGGGGATGAATAACAAGGGCCCCGCTGGCGGGGACACTCTCGGGATAACAATAACCTGATACCAACGATGGCGCCGCTACGCACGGTGCCGCGTTAGCCCCCGCCAGAGGGGACGGCAATCTTGGAGGAGGTGAGCAGTGACCTTATCACTGGACCATGTAAGGAAGGTCGTTAATGGGCAGCCCCATATCTACGACCTCTCCCTGACCGTTAAGCCCGGCAGCTTTAATGTCCTGCTCGGGCTCACACTAGCCGGCAAGACATCCACCATGCGTTTGATGGCGGGGCTGGATAAGCCCACCAGCGGACGCGTCGTGGTCAACGATCGCGATGTCACCGGCGTGCCGGTGCAAAAACGCAACGTCGCCATGGTGTATCAGCAGTTCATTAACTACCCGGCGATGACCGTTTTCGACAACATCGCGTCGCCGCTCAAGATCGCCCGGATAAGCAAGACCGAGATCCGCGAGCGGGTGCATCACGAGGCGGAGCGCCTGCACATCGAGCATCTCCTCGACCGGCTCCCCGGCGAGCTATCCGGGGGGCAGCAGCAGCGCGTTGCCATGGCGCGGGCGCTGGTGCGCGACGTTGAGCTGCTGCTCATGGATGAGCCCTTGGTCAATCTCGACTACAAGCTCCGCGAGGAGCTGCGCGAGGAGATGAGCGAGATTTTCCGGGAGCGTGACTCCATCGTGGTGTATGCCACCACCGACCCCATGGAGGCATTGACGCTGGGCGGTAATACGGCCGTCCTCGATCGAGGGCGACTCGTGCAGTACGGGGCTACGCCTGAGGTCTACCATCGCCCCGATTCGATCCCGGTGACGCAGGTGTTCAGTGATCCGCCGATGAATATCCTGGACGGCGATATCTCCGACGATGGCCTGACCTTCGGGGGCGGTGAGCGCTTCCAGCCGCCGGACCATTTCCGCGACCTGCCGCACGGGCGGTATCGCATCGGCATTCGGCCTTCTCACGTCAAGGTCAACCCGCAGACGGATGTCGACCTCCCCATCGAGGGAAATGTCGACGTGGCGGAGGTTACGGGTTCGGAGACCTTCATCCACATGCGCCGCGGCAACAGTGAGTGGGTAGTGCAAGATGATGGTGTCCACGAGTATCACCTAGGCGATAAGCTCACGGTCTACGTGGATCCGGCCCATCTGTTCGCCTTTGGTGACGATGACAGTCTCGTCGCCTCGCCCGGTGCCCGTAGCGCCCACGCCGCCTGATCAGGGAGTTCGGATATGGCACGTATTGATCTCAAAGAGCTGGCGCACTCGTACATGGCGATGCCCTCGGGGCCCGAGGACTACGCCCTGCGCCGCATGGACCACACCTGGGAGGACGGCGGTGCCTACGCCCTGCTCGGGCCTTCCGGCTGTGGCAAGACCACCTTGCTCAACATCATCTCGGGGTTGGTTAAGCCGAGCGAGGGTCAGGTCCTGTTTAATGGTCAGGAGGTTACGCGGCTGGAACCGGAGCACCGCAATATCGCGCAGGTGTTCCAGTTCCCGGTGATCTACGACACCATGACCGTCCGGCAGAATCTCGGCTTCCCGCTTAAGAATCGCGGCATGGAGCCGTCCTATATCCAGGAACGGGTCGAGACGGTCGCCGACATGTTGGGGCTAACCGAGAGCCTGGATCGCAAGGCCGTGGGCTTGGGCGCCGATGAAAAGCAAAAGATCTCCATGGGGCGCGGCCTCGTGCGCGAGGATGTTGGCGCGGTACTGTTCGACGAGCCGCTCACGGTCATCGATCCGCACATGAAGTGGCAGCTCCGGCGTAAGCTCAAGGAGCTCCACGAGACGCTCGACCTGACTCTGATCTACGTTACCCACGATCAGATCGAGGCCCTGACCTTCGCCGATAAGGTGGTCGTCCTCTACGGTGGTAAGGTCGTTCAGCTCGGTACGCCGCAGGAGCTGTTCGAGGAGCCCGCCCACACCTTCGTGGGCTACTTCATTGGCAGCCCGGGTATGAACTTCATGGACTGCCGGCTCGACAATGGTGCGGCCGTCGTGGATGGCCACCGTATCGACCTGGCCGAGGGCGTCGCCGACAGGGCCCCGGGCGATGCCAAGCAACTCGAGCTCGGTATCCGGCCGGAATTCCTGCGCTTCGCGGATGAGGGCGAGGAGGGCGTGCCCGCGAACGTTGACGACATCCGGGATTTGGGCAACTTCCAGATCGTCACCGTGACCATGGGTGATGGCCGCCGACTCCAGCTCAAGATGGATGAGGAGAAGGCGGTGCCTAGCAGCGATAACGCTCGACTGGTGTTCCCGCCGCAGTGGACCAAGCTCTACGCGGACAGCGAATTGGTCGGCTGACCAGTGGTTCAGGGGGAGGAGAGAGAATAATGGAGAGACCGGTAAATCAAGGCGCCTGGCTCATGGTGCTGCCGGTGGTGCTGATTGTCTCGTTCAGCGCTATCGTCCCGCTCATGACGGTCGTCAACTACTCCTTTCAGGATATCCTTTACGGTACGTCGTCCTGGGTCGGTACGGAGTTCTATACCGATGTCCTGACCGATGACGCGTTCCGTCGTGCTCTCGGGCGCCAGTTCCTGTTCTCGGGGATTGTGCTGCTCATCGAGGTGCCGCTCGGCGTCGGCGTGGCCCTGTGCATGCCCCGTCGTGGTGCTGTGGTGTCGGCCTGCCTGGTGCTCATGGCCCTGCCGCTGCTTATCCCGTGGCCGGTGGTCGGCACCATCTGGCAGATCTTCGGCCGGCCCGATATCGGCCTATTCGGTTGGGGTCTCAACACGTTCATGGACTACAACTACACCGGGGATGTGTTCGACGCCTGGATGACCATGATCGTCATGGAGGTCTGGCACTGGACGTCGCTCGTGGTGCTGTTGTCCTACGCGGGGCTGCAGTCCGTTCCGGAGGCCTTTTACCAGGCGGCGCGTATCGATGGTGCTTCGCGCTTCGCGATCTTCCGCAACATCGAGCTGCCTAAGCTCAAGGGCGTGCTCATGATCGCCGTCCTGCTGCGCTTTATGGATAGCTTCAAGATCTACGCCGAGCCGTTCACGCTTACGGGTGGCGGCAATCAGACGACCCTGTTGAGTCAGCAGCTGAGTATCAAGGTCATCGAGCAGTCGGACTATGGCTACGCCGCAGCGTATTCCATTATCTACTTC
Source organism: uncultured Ectothiorhodospiraceae bacterium (assembly GCA_913055565.1). GTDB lineage: Bacteria > Pseudomonadota > Gammaproteobacteria > Nitrococcales > Nitrococcaceae > CAJXKP01. Next base: position 54,706 of record CAJXKP010000017.1, read on the forward strand.
CTGATCATTCTGCTGCTCAGCTATGTCTTCTACATCGGCCTGCTCAACGTCGGCAAGGAACAGGAGTAAGCACAATGGCGACGACTGACGCCCAAGGCGTGGCTGCTGGCGAGAGCAAGAGCGCCGTGGCCACGACGACCAAGAGGATGAAGACCTCGGGCTCGAGCCGCCTTCGTTTTATCTGGCTCGCGCTCTACATCGTGTTCCTGATGGTGCCGCTGCTCTGGCTCATCAAGATGTCGTTCCAGACGACGGACAACATCATGACGACCTTCTCGATTATACCGCTGGATCCAACGCTGGAGCACTACAAGGAGATCCTGAGCCAGGAAATCTGGTACGGGCCTTTCCTGAACTCCATCGCCTACGTCACGTTGAATATGGTAATTTCGCTGACGGTGGCGTTGCCGGCCGCCTATGCCTTCTCGCGCTACAGCTTTGTGGGTGACAAGCACCTGTTCTTTTGGCTGCTAACGAACCGTATGGCACCCCCGGCGGCCTTCCTGTTGCCGTTCTTCCAGCTCTATTCCACCGTCGGCCTGTTCGACACCCACATCGGGGTTGCGCTCGCGCACTGCCTATTTAACGTGCCGCTGGCCGTTTGGATCTTAGAGGGCTTCATGTCGGGCGTGCCGCGTGAGGTCGACGAGACGGCCTACATCGATGGCTACGGCTGGCCGCGCTTCTTCGTGACCATCTTCGTACCGCTGATCAAGGCGGGTGTCGGTGTGACGGC
>CAJXKP010000018.1 GCA_913055565.1 uncultured Ectothiorhodospiraceae bacterium
CGGCCATTAGCCCGGAGACGGCCCTAACCGTCGTCGACGACGACATCCCTCTTCCGAATCTCGGCGAACGCTGGGCCTATCGCCCCGATGAGGCGGCGTTGGTTCTGGACGCCCCCGTGAGTGGGTTGGTCGACTTGGCGATAGTGGATTCCAACGCCGAACTCGATGACAAAAACCTGCATCTCGTGCTGTCGCGGCTTCGCGACCTGCTGGCGCGACGCGTACTCATCATCGTTCGCGGCCAGGCGAATCCCGCCTGGTCGCGCCATAACCTGATCGGTTGCGGCTACACCCACCTCGCCGATTGCCGTCACGGGGACACCGATTGCGCGCTGTTCCACTTCGACATCGCGACCTACAAGCACACACCCGACTGGCTCAGCCCGAGTAACTGGGCCAACCCGGAGATGTGGGACAAGTATCGCTGGTAACCGCGTGGCGGGGGCACGGCGTCAGTCGATGCCGGTCGCGGCAAGCCAGTCCCGGATGCGTTCCGCAATGCCCTGCCAGCCCGCTTCGATCATCATGGCGTGCGCCATGTCAGGGGCGATATGAACGGGCGCATGGTAGGCCGCCGCGGTTCGTTCCACCTCCGAGGGCGAGAAGAGGCGATCATTCTCCGCGCCGATAACGAGCATGGGGTGCCTCGGCACCAGCCACGGTCGCGGCAGCACGCCCAAGGTCATATCCCACAGGGCATGCTGCGATTCCGGTTGGGTCGCGCTGGCATAGCGAGCCAAGAGCTCGGGATCGAGGTCCTCCGAGAACATGGCGCGCTGGGCAACCCGGGGATCGACGGCGCTTGGAGCGATCTGCATCAGCGCCATTTGCCCCAATAAGACGGGGTCGCCACTGAGCAGCCGCATCGAGGACTCCGTCAGCCCCGCCAGAGGCACCGAGGCCATGAGCACGGACGCAGGCACCGAGTGCGACTCCAGGTACCGTTGTGCAACCAGCGCCCCCATGGAGTGCGCCACGATCACCGGAGCAACGGGCAGCTGCGCGATGACCGAAGCTAGATCATCAACATAATCGAGGACACCGCTGGTCTCCAGCCGTCCACCGCTCGTGCCATGCCCGCGCAGGCTTGGGGCGAAAACCTCAAAGCCCTGATCGGCGAACCAGGCCAAGAAATGTTCGTCCCAGCACCAAGCGCCGACGAAGGCCCCATGGACGAAAACGAGGGGGGTCTTAAAGCGCCGCTCATCGGGAAGACGATGGCGCACCTCGAGCTCGGGCTGCTCCTCGCGCTGGCGCCCAAAGGACCAGAAGGCGGGCATAAACATCAACGACTCCGCGATTCAGATTAAGCCGTTTAGTATACAGGCTATGGCGGCGGCATTGCGGCGCGCTGTCCGTTAAACTGGCGATGCTCGCTGCAACGATACCTAGCGGTGACCCAACCTAGCGAGGCCTGAGATGAACGATACCGGGGCGCCAGCCACCCGTTTGGTGGACTATGAAGAGCCCGCTTACAGCATCGAGCATGTCGAACTACGCTTCGACCTAGCACCCCACGACACACGGGTCGCCGAGCGTCTGCATGGCTGCCGTCATCCCCGAACGCCAGCCGGTACCCCGCTATGGCTGGATGGCGACGATCTGGAACTACAGCATCTGGCCGTCGACGGTGAGCGCCTCGAAACCGACGCCTATGAGCAATGGCCCCATGGCCTGTGGGTCCATAGCGTGGGCGAACGCTTCCAGCTGGACATCGAGACGCGCATTGATCCCGCTAATAACACGCGCCTGGAAGGCCTCTACCGCTCGGGCGGCATGTTCTGTACGCAATGCGAACCCCAGGGCTTTCGGCGCATTACGTTCTTCCCCGATCGCCCCGACATCATGGCGCGTTACAGCGTCACCATCACCGCTGATCGGGACGCCTATCCGGTACTTCTGGCCAACGGCAATCCGGTCGCCAGTGGCGAACGGGACGACCATCGTCATTGGGTGCGCTGGGAGGATCCGTTCCCGAAGCCCAGCTACTTGTTCGCCTTGGTAGCGGGCGACCTGCACTGCCATGCCGATAGCCACCGTACAGCCTCCGGGCGCACGATACGGCTGGCCATGTACACCGAGCATGCCAACGCGGGCCGCACCGAACACGCCATGGCATCACTCAAGAAGGCCATGGCCTGGGACGAGCAGGCCTACGGCCTCGAATGCGATCTCGACCACTACATGGTCGTCGCCGTGGGCGACTTCAATATGGGGGCGATGGAGAACAAGGGCCTCAACATCTTCAATACCCAGTACGTCCTCGCGCAGCCGGATCGAACCACGGATACGGACTACCAGAACATCGAGGAGGTCGTCGCCCACGAGTACTTCCATAACTGGACTGGCAATCGCATTACCCTGCGCGATTGGTTCCAGCTCAGCCTCAAGGAGGGACTAACAGTCTTCCGCGAACAACAGTTCGCCGCCGACCAGGGCGCCGACGCCGTGAAGCGAATACAGGCAGTGCGGAGCCTGAGAACGGCCCAATTCCCAGAAGACGCCGGCCCCATGGCGCACCCCGTGCGCCCGCCCGAGTATCAAGAGATTAATAACTTCTACACCGCGACCGTCTACCTCAAGGGCGCCGAGGTTATCCGGATGTACCATGTACTTCTTGGTGCCGAGGGTTTCCGCCGCGGCATGGCCTGCTATCTCGATCGGCACGACGGCCAGGCGATCACCTGTGAGGACTTCCTTGCCGCCATGGCCGACGCCAACGGCACCGAGCTGGACCAGTTCAAACGCTGGTACGAACTGGCCGGTACGCCACGACTAACGGTACGCGACGACTACGACGCCGAAGGCCAGTGCTACCGACTCCACATCCATCAGCAAACACCGGCGACGCCGGAGCAAAGCGACAAGCTGCCCTTCCACATCCCGATCCTCACCAGCCTTCTCGGTGATCGGGGAACGCCGATCCGGGCCAACTTGGAACACGGCGAATCCGCCGCCGAGCACTGCCTTGAGTTGCGCGAGCGTGACCAGACCTTCGTCTTCCAGAACGTGCCGCAGCGCCCTATCCCCTCGCTGCTGCGCGGCTTCTCGGCGCCCGTTGAGCTAGACTACGCCTACAGCGACGACGATCTCGCGTTCCTGTTCGCCCACGAGAGCGATGAATTCAACCGTTGGGACGCCGGTCAGCGCCTAGCCATGCGCCTGATCCATCGCTCGTGCGCCGGTGAGCTCAGGGATATACCGCAGGGCTTCCACCGGGCCTTCCTGAACACCCTAACCGATCGCCAAGCCGATCCCGCCCTGGTCGCCGAGGCCCTGACGCTACCCGGGGAGACCACAGTGGGCGAGCAGATGGATCGCGTCGACGTTGACGGCATCCATGCGGCACGCGAGTGGCTTCGCTACCGGCTCGCTATATCGCTCGAAACCACGATTCGGCAGCGCTACAAGGAGCTCTCGGACGCCGCAGACGGCGGGCTGGACGCCGTCAGCATGGGCGCACGACGCCTACGTAACGTCCTTCTCGATTACCTGGCGGCCGTCGATAAGCCCAGGGGGCTCGACAGCGTGCTGGCGCACTACGACCGAGCCACCAACATGACCGATACCATGGCCGCGCTATACCTGCTGGCGGATACCCAGGCCAGCGAGGCAGAGCAACGGCTCGAGGCATTCTACGAGCGTTGGCAGGCCGACCCCCTGGTCATCGATAAGTGGCTGCGCGTACAGGCGACATCGCAGCGGGTGGATACCCTCGATCGGGTTCGCCGACTCCAGCGCCACCCAGGCTATTCGTCTTCCAATCCGAACAAGATACGGGCCTTGCTGGGTGCCTTTGCCCAGGCCAATCCGGTGCGGTTCCATGACCTATCCGGGGCTGGCTACCGGTTTATCGCGGACCGCGTTCTGGAACTCGATGCGCTTAACCCGCAGGTTGCCGCGCGCTTGGTCTCCCCCTTGAGCCGTTGGCAACGCTATGATGAGCAACGACGCGAGCTCATGCACGCTGAGCTCCAGCGAATACACGAGCGCGGCTTGCTGTCCAATGATGTTCACGAGATTGTTCGCAAGAGCCTAGAGGCAGGCACAACATGACCCCAATCGCACGCTGGATCGCCGCGCTGCTCATCCTTCCGGGCGCGGGCACCGTCGCATCGGCATCATCCGATGGCGAGCTCGCCCCGTCGGACCGGCATCAAGCCTCGGCCCAGATCATCGTCGAGCTTCTGACCAACCACCATTACCGCGAGCGCGACCTCGATGACGAGCTGTCGAGCGGCGCGCTCAACGCCTATTTGGATGCCCTCGACCCGGAGCGTTTCTACTTCCGTGCGTCGGACGTCCAGGACTTCCAGCGCTATCGCCACAAGCTCGACGATCAGCTCAGGCAGGGTGAGCTCGACGCGGCCTGGGAAATCTTTCGGGTCTACCGGGAACGGGTCCAGCAGCGCAGCGATTACGCTCGCGAGCTGCTGCAATCCGAACTCGACCTTGAGGACGACGGCTCCTACCCGCTGGAGCGCGAGGACGCCGCTTGGGCCACCAGTGGCGAGGCCATGAACGAGCTGTGGCGGGAACGCATCCAGAACGATGTGCTGTCGCTCAAGCTTGCCGACAACGACGGGGAGCAACTACCCGTGGACCGGCTTGAGGAGCGCTACGCGCAGCTCGCGCGCAACGTCGCGCAGTACACCGCCGACGACGTCTTCGAGATCTACATGAACGCCTGGTCTCGGCTGTTCGATCCGCATACCAATTATCTGTCGCCGCGTACGCGCGAGAACTTCAATATCAACATGAGCCTGTCCCTACAGGGCATCGGCGCGATGCTCACGATAGAGGGCCAGTACACCAAAGTGACCGAACTAGTGGCCGGCGGCCCCGCGGCCAAGGACGGCGAATTGGGCACCGGTGATCGTATCGTGGCCGTTGGCCAGGGTGACGAGGAGATGGTCAGTGTTGTGGGCTGGCGACTGGGTGATGTCGTCCAGCTCATCCGCGGCCCCAAGGGATCCGTGGTACGCCTCGAGATCCTCTCGGGGGACAGTGGCGGCCGAAAGATGATTGACATCAAGCGCAACGAGATCGTGCTCGATGATCGCGCCGCCCAATCCCGTCTGCTCACCCTCGATCACGGCGCGCGCCAGCAACGCATCGGTGTTATCGAGCTACCCTCGTTCTACCACGACTTCTCGCCCGACGACGGCCAGAACGGGCGCAGCACAACGACGGATGTCGCCCGGCTGATCGAGGAGCTGCGTGCCGATGAGCCGCTTGACGGACTTGTTATCGACTTGCGCGGCAACACCGGCGGCTCGCTCCAGGAAGCGGCCAAGATGACGGGTCTATTCATCGAGGACGGTCCCGTCGTCCAGGTCGAATACAGCAGCGGGCAACGCAACGTCCTGCGTGATGACGACGATGGCTTGCTCGCCTATGACGGCCCGCTCACCGTCCTCGTCAATGGCCGCAGCGCCTCGGCGTCCGAGATCTTTGCCGGCGCGATGCAGGACTATGGCCGGGGGCTCGTACTGGGCGATCAGACCTTTGGTAAGGGCACCGTCCAGGATCTGGTGGATCTGAATCGCTACCAATTCGCTGCCGACGATAAGGCGGGCTCAGTGAAGTTCACCCGGGCTAAGTACTACCGAATTACGGGGGCTAGCACGCAGAAACGCGGCGTTAAGCCTGATATCAACATGGCTGAACTGCTGCAAGCCACGGGCGACATCTCGGAGCGTCACGAGGACAACGCCCTGCCGTGGGACAAGATCGACGCCCTCGATTTCGAGCGTGTCGGCAACCCGGAGCACTATGTCGACACCCTCGCGGACCGTTACCACCAACGCGTAGCAGAACGCACAACGCTGGCTGCCCTACGCGCTGAGCGGGATCTGGAACAACAACTCCGCGAGCGGGATAGGGTACCCCTGGCGGAATCCAAACGCCGTAGCGAGCAAGCCGACCGCGAAGACCAGAGGCTGGAGGCCCTCAATCGCCGACTACGCGCCATGGGTCGCGATCCCGTTAACAGCGCGAGTGCTATCGACGCGGACGATCTACCCGACCTCGTGGCACGCGAGGCGGCGCGCATAACGGCAGACCTGAGTGACCTCGAAACGGGATCAACCCTGACCCCCGTCGGCGGTTACGAGACCGTCAGGTCCGATTGAGATCGCCAGCGTCTTCACGGTAGCGACGATCGTATAAGCCTGAACTCGCGCTGGGGGCAAGACCTAGTGACCCGGCGCGTGGGAGCGCCGGGGCTTCGTTCTCGGCATTGCGAGTGCTCAATCAAGGGGGATGCCGATGGAAGGCACAATATTCGTAACCTGGGGCTCGCCGCAGGGGCTTATCCTCGGCGCCTTGGCGGCTCTACTCGCCATGGCCCTCCTCTACCTAGCCCGCGGGCACGCCCATCGCCTGCTGCGCGACTCAGCGGCTCTGGTCACCCACCTATGCCGACGGTTTGCCAAGGCGGGTCGGGAGGCCGGCCGACGCAATCGGCGCCGCGCCCGGGGCGCTGTCATCCAGCTGGCCAGAGAAACGGTCGAGCGCCGGCTTAGCCGCCAGCTCGAACGACTGGGCGCGACTCTGGCGCGTGATCTCGCCTCATTCCCCCACCTCCACCGTCAGCTCCACGAGCAGATACAGCGCGTGGACGAGGACTATCGCAGTACCGTCGAGGCGCCACCGACGCCGCCTGAATGGCTCGAGGCCATCGAGACGATCACACGGCTGCCGGCGCGCGAGGACCCATCGGTGCGCCGCATGCTCGAAGACCTCCGTGCCACCCTGGATCGCGCTTGCCACGAGGCGCTCCTTGCCTACCGGGCGGCGAGCCAGCGCCGTCATCGGGTTCTTAAGCGCATGCAGCCCCTGTGGCGCCGCATGGATCGCAGCCTGAGCTCGCTGGACTACACCATGACGCGCCTTCAGTCGCAGACACAGCGCCTCGACCGGCAGATCGATCACTACAGTACCCTGGTGAGCTCGCGCGGCAGCGTCGCCCGCCGGGTTGCCTCGCGCCTCGCGCCTCGCTGTCTATTGAGTATTAGTTCGCTGGCCGCTATCGGGCTGGCGGCGGTGGTCAGCTTTCACCTCATTGCCGCCCCCCTCCAGGCTATGGCGCCAGCCGTTCAACAGCTGGGCCCCATTGCCTTCACAGAGGTTATCGCGGTTAGCGTCCTAGTCCTGCTCGGTGTCAGCGGCGGCGCCTTCTTGGACAGCGTCGGCGTCACACAGCTCTTCCCAGAGGCGGGCTGGGCTGATCCGCGCGTGCGCCGCGGCATCGCGGTTGCGGCGGGCCTGCTCGTGGCGGCCCTGACTGTCACGATGGCTGGCCTCGCTTGGACGCGTGACTACCTAATCGCCGCGGGAACAACATCGATAACCTGGGAGCCTGGCATCCTCCTCGATAGCCAGCCCGTTGTTCGGCCCAATCGGCCGTTGGCCTTCGAGTGGCTCCCCGCCCTCCTCCACAGCCTTATCGCCATTGGGCTGGCGTTTGCTGTCGCTGCCGTGGCGGTGCCGCTGGACGCACTCATCCGCCAAGCCCGTGTCCTCGGTCTGGGCGCCGCGTCGACGCTTGGTTACGGCATCGCGCTCATTGGCGACGTGCTCGCTATTGCCGCGGTCCAGATCCGCCGCATCCTGGCGACGCTCTACGACCTCGTCGTTATCCTGCCGCTCGCCGTTGAGAGGGGCGTCGAGCGAGCCCGAAGCGCCTGGCACAGCGGTAAGGAGAGGCGCCATAAAGACGCGGCTGTGCGGAATCGATTATGCCCAGAACCCCCAGAGCCGCCGGCGCCCGTCAACCAGGACGAATCGCAGGCACCCTAACCGAGGGCACGAGGTGCCGCCTCAGAGAAGGCTGGGCGGCGACGAGTCTGGGCGGGCGAAATAGAAGCCTTGGAGGTAATCGATACCGATGGCCGCTAGCCACTCAGCCTCAGCGGCCTCCTCAACGCCCTCGGCGATGACGCGCGTACCCAGATCGGCCGCCATCGACTGCAGGTTGCGCAAGATCGACTGGCGACTGCTATCGCGGTGAACACCCTGAACCAGCCCCATATCGAGCTTAACGAAATCGGGCTGCAGCTGGTTGAGCAGGTTCAGTGAACCGTAGCCGGCACCAAGGTCATCCAGCGCCACCTGGAAGCCATTGGCGCGGTATTCGTTGAGGATACCGAGCAGGTGATCCGGTTGCTCGACCTGGTCGCTCTCCACGACCTCGAAAACCAGATTATGGGGCGTAAAACCGACCTCTTTAGCCACCTCAAACGTCGTGCGCAGGCAATAGTTGGGGTCGTAGATCGAGGTCGGATTGAAGTTAACAAACACACGCTCCTCGATGCCGTGGCGCTGGGCATCCCGAATAGCGGTTACCCTCGCCTCCCGGTCCAGGACAAACAACATGCCCGCGGCGCGCGCCGCACCAAACAACTCATCCGGCCGCACAAGTCCGCCGTCGGCGCTGCGGCCGCGCACCAATGCCTCGTAGGCGAATAGGCGGCGCTGATCGGCCGCCTCAACGATCGGTTGGAAGTGCATCTCAAGCCGATTTTCCTCGATCATGTCGGCCAGCCAGATGCTCTGCGCCCGCCCGATCAGGGTCTCGGCATACTCCATACGGGTGAGCATGCCCGGATCAAATACCTCGCCCGCCTCCAGAAAGAGCGCAGGGCAGTCCCGCGCTTCCATCGAGGTTAGCTGCTCGCCCAGCCGCCGGAGCATACCCCCTAGGCCATGATCCGCAACCGCGATACTCATGACATTGCCACCGTAGCGATGCAGTCGTTCCGGACCCAGATCTCGCTCAAGACGCTCTTTAACGCGCCCGAAGGTGTGACCGAGCGCTGGTGCGAGCAATAACTCACCGGCCTGATCGCTGATTGTCGGCACCTGTTCACAGATCGGGCAGGTCATCTTATCTCCGAGTATTCACCGGATGTTCCATCGTGGATGTGCTCAACCACCAGCTGAAGCCGCTCCCGGCCACGATAGTAATTTAGATCGAGCCTATAGGTTAACAACGCTTCTTGGCCAATGGTCTCCCAGCCGTAATCCAGGGCATTAAAGGCGATTGCGTCGAGCGTCGGCCCGTTGCCCTCAGGCGCGACGACCAGTTTGAGATGGCGTTCGCCCACAACGCGCCGCTGCTGGATACGAACCCGGTTACTGAATAGCGGTTCCGGAAAACCCTCCCCCCAGGGGGCGACTGTGCGAAGCGTCGCCGCGAGCTCGCAACTAAAGTCTTCGGGCGCCAGAGGCCCGTCACAGTAGAGCCATCCCTGCCGGATCTCGGGGCCGATGCGCTCGGCGACGATCTGATCGAAGGCCGTCTCGAAGGCTTCCCGCTGGGCCGTGGGGAGGGTCAAGCCCGCGGCCATCGCATGGCCACCGAAGCGCTCGATAACACCCGGGTACCGAGCATCGATCGAGGCCAGAACATCGCGCATATGGACGCCGGCAATGGAACGCGCCGAGCCTTTGAGCGCGCCGCCGTCCGGCGTTGGGGCCAACGCCACCACGGGGCGACGGAAGTAATCCTTGACGCGCCCAGCGACGATACCAACGATACCCTGGTGCCAGTCATCGGCGCACACGCACAGCCCTGCGGGCAGGGAGTCGCCCTCAAACTGGTCTTGTAGCGCCTCCACCGTCGCGATGGCCTCATCGCGCATCCGAGCCTCGATACGCCGGCGCTCGCGATTCAGCGCGTCCAGCCGATGGGCGAGCTCGGCCGCTTGCTCGAGATCATCACAGAGCAAGCACTCGATGCCGACCGTTATATCGTCGAGCCGACCCGCCGCATTCAGCCGCGGCGCTACCGCGAAAGCCAGATCGGCCGCGTTAAGCCGGTCCGTATCGCGCCCGGCCAGATCGATAAGCGCCCGAATACCCGGGACGCACGCGCCCGCTCTTAGGCGTCGTAACCCCTGCTCGACCAGAATCCGATTGGTGCCATCCAGGGTGACGACATCGGCAACCGTGCCTAACGCCACCAGATCCAAGAGCTCGGCCAACGCCGGCTCCTCGCGCGTCGCGAACCAACCCGCCTCGCGCAGGTATGCTCGCACGGCGAGCATAACGTGGAACACGACCCCCACGCCGGCCAGGGATTTGCCTGGATGCGGATCATCGTCCCGATTGGGGTCGACCACCGCTGAGGCATCCGGTAAGGACTCACCGGGGAGATGGTGATCCGTCACCACCACGGGTACCCCGGCGTCCTCCAGCAGCGATACGCCGGGGTGACTGGTAATGCCGTTATCGACCGTGACCACCACATCAGGCCCCTGTGCAAGCGCAACGGTCGCGATCTCGGGGCTGAGACCGTAGCCGTACTCAAAGCGGTTGGGCACCAGGTAGCTCGCCGAACGCGCACCCAGCGACCGTAACGCCCGCACCGCGAGGGCGCAGCTGGTCGCGCCATCGGCATCGAAATCGCCCACCACCAGAATGGCGCCGCCGTCTCTAATAACGTCGGCGATTAGGCCGGCGGCGCGAGAGCCGTCTGTTAGACGATCCGGGCTGGCGAGAGCGGCCGGACGCATGGCCAGATCCTCGGCGCTGGTGATGCCGCGAGCCGCCAATACGCGACGAACAACCGGATGCCAAGCCGCTGGGAGGTCATCGGGGTCACTGGCCAGGGGGCGGCGGACGAGCCGCGTCAAGCGCCCTCCGAGACCGTCGTCACGTAGCGCCTCAGCGGGCGTACGCGCCGCCAGAAGCACCTAAGATCGTTGCGCCGAACGCGCCAGTAACGCCCCGGGGCGACGTGCAAGCGCAGCGTGGACCAGCTGCCGTTATCCAGGGCGGCGAGGATCTCTTGGGCCCAACACTGCTCGAAACGGGCCAGTGCCGACAGCCACTCGGTGGCATCACCCACGGCCAGGGCATCGGCCGTTCCCGTCCAATGGGCGACCGCATCGCCGCGACCGGGATCGAGCTGCGACAAGCGTTCCACGGGCGACATGGTGTGCGCCCCAGACAGCCGGGCTAGGCCGCGCAGCACCCCATGGTCAGCCGCGATGCAATCGGCAACCCGCGGCAATTGGTCGATAGCCTCGCCGCAACCCCAGAACCAAAGCCCGTTAATCGGGGGCATTCCCTGTTCCTCGCGCGCCTGATTCACCGGGTGTTCGAACAACAGCATCTGCAGCTCGTTGAGCAACGCACGCCACGAGCGCGCTTCGGCACCGCCTGGCAGATGGTCATCCAGGTAATGACCGCTGAGCTCATGTAGCGGCACCGGTGAGGCGGGTAAGGGGTGTGCCGATTGCAGGAGCAGCTGGCCAGCCACCGCGTGGAGCTGCCAGCCATCCTCCGAGAAAGCGGCGTTAAAACTGGTACTTATGGCATCCGCCTCGGCGCGCGTCAGCCGCTGCGCGGGACCCGCCTGGACCATGAGCCGGTCGCGATCCGCGATCAGGTGACAACCGCCAGCAAGCGACCAGTAGCCCGTTCGGTCGTCCAGCAGACCCGCCGCAATGGGGCCCGCCGCACCAGGTGCCGCCGCCCCGAGCAACTGCCCTACCAGGGCATCCGTGGGGTTGGCGTCGACTCGCCTCGGGCGGCCGCGCGCGAGCAGGCGCCGCAACATCGGCTGCTCGCCGATCTCGCCAATCGCGCGAGCCACCGTCTGCGGCACAGGGCCGAGCAGTCCGGGAACGAGCAGGTCGAGTTCGGGGCTCGTCAAGGCGTTAATTCAGACGACCGAGAATGGCATCGCGAACCGCCTGATTGGACGCATCGACGGTCGTCACCGCCTCCTCCATGTAACGGCTCGCGATATCCGGGTCCTTCAAGCCGTGTCCGGTGAGCGTACATACCACGGTGCTGCCCTCGCGAATATCGCCTCGCTCGATATCCCGCATGGCACCGGCAATGGACGCTGCGGACGCCGGCTCACAGAACACCCCCTCTTCGCTGGCCAGCGTGCGCTGGGCGGCGAGGATGGCATCGTCGTCGAGCTCATCGAACCAGCCGCCCGATTCGTCACGGACGGACCAGGCGTAGTCCCAGCTCTGGGGATGGCCGATACGAATCGCCGTCGCCAGCGTCTCGGGCTCATCCACCATAGCGGCGCGGCTGAAGGGCGCCGAGCCACTAGCCTGATAGCCCACCATAGTGGGGCGCTCGCGAACGATGCCGCAGTGGTAGCGACAGCGCCCGCCGCAGAAACCGCAGGCCTCAGTGCCCTGTTCGCGCGCCCCCTTCGCCAGCTCCGTATAGCCCATCCAGTGAGCGGTAATATTGCCGGCATTACCCACCGGTAGGCAGTGGTAATCCGGTACGCGCTCGAGCTCCTCGACGATCTCAAAGGCAGCGGTTTTCTGACCCTGCAGGCGATACGGATTAACGGAGTTAACGATGGTGACCGGCGCCTCCTCGGCCATGTCCTTAACGATCCGCATCCCGGCATCGAAGTTACCGCGGATCTGCATAATGACCGCGCCGTGCATGATTGACTGGGCCAGCTTACCCAGGGCGATCTTACCGTCAGGGATCAACACAAAGGCGGTCATGCCCGCCCGGGCGGCATACGCCGCGGCCGAGGCCGAGGTATTGCCGGTGGAGGCACAGATGATCGCCTTGCTGCCCAAAGATGCCGCGCGCGTCACGGCCACTGTCATGCCCCGATCCTTAAACGAGCCCGTGGGATTGAGCCCCTCGAACTTGACGTAGAGATCGACGTCGCGCCCGAGTTTATGGGGTAGGTTGTTGAGCCGTATCAGCGGGGTATTGCCCTCGCCCAAGCCCACGACAGGCGCGTGGTCGGCCAGCGGCAAGCGATCGCGGTACTTGTTGATAAGGCCCGTATAGCGGGGGCGGAATGGCATGCGGCGTTCCTTAAAGGCAGTGGTTGGCGATCACGATCCAAGCGTCTCGACGCGAATACGCACGGCGCTACCCTCGATGGCCTCCAGGGCTTCAATGCGCTCGCAGGCCCGATTCATGAGCCATTCCCGAACCCGGTGGGTCAGGATGATCACGGGCACCTCGGAGGCGCCGGGCTCCGGTTGTTTCTGGATGATCGCCTCGATACTAATCCCCTCCTCGGCGAGGAGGCGAGCGACCTCAGCTAAAACGCCGGGCTTATCCCGCGCCAAAAGACGCAGGTAATACGCCGTCTCCACGTCCTCCATAGGAAGCGCGACCTCATGGGACAGCGCGTGGGACTGGAAGGCGAGATAGGGCACGCGATTCTCGGGCTCGAGGGTGAACTCGCGGACGACATCCACCAGGTCTGCGACCACGGCCGAGGCGGTAGGCTCGGCACCAGCGCCGGCGCCGTAGTAGAGGGTCGGCCCCAGGGCATCGCCATTGACCATGACGGCGTTCATGACGCCGTCCACGCTGGCCAGCAGCTGGCGCTCGGGCACCAGGGTCGGATGGACGCGCAGGCCCAGGCCGCTGTCATTACGACGGCATATCCCCAGGTGTTTGATGCGGAAACCAAGCTCCTGGGCGTAGGCCACATCATCACGACTGATGTGGCCAATCCCCTCCATATAGACGCGGTCGTATTGGAGAGGGATACCGAAGGCGATGGAGGCGAGGATCGTTAGCTTGTGGGCCGCATCGATGCCGTCGACATCGAAGCTCGGATCGGCCTCCGCGTAGCCCAGCCGCTGGGCCTCAGCGAGCACATCACCGAACTCACGCCCGTTATAGAACATCTCGCTGAGGATGAAATTGGCGGTGCCATTAATGATGCCGGCAAGCCATTCGATACGGTTGCCAACGAGGCCCTCACGAACGGCCTTAATGATGGGGATGCCGCCGGCGACAGCCGCCTCGAACCCCAGCGTCACCCCGCGATCCCGGGCCTTGCCGAAGATCTCATTCCCGGCCTTCGCGATCAGCTCCTTATTCGCCGTGACCACGTGCTTACCCTGGTCAATCGCGCGCTCGATGAGCTCGCGCGCCGCGGTCTCGCCGCCGATGAGCTCGATGATGATCTCCGTTTCGGGGTCATCGACTACCGCCATCGGATCGGTGCTGACCCGAATCCCCTCGATGCTGCAGGAGCGCGCGCGATCGGGGTGGCGTGTCGCCGCATGCACGACCTCAATCTCACGGCCCGCACGCCGCCCGATCTCGTCACGATTGCGCTCCAGCAGGTTAACGACCCCGCCGCCAACGGTTCCGAGACCCAGCAGGCCGAGCTTTACCGGTTTCAAAAACTTACCTCCTTCATCACACCGTCGTTGCGGAACATCTGCTTAATGCCGCGCAGCGCCTGCCGCGTGCGGTGCTGATTCTCAATCAGCCCGAAGCGGACATGGTCATCGCCGTAAGCGCCGAAGCCGACGCCCGGGGAGACCGCGACCTTGGCGTCACTCAACAGCTTCTTGGAAAACTCCAGCGAGCCCATCTCCTGATAGGCCTCGGGGATGCGCGCCCAGACGAACATCGTCGCGCTGGGCTTGACGACCTCCCAGCCCGCGGCGTTGAGCCCCTCACACAGTACATCCCGACGGGCGCGGTAGGTATCCCGAATCTCGTCAACGCAGTCCTGCGGCCCCTCCAGGGCGGAGATCGCCGCCACCTGGATGGGCGTGAACATGCCGTAGTCCAGGTAGGACTTCATGCGCCCGACAGCGGCGATCAATTCCTCATTGCCGCACAGGAAACCGACACGCCAGCCTGGCATATTGTAGCTCTTGGATAGCGAGAAGCTCTCGACGGCCACCTGCTTAGCCCCTGGCACCTCAAGGATCGAGGGCGCCCTGTAACCGTCGAAGACGATATCGGCATACGCCAAGTCATGAACGATCCAGATGCCGTGTTCCCGGCAGATGGCCACAACGTGCTCAAAGAACTCGAAATCGACGCATTGCGTGGTCGGATTGCCCGGGAAATTAAGGATAAGCATCTTGGGCTTGGGCCAGGTATCCTTAATCGCCTTCTCGAGCTCGGCAAAGAAGTTGACCCCCGGCACCAACGGCACGTGGCGAATATCCGCGCCCGCGATAACGACGCCGTAGGGATGGATGGGATACGCCGGATTCGGCACCAGAACCGCATCGCCGGGGCCGAGTGTCGCCAGCGCCAAGTGGGCCAACCCCTCCTTGGAGCCAATGGTAACAATCGCCTCCCGGTCCGGATCGAGCGCGACGTCATAACGCCGCCTGTACCAGTTCGCTATCGCCTTGCGCAGACGCGGGATACCGCGCGATACCGAATACCGATGCGTGTCATTGCGCTGAGCGGCTTCCGCCAGCTTATCGACGATATGGCGCGGCGTTGGCTGATCGGGATTACCCATACCGAAGTCGACAATGTCCTCGCCGCGCGCCCGCGCAGCGGCTTTCAACTCATTGACGATATTGAAGACGTAGGGCGGCAGGCGCTTGATGCGCTGAAAGTCCTGGTTCAAGGCGACCCCTGTCATCGCTAGGTGTGAGGCGCGTCGCGCATGCGCTCGGCAGCCGATAACGGCAATCCGGGCGCCCAACGCAGGGAACCTAATCGCCGGGGGGATGGCTGTCAAACGCCCGCGGGCGCGCCAGCCCGATCGCTCGACGCGCGTGCCCCCAATCCTCTACCCTCAAAGCATTCCGAACGGCAATCGGTGGTGATCGCGATGAAACTCACACGCGAGACGGGCGACGGGGTCTACCGGATTCGTTCCTTCAATCCGGGTGAGCTGACGGTCAATGAGACCGTCTACCACTCCGGTGTCGTGCTATCGCTAACGCAGCTGCACCACCCCTGGTCGGTCGAGGATGTAAGCACGCTCGCGACCAGCGACCTCCAGCCCGCGCTCGATCTGGATCCGGAGATCATCCTCCTCGGCACGGGCCCAACCCAGTGCTTTCCCCCGCGCGAGGTCATGCGCGATATCGTCCATCATCAAGTCGGTCTAGAGGTCATGGATACGGCATCGGCCTGCCGCACCTTCAATGTGCTCATGGCGGAGGGCCGCCGGATCGTCGCTGCCCTCGTGGTCTAGTCAAGCCCTAACGGCTGCCGCGCACCGGGGTACGCCAGAGCCCGACCGTCTGCCTAACCGAAAATGCTTTCCTCGGAGAAGCCGGAGCGCTCGAGTAGCCGACGCAGCCGCTGTAGGGCATCGATCTGGATTTGCCGCACTCGTTCCCGCGTCACCCCGATCTCGGCACCAAGGTCCTCTAGCGTCATGCGGGGGTAGCCCCGGAGCCCGAAGCGTCTCAGCAGCACGGCCTGCTGCTTAGCCGTTAGCTGATCCAGCCACGCATCAACATGCTTGAGGATCTCCTCGTCCTCAAGGGTCTCGAACGGATCCGGGGTGATCTCATCCGGAATCGTTTCGACCAACGTCCGATCGGCATCGCGACCGATCGGCGTGTCCACGGATGAAACACCCTCGTTGAGGCCCATGAGTCGCCGCACCGCTTCGGGCGAACGCCCCATGGCCTGCGCGATCTCATCAACATTGGGCTCGTGATCGAGCTGCTGCAACAGCTGCCGGGTGGTGCGCAGGTAGTGGTTGATCTCCTTGACCACATGGATGGGTAGCCGAATCGTGCGGGTCTGATTCATGATCGCTCGCTCGATGGTTTGACGGATCCACCACGTCGCGTAGGTCGAGAAGCGAAAACCCCGCTCGGGATCGAATTTCTCCACGGCCCGAATGAGGCCGAGGTTGCCTTCCTCGATCAGGTCCAGGAACGCCAGGCCCCGATTCATGTAACGCCGCGCGATCTTGACCACCAGGCGGAGATTGCTCTCGATCATGCGCTGGCGGGATGCAGCGCAACCATTGTGGGCGCGGCGCGCGTAGTGCACCTCCTCCTCGGCGCTGAGCAAGGAAGCGAAGCCGATCTCGTTGAGGTACGTCTGGGTGGCATCGAGGCTCGCCTGGGATGCCGCCTCATTACCGCTGGCAACCGCCGGGCTCGTATCGACCTCGGGCTCCTCCGTTGCCTCCGGTAAGGGCGGCTGAGCCGGCGCCATCTCGCGCTCAGCCCCCTGCTCCAGACCCTCCCGGCCTTGCCCCTGGAAAGACATCTCCACCGCTTGGGCCGACTCCTTGCTAGCCATCCCAACGCTCCTTATGCGTCATCTGTTAGTGGCGGACCCGCTTGCTACGTCAACCCGTATAATCCCTGGGTTTTGGCACCATCTTTGGGACTATAAACCGCCATTACCGGGCTTACAACAGGGGCTTCTCGGCACGCGGTAAGACGTTTAGCCCCGTACATCTGTCACGACTTGGGGCCAACTCAGCGAATGCCAACGATCAACGCCAGGGCTAGCGATCAGGGATGGCAGGAACTCGGTTGCGTTACCGCTTGGGTAGATACTGGAGGGGATTGACCGGCTGGCCGTCGCGCCGAAGCTCGAAATGGACGGCGATCTCACCGCCCGGGGTCTTCCCCATATGGGCAATACGATCACCGCGCGCCACGGTCTCGTCTTCGCGCACCAGCAATTCGGCGTTGTAGCCATAGGCCGTCAGATAGGTGTCGTCGTGTTTGACGATCACGAGATTGCCGTAGCCGCGCAGGCCATTACCGCTGTACACAACACGTCCAGCCGCCGCTGCGAGAACGGGCCCATTGGGCTCGCCACCCACGGCGATCCCCTTTTTGCCGTAGTCGGTCGTTCCATAACCGCTCACGACGCCCCCCGCGGCGGGCCATTGCCAGTCGTAACCGGAAGCGGTCCGCTTGCTGCCCCGTGAGCCCCCTGCCTGGCCGCCACTAGCGGTCGCTGCGGCGTCATTGCCGCCGCCCGAGGCGGCTCCATCGTCGACCGGCGGACGTAAGCGCAACTCCTGACCGGGATAGATGGTGTAAGGCGGGCCGATATCATTCCACGCGGCGACCCGGCGGTATTTGAGCCCGTAGCGCCAAGAGATCGAGTACAGGGTGTCGCCGCGTTGGACCGTGTAAACGGTTGGCGGGTCACCGCGCGCGCGCTCCGGTGGGTCGCTGCCCGAGTGCGTCGTGCACGCAGCGAGGCCGAGGATCAGGCAGGCCACTACAGCGGCCCGATAGACCCGGCTCAAAGCAGGATGTAGCCCACAGCCGCGACAGCGCACAGCAGCACGACGCCCCAACCGATCCAATCGATATATCGCCGAAGCCAGGGCTCAAAGCGCGGCCCTCCCCAGGCCACGAGACCGGCTACCATTGCAAAGCGTGCGCCACGCCCGATCAGCGAGGCCACGGCAAACGGAAGCAGGGGAACCACCATGGCGCCGGCCGTGATCGTGAATATCTTATACGGGATAGGCGAGAAGCCCGCCAGGAAGACGACCCAAAACCCCCAGGCGAGGAACCAAGCCTGCGCCTGGTCATAGGCACCTCGATAGCCAGCCTCGATGATCAGCGGCTCCACCAGCTCCAGGGCGAAGACGCCGATGAAATAGCCCGCGAGTCCGCCCAGCACCGAGAAGAGCGTTGTAATAAACGCCAACCGCCAGGCCGTTCGAGGCCGGGCTAGCACCATGGGCGCCAGCATCACGTCCGGCGGTATGGGAAAGAACGATGACTCGGCGAAGCTCAGCCCCGCCAGGAACCAGGGCGCCCGCCGATGCGCGGCGCAGCGTAGCGTCCAATCATACAGCGGCCCGAAAAGCCTCACTCCGTTCCCTCCCGCATGGGGACGAAGGCAACAGCGGATAGCGACTGCCGCGCTAGCGTGCCGTCGGGCCGGCGCTCCATAACCTCCAGCATCTGGGATTCTCCTTGACCCCCCACCGGCGCCACGAGTCGCCCGCCGTCGCGCAGCTGTGCCACCAAGGCGTCGGGCACCCGCTCCGACGCCGCTGTTAGTAGGATGGCGTCGAACGGCGCGGCGGATGGCCAGCCGTCAGCGCCATCGCCCAATCGCTGGTGGATATTGTGTCGATCGAGCTGTCGGAAGAGGTTGCGGCAGCGCTCGTAGAGTCCACGCACCCGCTCGATGGTGTAGACCTGATCGACCAGTTCGGCCAATACCGCGGCCTGGTAGCCCGAACCGGTACCGATTTCCAGCACCTTCGAAGGGTTCCAATCCCGAATCAGCTCCTCGGTCATGCGGGCAACGACCCAGGGCTGTGAGATCGTCTGGCCGAAACCGATGGGCAGGGCGGTGTCCTCGTAGGCTCGGCTGGACAGCGCCTCGTCCACGAACAGGTGGCGTGGCGTATAGCGCATAACATTGAGCACGCGCGCATCACGGATACCGCGATCACCGAGATGGCGCACCAAGCGCTCGCGCGTGCGCTGGGAGGTCATGCCGATCCCCTGGATCCGATCGCGGTCCATCATCCCAGACCTCCCACCCAGCCGGCGATCTGGTCGAGGGCATCGTAGCGCGTCAAATCCACCTGGATCGGTGTCACCGAGACGTAGCCCTGACGCAGGGCATGGAAATCCGTCCCCGGACCCGCATCCTGCTCGGGGCCCGGCGGCCCGATCCAGTAGATCGGCCGGCCGCGCGGATCCTCGGCGCGAATCAACGGCTCGGCGCGATGGCGCTGCCCCAGCCGTGTGGCCTCAAAGCCGGCTAACGCGTCCCAAGGCAAATCCGGGACATTGACGTTCAGTATCGTATCCGCTGGCAGGGGGTCGGCATTAATGCGTTCGTAGATCACCGAGGCCACCCGGGCCGCCGTCGCATAATGCGCCCGATCCGCATGGCTAGCCAGCGAGATCGCTACCGATGGCAACCCCAAAAACCGCCCCTCCAGGGCGGCTGCCACAGTACCGCTATAGAGCACGTCATCCCCCAGGTTGGGACCGGCATTGATCCCGGACAGAACCATATCGGGATCGTCGTCCAAAAAGCCGGTCAGGGCCAGATGCACGCAGTCCGTCGGGGTGCCATCCGCGCGGTAGACCTGATCGCCCTGCCAATGGACGCGTAGGGGGTGATCCAGGGTCAGGGAGTTGCTCGCCCCGCTCCTGTCCTTGTCCGGGGCCACCACGGTTACACGAGCGTGCTCGCGCATGGCGTCCGCAAGGGCCCGAATACCGGGCGCGGCGTAGCCATCGTCATTAGTCACCAACACATACATCGTCGAGTCAGCCCAAGTCCCTGACCGCTAGTCGCAATGGACCCTAGTATACGCATCTAGCAAGCCCCTGAAACTCGGCAACGCCGCGCGTTTCCGTTACGATTATCATGGGCAGCTGAGGAGCCACGCCCGTGAGCGATGACGATCACAATAACGAGAGTGACCTCTTTCGCCAGGCCATGAGCGACGTGCGCCCGCTGAACGCCGAGCCGGAGGCCGATACCGGCGCGCGCCGCCCGGCGCCACGGCCACGCCAGCGCCTCGCCGACGACCGCGCCGTCCTCGACGAGCTCCGCCACGGCGAGATGGATGAGGCCTGGGGCGCCGAGCGCGGCGAGGCCTTGAGCTATCTGCGCCCCGGCCAGCCCCGGCAGCTGCTACGCCGACTCCGGCGCGGCCAGTTCAGCGTTATGGCCGAGCTGGACTTGCACGGCAAAACGGTCGAGACCGCGCGCGATGAGCTGAGCCGCTTCCTGATCGAATGCCGGTTCCGCGATATCCGCTGCGTACGGGTCATACACGGCAAGGGCAAAGGCTCAACCAACCGCGGCCCGATACTCAAGGGCAAGGTCGATCGCTGGCTACGCCAGCGCGACGAGGTCGTGGCGTTCTGTTCCGCGCCCACCATCGATGGCGGCACGGGGGCGGTTTACGTGGTGCTGGCCTTCGGCTGAGCGCTGTTATCCCGCAACTCGAAGGCCTGCCCCAGCACGGTGGTCGCATAGGCGCCCGCCGGCAGGTTGAAGCCGATCATCAGCGTCTGCGGTGCCTCGTAGTGCCACGCCATATCGCCCGCGTGCACGCGCAGGGCGCGGCGATCCGCGTCGACCCCCAGGGTGCTCAGACCATCGACGAGTTCCCGATACGCGGCCAGCACGCGGCACTCCACCTCGGGTAGCGGCTCGGCGCCCGGTAGCTTGCCGGCGCGCCCCGGCAGCGGACCCGTGGCATGCACGCTGCCGGCAGCGAGACGCGCCGCCAACACGGCGGGCTCCTCATCGGCGGCGCTAAACAGGCTGCCTCGGCCATCGAGCATCATGCGATCGCCGGTGACCGCCTGATCCCAGCTACCCTCGGCCACCCGGGCGGCAACGAGCGCATTAAACACCCGGCTACGCGCCGCCGAGATCCAAAAGCCGCGCTCGCGTCGGTCCCTCGGCGCGCAGTCACCCCGGAACCACGCCCGGGCCGCCGCGACGTTGCCATCGCCCGCCCCGAAGCGCTGGGCCCCGAAGTAATTCGGCACACCCCGATGCGTGATCGCGGCCAACCGGCGGTGGACCAACGCCGGTGGCGCGTCCAGCTGACGCAAGCGCAGCCGAAAGCGATTGCCGCGCAGCGCCCCGCGCCGGAGCTTGCGGTGATGGCGCTGGACGGCGAGCAGGATCAGACCATCGGGTAGGCTCGGTGCCGAAGGCACATCCTGGCCGGGGGCATGCAGGCTAAAGGACTGCTCGGTAACCGCATGGCGGTCCTTCATGCCCGCGTAGCTCACCCGACTCTTGGCCACACCGAAGGCGCGCGCCAGGGCATCCGCCGCAGCGGGTGTGGTCCAGCCGCGTTTGCGGAGCCGAACCAGTAGGTGCTCACCAGCGCCCCTAGGGGCCACCAGAGGGAGCTCCTCCACCACGAAGTCGTCGGGCTCAGCACGCAACACGGCCGTCCCCAACACGTCCCCCCACGGCGACGGCGGGGTATCGGCCTCGGACTCAGACGCCACCAATCAGCACCACCGCCATCGCCGCGATGCCCTCGCCGCGTCCGGTAAAACCCATACGCTCCGTCGTCGTGGCCTTGACGTTCACCGCCGTCTCGGCGCTGCGCAGATCGCGTGCCAGGGTCTCTCGCATGGCCGCGATGTACTCACCCAGCCGGGGCTGCTGGGCGATCACGGTGGCGTCGGCGTTCATCACAGCCCAGCCTTCGTCGTCCGCCATGGCGACCACCCGGCGGAGCAACTCGCGGCTATCGCAGCCGGCAAGCTCGGGGTCGCTGTCCGGGAAATGCACGCCGATGTCGCCCGCCCCTAACGCACCGAGGATGGCATCACTAACCGCATGCAGGAGGCAGTCCCCATCGGAGTGGGCGGCTAGGCCGTAATCGTGGGGAATCTCGACGCCACCCAATATCAGGCGCCCGCACTGTTGGAAGCGATGCGCATCAATGCCCTGCCCCACCCGAATAGCCATCCACACCTCGATAAACGACGACGCCGGGCACCGAGCCCGGCGCCCGGGGCGTGCAACGCTAGCGCGTTACCGCCACCGGTTCAATCGAGCGCGTCGCCGCCCAGCAATTCTGATGATGTAACCCCCAGGTGGGCGCGTAGTCGCGTTAGCTCCTGCCGAGGGACGCCATAAACCTTCCCTGGCGGCTCGACTGCGGCCTCGCAAGGAGGTAACGCGACCACCTCGAAGGCGGAAATTAGGATCCCTGGTCCCGGCCATCGGTTGCGGCGACCCGCGTCTGATACCAGCTGGCCACGGCATCGCCGATCGCCTCGGGGTGCTCCTCGGGCAGGACATGGATGCCCTCGCCCATGTAGGCGCTGGTCAGATTCGGCAGATTGGCCTCCGCCCATTGCCGCCGCCGCTGCCCAATAACCGCCCCCGGCGAGGCGTAGCAAAGGAGTTTTGGGATCCGGCTTTGCTGCAGCGCCTGGGCGTAGGCAGCGAAGGTCGCCGCATTATCGGCAGGACGCCCGTCGAGCGGGACCTCACAGGGCCACTGGCGCACCGCTCGGCGGCTTGCCACGCTCGGGTAGGACGCGCGATAACGCCGCATCGTCGCCGCAGGCAGGCGGCGCTTCGTCGCCATAGGCAAAACGGCGTTAACGAACAGGTTGGCCACACTCAGCATCAGCCAGCCGACACCCGGCGTGCGCATCAGGCGAAAGCCGAACCGGAAATCGAGCGGCATCTCCGCCCAGGTCAGCGCCTCAAGCATGACCTCCATGAACGCCAGCCCCCGGACCTGTTCAGGCCGCTCACTCAGGTAGCGAAACGCCAGCGAACCGCCCCAGTCGTGCCCCACGAACGTCACCGTCTCCAATCCCAGGGCATCAATGAACGCGCGCAAGTAGGTGTAGTGGTCGTCGAAGCGGTGGCCTGTCCTTGGGGGGTCCGAGCAGCCCATGCCCATGAGGTCAGGGGCGATGCAGCGGGCCTGAGTGGCGACGCGCGGAATGACCCGGCGCCACAGATACGACGACGTCGGGTTGCCATGGAGGAACACCACCGGCTCGCCCTCGCCGGCGGCGACGTAGTGCATGTGGCCACCGCCGACATGGACGCGGCGCGATACCGCATCACCGCTCGGTAGCCAATCACCCATTTCGCCCATCACAGCCCACTCCGCGCTAGCGCCGCCATCGATAAGCGCCTCAACCGACGATCCCTAACCGCGCTCCCGAGCGCCGCCGAGCGGGCAGACTACTCGGACCGCGGATCGGCATCGTCGAATACCTTGACCACACCGTCGTGGGGCGACTGAACCAGGCTGACCGCAACAATCGCAAGGCTTGCCGCCAGGAATGCCGGCACGAGTTCGTAGAGCTCAAAGAGCCCGCCCGAGGCCCAGCGCCAGGCGATTACGGTGACGGCACCAGCCGCCATGCCGGCGAACGCCCCATTGGCCGTCATCCGGCGCCAGAACAGCGATAGCAGGATCACCGGGCCGAAAGCGGCCCCGAAGCCCGCCCAGGCGTAGCTGACAAGTCCCAGCACGCCGCTATCCGGATCGCGAGCGATCCAAAGGGCCACGAGTGCGACACCCAGCACGGCGCTGCGGCCGATCCAGACGAGCTCGCGGGACGAGGCATGGGGACGAACAAAGGGCTTATAGACGTCCTCAGACAAGGCGCTGGAGGCGACCAGGAGCTGGGAATCGATGGTGGACATAACGGCCGCCAAGACCGCCGCCAGTAACACCCCGCCCAGCCACGGATCGGCCAAGGCGCGTGTTAGCACCAGGAAGATGCGTTCGTTATCAAAGTCCTCCCCCACCAGCGCCGGGTTGGCAGCCACATAGGCGATGCCCGCATAGCCGGCCGCCATGGCGCCGAGCAGGCCGATGACCATCCAGGTCACCGCAATGGCCCGGGCACGGGGACCATGGCCGGGTGATCGCAGCGCCATAAAACGCACCAGGATATGCGGCTGGCCGAAGTAACCCAGCCCCCAGGCCAGGAGGGAGGCGATGGTTACAACGCCCAAATCGTTGAGGGGGTCATTGTAGCCCGGTCCTAGCTCCCCAACCGCCGCCACGGTCGCCGACCAGCCGCCCAGGCTGTCGAACGCCACGACCGGCACACCAACCAGCGCGGCCACCATGAGTAGCCCCTGAGCGAAGTCCGTCCAGGACACCGCCAGAAAACCACCCAGGAAGGTGTAGGCGATAATAACGCTGGCTCCAGCAAAGAGACCGGCCTGATAGCCGACCCCGAAAGTGGTCTGCAGCAGTTTGGCCCCCGAAACCATGCCGGCCGCCGCGTAAAAGGCGAAGAACACGAGGATCACGATGGCCGCCACGACGCGCAGGATGCGTCGGTCATCCTGGAAACGGCCCTCGAAGTAATCCGGCAAGGTAATGGCATCGCCGGCCAGTGCCGTGTAGCGGCGCAGCCGCTGAGCAACCAGGCGCCAGTTCATATAGGCGCCGAGGGCGAGCCCAACTGCCAACCAAAGTCGGTTGCTGCCCTGGGCGTAGACCGCTCCCGGTAATGCCATCAACAACCAGCCGCTCATGTCCGAGGCGCCGGCCGATAGTGCTGCCACGCCGGCGCCCAAGCGGCGACCGCCCAACAGATAATCCGAAAGGCCAGCCGTGGCCCGGTAGGCGATGCCGCCCAACACCATCATGACGGCGAAGTAGCCCCCGAAGGTCACCACCGTGGCTGTGTCCAAGCCAAGCTCGCCCAACAACCGCACACCTCCCGAACGACGTCGCTGTATCGCTGATGGATCGGCCGTCACCGCCACCGCTGGACGACACGCGCAGCCCGACGCCAACGCTACCAAAAGGGGACCTTACCCGCGCCAACGGCGAGCGCTGCCGGCTTGGCGCCTAGCAACGATTACAACGCTGGCGCGCTACGATACCAGCGCCTAGAATCCGCACGGCAGTTTCCTTCACAACCAACGCGCCTACAGCGTTGCCTGATTGTCTTCAACCGAGCCCATGGCCATTTCGGAACGTGCCTACAGTCGCGCGGAAGAGTGGGCGGACCGGGGCATCCACTACCTCAGCCTCGTCCTAGCCGTCGTCGGCGTCGCCTTCCTGATCGTCCTTACCGCCTGGTATCGAGAGGGGCGGGTACTCCTCGCCATTGGCGTCTATAGCGTCGGTCTCCTAACCCTGCTCGTGGCCTCGACCCTCGCCAACCACCGCTTGGGGGAGGAGCCCGCTGCCTGGCGGGAGCGCTTCGACCACGCCGCCATCTTCCTGATGATCGCTGGTACCTACAGCCCCTTCGGCCTAGTGGTCCTGCCAACCGGATGGGGAATCGGTCTGCTCGGCTTCGTCTGGCTGGTTGCCGCGGTCGGCGCTGGGCTCAAGCTCGCGGGACGGCTCGGCTATGGCGCCAGCATCGCGCTCCACCTACTCGTGGGCTGGAGCATCTTGCCCGCCTTGAGCGCCCTTTGGGAGGAACTACCGGCCCTACCACTCGCGCTGCTCGTCGCCGGTGGCGTGATCTACACGCTTGGCATCGCCGCCTTCATGGCCCACCGGATGAAGTTCCATACCGCGGTCTGGCACGCGATGGTGCTGGTCGCGGCCGGCTGCCACTACGCGTCCGTATTGACGGGCGTAGTCCTCGCCACGCCCGTCGGCTAGCCGCGCCCGTGCGTCCGCGCCCGCAGCGCGACTCAGCCGCGGCGACGCAGCACCCAGATCTCGAGCATAGCCCACTCCTCACCCGGATAGTTGGCGCGCTCAACGCTGGACATCAGCCGGTGCCGGGAGGCCATGCTACCGACGAATTCCAGCCGCGAGAGCAGCGCCTGCTTGGCCTCGTCAGCCTTCTCAAGCGCAAACGGGTTCAGGAAGTTAACGAGCATATAGCCCTCGCCGCTGCCGCGCGCAAAGGCATCCACCAGCCATTCCACGGTCGACGAATCGAGATACACCAGCGAGGCGGTCGAGATGACGACCTCGGCGTTCGCCATGGCCTGATCCACGGCCTGGCGAGCTGAGGCATCGGGCTGGTTCAGATCCGACACGATGGTGTCGTCGAAAACGCCCGCGGACGCGCCATAGGCCATGGCATTCGCCGAGATATCGATGCCGGTCACATGGGCCGGGAAGCGCCGGTCACTAGCCACCTGCTTCGCCGAGTTCTCATCCTGCCAATTGGCGCGGATCGCGTCGTAGCTCATGCCGTTGACGGTGGCCATGGTGGTATTGCCAAAGCAGGCGGCCAGATCCACCACCTCCACCGGCGAGGCACCAGCCGCGCGCTGTTGAACCCAAGGCAGGATCAGTCGGTCGAACGTAAGGCGATTAAAATCGTCTGAGACATATTGTAGTTCGTCCATGATCCGTTCCTTGAACGGCACAGGCGATTCAGCAACGTAGATGTCGTCGAAATGCTGTTTCTTTTCGTCGGTCTTGACGCCCGAGTCACTCATGGTCGTTCCTCCTGTTTTGGCAAAGACGCCTGATCGTCGGTCGCACCCGCTGGGCCGGTCAAGTCGCGCGGCCAGGGAAGCGCTGAACAATTGGCGCGACGTTGGCGCGTGGCGCGGCGGGCAGCGTATCCTGCTGAGGGCGGTAGTTATATAGCGGCAATTCGACGGAATCATTGATGAGTTCAAACCTTGTCCGACTAACCTACGCAAGTACCGCGACCTTTAAATCCGATCGCTCCGGCGGCATCGAGGTTGAGGTCGCGCGGATACTGGCGGCATCGCGACGAAACAACCGGGCCAAGGAGGTTGGCGGTGTGCTCCACTACGGCGAGGGCTATTTCTTCCAGGCCCTCGAGGGCCAGCGCGCCACGGTGGACGAGCTCTATAACCGCATCGCCGAGGACTCCCGCCATCGCGACGTCAAGATCCTGACGTTCGAGGACGTCGACGACAGGTACTTCGCCGACTGGTCGATGAAATACGTACCACTGGAGAACCAAATACAGCGGATGCTCGATCGGCACGGCATAGCGTTCGATCCATACCGCTTCGATAAGGCGATCGTCGATGACTTCCTCAAGCTGTGTGTCCACGGTGAGGATCCCACCACCGAGCTTGAGGCCCAAGCGGCTAACGACGCCCAAGCAGGCAAGGATAACAGGCCCTGGTGGAAGCGGCTCATTGGCGGTTAGCTGTCTACGCTGGGACGCGGCCGAGGGTCGCTACCGGCGACTAAGCATCATCATGGCGTTCAGCGAGCAACGACAACGATCACTGACACCAGCGATCCAGGATGACCCGTACGGGGGAGGCAGAAACGGGGAATGAGCAACCGCGACCGCCGAATCTTTCTTATCGATAACGGGTCACTTCGAGCGAGCTCGACATTAAACCTGCGCCAACTCGCGGCCGCCGTCACGGAGCGCTGCGGCACCACCGTCGAGCCCGTGTCGTTGCTGCACTCCAACAAGGTCGCGCGCGAGGAGCTTAACGGGCAGCCGGCCCGTACGTTCGGCCCGGCCGCGACGCGAGCAGCGAGGGAGGGGGCGGAGGAAATCCTCGTCATCCCATTGTTCTTCGGCCCGACGCGAGCCGTGACCGAGTATCTACCCGAGCGAGTCGGCCAGCTCCACGAGGACTACCCCCAGGTCCGGGTAACCGTCGCCAAACCCCTAGTCGACCCCCAAGGGCGAGTCGACCTCCGGTTGGCCGAGGCGTTGCGCGATGGTGTCGATTCCGTGGCACACACCGACGAGCCGCCCGCTATTGCCGTCGTCGATCACGGAAGCCCGATCCCGGAAGTGACCGCGGTTCGGAACGTCCTGACCGGCCAACTCGCTGCCTTGTTGGCCGGCCGTGCGGAGCGCATTGTCGGCGCATCCATGGAGCGCCGGGATGGCGACGAGTATCGATTCAACGAGCCCCTACTGGAGCGGCTGCTGGACCAGCCGGGCTTCAACCAGGGCCACGTAGTTATCGCCATGCTGTTCCTATCACCGGGACGCCACGCCGGGCCTGATGGGGATGTCGCCGGTATCTGCCGCGAGGCCGAGGAACGCCATCCGGAGCTACGCACCCAGATGACACCGCTAGCAGGCGACCACCCGGCGTTGATTGATATTCTAGCCGACCGCGTACGGGACGGGTTGGCGGGCGAGGAGCTTATGTTCACCATTAGCCCACCGAGTGGCGAAGCAGCATCGGCTAGCGCCGTTACCGGATGAACCGATACTAGCTGGCAGGAACCTGCCAACAGCCCACAGAACTTAATAAATAGCCTAACGACGTAGGAGGAGAATCGATGCATTGGTCCCTAAAACGGTCGGTCCTGACCGCCGCCCTGGTGGCAGCAGGCCTGGCGAGCAGTCCATTATTGGCCGGCGAGCAAGCGAATAAGGCCCTCTTCGAGGCCATTAAGGATGGCGATAATCAGGCCATCAAGCAGGCGATCGATAAGGGCGCCGACGCCACGGCCACGCACCCTGGCGGGCGAACACCGCTAATCATGGCCGCCGGTAACGCGAGCCCCAAAGCGGTCCAGATGCTACTGGATGCCGGCGCCAACGTTAATGCCACCGCCGTCGCCTCCAATAAGACCGCGATCATGGCAGCGGCGCGACGCGGCGACGCCGAGATCATGCGAATGCTCTTTGAGGCGGGGGCCAAACCGGACGCTCGTGACCAGAACGGGCGTACCGCGCTAATGGTTGCCTCTAAGCAGGGCCATCGCGAGGCCATGACGGTTCTCATGGACAACGGCGCGACGGCTGAGACCAATGACCGCTTTGGCTGGGATGTCGCGGACTACGCCAAGATGGGTGGCGAAGCGACCGTTAAGCATCTTGAGAGCCTCCAGAAGAAGGCCTCTGGCTCGTAAGCGGGCCTCGTCAGGGGCGTGTAACCGCCCCTGACTCGACCAGCACCTCATGGACGGCGTCCACCAGGTTCCGGTAGCCCTTGTCGTTAGGATGGACACGGTCGGAACGCAGCGTCGGCTCAGCAAGGATATCGCCGATCACGCCCCGAACCAACGGCACATCGAACTCGGCGGCGAGATCCTCGTATAGCGGCGCGGTGGCGAGCGTAATCCCGCGGCTTGGAACGCCGATCAATACCACCTCAATACCGCGCTCACGCGCCTGCTCGATCATGGCGCGGACATTGCGACGTATCCGCGACGGCTCGTGATCCTGTAGAAAATCGTTGCCCCCATGGCAGAGCAGGACGAGATCCGGCTTCGTGCGATCGAGCGTGGCCGCTAGCCGCTCGCGCCCCTCACCCGAGGTTTCACCCGGCCGGCCCGCGTTAATAACCGGCCGGTCCAGGCGACGCGACAGCACCGCCGGATAGCTGGCCTCCGCACTGGCCCCCGTGCCGTGGGTGAGGCTGTCGCCGAAGGCGAGTACACGGGCATCGCGCGATAACGGCGATAGCTCAGGCACATCGCGCCCCCAATCGACGACCAACAACACCACCACGACCGTAAGTGCGATGCCGCCGACGACCCTGCCCAGCAGCGAGTTCAACAAACCGCCCCCTCCCATCGCTTCGTCGCATTGCCCCCGGCGTCGATCCCCTGAGCGGGATGAAACCTACCCGGGATCGCATTCGGACATCGCGGCATAATAGTGCGAGCGTCATTGAGAGCTGCGCCTGGTAATCTCCGGCTCGGCTTCGCCGTCGTCGTCTGGCCTGCCTTACTCACTATCTGGCTCGCCGTCGACATACCGCTGGGGCCGGGTGTCTGAGGCCACCCCGCGTCCCGGGTCTCAGGCCTTGCTCGGCAGCGCGCTCAGCCCCGTCCAGCGGCCCGCGAACCGCCGCAGGGGCCGAATGGCGATCCCCACCAGCAACACCAGGGCCGCCATCTTGAGCCAGTACGGCAGCAGGGCACCGCCGCTGCCCAGCTGATGGATCACATCAATACCGGCCGTCGCCACGACATAATCCACAGTGAGTCCCAGCAGCACGGCGGAGCCGAAAATCCCCGCGAGATAGCGGACCAGCACCTGATTGCCCATCTCTCGGCGGAGCACACCCAAAGTCGCCAGACTCGTCACGGGGCCAGCGACCAGGAAGGTAATCACGGCCCCCGGCGACACGCCGGCCGCGATCAGGCCCACCGCCGCGGGGGTGGCGGCCGTGGCGCAAACGTACAGCGGGATGCCGATAACGCCCATGACAATGATCGCGAGCGGCCCGGTACCGATCTCGGCCAGCGTCGCCGGCTCGACCAACACCCCGAGGCCGCCCGCGAGTACCAAGCCCGCCGCCATCCATGGAATGATCTCGTCGTAGAGATCGCCGAAGGCGTAGCCCAAACCGTAGCGCAGGCGCGCTATCCGATCCGGCGCCGCCGTGCCATTGGCGCCATCAGTCACTCCGCAACAGTCGCTGTTACCGGCACAGCAGTCATCACCGCTGCCCTCGCCCGCGACGTCGCCACTGGCGCTCGAGACAACGCCGGCGCGGGTGCGAAGGCTGGCCACGAGCCAACCGGTCGCCATCGCCGTCGCCATCGCCCCCACGACCCGTGCCACCATCATGAAGGGCCCGAGAAGGGCATAGGTGAGCGCAACGGAATCCACGCCAACGCCGGGCGCGCCGATCAGGAAGGCCGTTGTCGGTCCGCGCCCCGCCCCGCCACGGTGCAACGTCACGGCCGTTGGAATCGCGCCGCACGAACACAACGGTAAGGGGGCACCGGCCACCGCCGCCTGGGCGACGCCGCCCACCCCATCGCCACCAACCCAGCGTTGCAGCAGGTGCTCGGGCACCAATGCCTTGACAAGCCCGGCGACGAACAGCCCCAGAAGCAGCCACGGGGCCGCCGTTAGCGCCATGTCGAGGATTGCGGTAACGAGCATCATCAGAGTCAACCTAGACAACTTGCCACGGCCTCAGTATCCGCCAGTCGCACTCGCCCCCGCCGCGACTAGCGGGCTGCGCCAGCTCAATCATTGAGATAACCTAAACCTTGTAACCGTTACAGGGTCAATGCGATGACAACCTTCTGGCGCATCGGCGACGTCGCCCGCCTGAGTGGGTGCTCACGGGAGAGCATCCGCCACTATGAGACGATCGGCCTGCTGGCCGCTCCCTGGCGGGCCGCGAACGGCTATCGCTACTACGACCATCGGGCCATCCGCGAACTCGGCTTCATTCGCCACGGCCGCGAGTTGGGCCTGGAGCTCGACACCATCCGCCAGCTGCTGGCACTAGCGCGTGAGCCGGATGCCGACTGCAGCGAGGCCGATCGCATTGCCAGCTACCACCTACAACGCATCGAGGCGCGCATCGCCGGTCTCCAGCGCCTCGCTGACGAGCTGCGCTCGGTAACCGCCCAATGCAGCGGCGGTCGGGTGGCCGATTGCCGCATCATCGAGACCCTCTTCGATGCCAGCGCCGGGACCGACCGCGATGGCGCGGACTCGCATTGATGGACCAACGCCGTCCCAATAAACGCCCTCCGGGTCACCTGGCCGCAGCAATACAAGGCGGCTTGACCCTACGCCCCAGGCGCGTCACGCTCTATTCCAATCAACAACGTATGGCACAGGCCTAACGCGCCATCCCAGACGACGAATGCTGATCCTTGTCGCCAATCAGAAAGGCGGTGTCGGTAAATCCACCAACGCCGTGCATACGGCCGTTCGCGTCGCGCTAATGGGCTACTCAGTGGTATTGGCGGACGCCGACCCTCAGCGAACCAGTTGGCGATGGGCGCGCCGACGCGCCACCGAACGCCCGACGGCGATCACCGTGCCGGGGAGCTGCTGAGCGAGGATCTGGCGGGCGACACCCAGCGATTGGCCAAACAATATCGACACACGGTGATCGACGCCCCGGCCGGCGATACCCATGCCCTCCGTACAGCCCTCCGCCTAGCCGATCGCATTATTATTCCTTCGCGCGCCGCGACACGCGATCTGGAAGCGCTACCGGCCATGGCCGACCACGTGCGCGAAGCCAACCAGCAGCGCAGCCGGCCTATCCAGCCGCGGGTCGTGTTTAACGCCATTCGGGCGCTACCGAATTACTGGCCGCGCGTTGATGACGCGCGCGCCCAGGTCCAGACCTTGGGCCTTGATGTGTGCCGGCGAGCCATCGTTGACCGACTAATCTACGACGACTGCCAGCGCGATGGCGGCACGGTTTTCGATGATCGCTGGGACCACAAGGCAATCGACGAGATAAATAGCGTCCTCCAGGAGTGCCTGCGAAGCCCCCAGATGCACGACGAGGCCCCGATCGACTGACACCGATCCGGTGCCGCTAGGCCTGTCACGGCGCCTCGGCCAGAACCGCTAGATCCTCGATATCCCGGTGGAAGCCTGGGGTAAACACCTCCGGTGAGGCCGTTAACCACCGGCGAAGCGCCCCAGTAGCCACTCGTTCCACGCACGCCACCTCTTCCGGATCAGGTTGCGGCACGGCAGGGGCCAGCGCGGTAAAGGCCTGCTGGTACTCATGGTCATGGATGCCGAGCTCGGGGCGATCCACACAGATGCCACGGACATCGCCGAGCGGGGTCAGCCGGCAACCACTTAGGCCGAGCTCCTCGCGCAGCCCACGCTCAGCGGCATCGCCATAACCCTCGCCGGGCTGGAGATGCTCACCGACACTGACGTCCCAGCGGTTCGGATTGAGATCCTTGGTGGCGCTGCGTCGCTGGACGTAGACGCGGCCATCGGCATCGAAGAGCCACACGTGCGCGGCCCGATGCCATAGCCCTTCGGCATGGACACGGCCGCGTGGCACCAAGCCCAAGAGCTGGCCCGTCTCATCCAGGGTCTCCAGCAGTTCGTCACTGACCGTGCTCATGGCGTCGCTGCCTGCCCTATTGCGTAGATATGCCAAGCGCTGGCGGCGACTATCCGGCACCTGCGGCACAGCCACAGGCCAAGCCGTGCCC
Source organism: uncultured Ectothiorhodospiraceae bacterium (assembly GCA_913055565.1). GTDB lineage: Bacteria > Pseudomonadota > Gammaproteobacteria > Nitrococcales > Nitrococcaceae > CAJXKP01. The sequence continues at coordinate 33,008 of CAJXKP010000018.1, forward strand.
AAATACCGAAGATGCGCGCCACACCCCCGCTGACAATCGCTGGAACCGAAACCGGGCACCACGATCCCTCCGCCGCTGGCGCGGTTGGCGGTGCATTCGCTCAGCCGCGATAACGCGAGCCATTCGATAGCCACCTCGGCCCCGAGCAGCAACCAGTCGATATGCCAGCGACGCCGCTTATCATTGCCGAGATGTCGCCGCACTCGCGCCCGTAGGCCCCGCCGCGCACTCCCCGTATAGACGTACCAACCACCCGGTAACGAGAATTCGCCGAGGGCACCTACCCGTAGTCGGGTCGGGCGCGCAAGCCAGAGATAGATCTGATACGTCGTGGGCGGTCCATGATGCGCTTGCAACGCCCCATCGCCATGCGGAGACTTGAGGGTGAGTGTTCCATCGTAACGGTCAACGGACAAGACAATGATGGCAGACGAGACAACACTCGCGGACCTGGCCCGAGCCGTCGGAGCCGCCCGAACGATCGCCGTGCTCACCGGCTCCGGCCTCTCCGCGGCTAGCGGGGTACCCACCTTCCGCGACGCGCAAACGGGACTATGGGCCCATTACCGGCCCGAGGAGCTCGCTAACCCCGAGGCCTTTGAGCGCGATCCGACAACCGTCTGGCAGTGGTATCGGGCACGGCGCCAGACGCTCGCTGAGATTGTCGCCAACGACGGCCATCGGGCCCTGGCCGATCTGGCCAACGAGCTACCCGATGTGCGATTGATCACCCAAAACGTAGACGGCCTTCACCAGCAGGCCGGTCACTCCAACGTCATCGAATTCCACGGCAATATCCGCGTTAACCAGTGCCACAATGAGGGCCGGGAAGTGGAAGTCGACGACGCCGTCGACACACCCCCCGCCTGTCCCCACTGTGGCGGCCTGGTCCGCCCCGGCGTGGTCTGGTTCGGTGAGGCGATCGACCCGCAGGCCATCGAGCGCGCCACGCAGGCAGCGCAGGCCTGTGACGTCTTCCTCTCGGTGGGCACCTCGGCCGAGGTACACCCGGCTGCTGGACTGGCCGATCTGGCGCGGCGTAACGGCGCCCACATCGCCGAGATCAACCCCGACGCCACCCCGCTCAGCGACCGCGTGACCTGGATCGTACGCGATAGCGCCGCCCGAGTGCTCCCGGAACTCCGCCGCCTTAGTCACAATCAGCACGCGTGACACATCGCACAACGGCCCTACAATGGAATCACAGCCGCGCGGATGTTGACCGGCTTGTGCTGTCGGCAACGAATCGGAGCGAGCCCATGGGCACCGCGACTACGACAACCGAACTGGTGGAGCCACCGGACTTGGCGCATGCCACGCGACGGACGAGCGAACGCGCCCGCGGCAGCGGCGCCCTCATCCCGTTGGATACCGCGGTTCGCCAGCTCCCCGCTAGCGGCATCCCCTTCCTGGTGCGAGTCTCTAACGAGGTTCAGCGCAAACAACCGCCGAGCGATCCCAACCGGGCCACGGGCGACCCATTCACGCCGCCCTATGAACCCGATCTGTTCGTCGGCCGCCTATCAGCGACGCACGTCGCCCTGCTGAACAAATTCAACGTCCTGCGGGATCACCTCCTGCTTATAACGCGCGACTGGGAAGAGCAGTCGGCCATGCTCACGCGAGCCGACTACGAGGCCCTGTTACTCGGCCTCGCAGGGCTGGACGGTCTAGCCTTCTACAATGGAGGCGCGGAAGCGGGTGCGAGCCAGCCGCACAAGCATCTCCAACTGGTGCCGCTACCGCTGGCCGACGGCGCCGCGGGCCTGCCGCTGGACGACGTCTTCGCGCGCGCGAGCTGGCACGGCCGTATCGGCCAAGCGCCCGAGCTCCCCTTCGCCCATCGCGTCATGGCGTTTGACCGCAGCTGGCTGGACGCCCCGCAGACCCACGCCGCGGTCCTGGAGGAGGCGGTGGAAGCGCTGTGGTACGACCTCGGGTTCGACCCGAGGGGCGAGCGACAACCGGCGCCCTACAACCTCTTGGCGACTCGCCGTTGGCTGTGGCTGGTACCGCGCACCATCGCCGGCTGGCGCGGTTTGCCCGTGAACGCCCTCGGCTACGCAGGCGCCATGATCGCCCAGGATGAGGCAGCCTACCGGTATCTCCAGGAGACCGGTCCGCTCACGCTACTCGCGGATTGCGCCGTCGCGACCACTGAGCGCCGCGATTGATCGTGTCGTTGGCGCCTAGGCAGCCGCGCACGGGCCAAGTACCCAGCTACTACGAGCCATCGTTATGATCCAATTCGCCCTCCCCCTCGCCCTGCACGCACTGGCCGCCGCCCTGTGGATCGGTGGCATGGCGTTCGCCTACTGCTTTCTGCGACCCGCTGCGGGCACGGAGCTCGACCCACCTCAGCGCCTGGCGCTATGGCGCGGCGTCTTCGCCCGCTTCTTCCCCACCGTCTGGGTCGCCGTCGTCATCCTGACCATCAGCGGCTATGTGATGGTGTTTACACGGTTTGCCGGATTCGCATCAGCGGCCGCCTATATCCATGCCATGCACGCCCTTGGGTTAGCCATGGTGGCGATCTTCGCCCATGCCTTCTTTGCCCCATGGCGCCGATTTCGCAGCGCCGTCAACAGCGGCGATCACCAGCGAGCCGCCGCTGACCTCACTCGGATACGGCGGCTCGTTGCGATCAATCTCGGCCTAGGCATCGTGATCATCGTCGTGGGTGCCTCCGGGCGCCTCTGGCCGATCTAGCGAAGCGCCGCAGCGACGACTACCGGGGCGGGTCACTCCGAACCGATGGCATGCCGCCCCAGGGGCAGCAGACCGCCCGCGAAAACGATAACCGCTAGGATCCAGCCAACGTGAAAGGGCAGACCGGGACCGGTGAACAGGTCGGCCAGGAGCCAGATCCCGCCCGCCACGAGGGCAATACCCGCCGGGAAGTAACCGAGCCACAGCAGGACCGGGCGCTCGGAGACCGCCTGCAAACCGGCCTGGCGACTCAGCGTCCACAGCACGAGTGCCGCGAAGGCACAGACCAGGGCCAGCGTATAGCCCCGCGCCAGCCCCTGGACCGCCGCCCAGGATTCGGTCTGCAGGCCACCCGTCATGGTTACCAGGAGCAGAAAAAGCGACGTCCCGCCAGTAGCGATACCGAGCTTGGTGCCCGGCAGGTCCCGGGGAATCGACATAGGGGTCTCCTTTATGGTGTTGGATTGATTGGGTGTGATTCTCGCGCATGCCGATTCAGCGGCCGGCTGAACCAGGACACAGCCTGCAACAACGACGCCCGCGCGGCAACGCGATTAGGCCGTGCTCGCCGCATGAGCCCGCTAGCGACGGCACCATACACCTAGCCACAGCGTGCCTTGGAGGGCCCCTGCGCACGGCGCTGATGGTGCGGTATCCTGCACTAGTCTAGAACGCATTAGGAAAACGGCATGCAAGCATTCAGCTCTCAGAACGTGTTCGGTACCACCCTCGAGACCTGCGGCACCGACCCAGTCACCGGTTTCTTCCGCGATGGCTGCTGTAACACCGGCCATGATGACCGCGGCATCCATACCGTCTGTGCCCGGGTCACGCGCGAGTTCCTTGAGTATTCCGCGGCGCAAGGCAATGACCTCACGACCGGCAACTCGGCCATGGGATTTCGAGGCCTAAGCCCGGGCGACACCTGGTGTCTCTGTGCCGGGCGCTGGCTCGAGGCCCACAAGGCGGGCGTCGCGCCCGGTATCTTCCTGGGTGCCACGCACGAGGAAACCCTCGCTGTTATTCCCCTCGAGGTGCTACAGGAATACGCCCTGGATCATTCCACCCACTCCTAGGGCGATGCTGAATAGCCCCCATAGACCGTGGCGCGCCGGGCGGCTAGGCGCGCACAGGCGACGTCGCCAATCTTGGCTGTACAACACAGCGCGGTCCTCCGGGCTGCGCCTGTGGGCGTGCTGAGCCGCTAGCGGCATGGAGCCAAGCGCTGGCATGACAGCCGACATCCTTGGTGGTAATCTGAGAATGATTCTTACCGCAACAATGAGACCGGGAAACATGCGTAGTATTCAGATCGCGACGCTCCTACTAGCCGGACTACTAGCCGGCACCGCGGCCGCCGACGACGACGGCGACCATGGCGGCAAAGACGGCCATGGCCACGAGCATGAGGACCGCGCCGAGCACTTCGAGGGCAAGCCCGCGAATAACCTCGACCAGGCACTCACCAACTTCCGCGAGGCCAATAGCAAGCTCACGGAGCTCCTCGCCAAGGATGAGCTCTCCGGCGCCGACATGGCCCAGGTGCACAAGCTCAGCTACACCATCGAGAACGCCATGGCGCGCCTGCAGAAAGAGATGGATCAGATGGCCTCCGACCTGGAGTGGGTCCATAAGGCCTCGGAGCGCATGGATCACAAGACGGTCCGCGCGAAGGGTAAGAACTACCTAGACGCCGCTAACAAGCTCGCCGACTAGCAGTCACCGCACGGGGCCGAGTGGCCGTCATCGCCGGTCACTCGGCGAGATCAAGCCCCATCTGCCAGAACGACGCCTCGAGACGTACCGCGCGCTCGAAGATACAAACAAGCTGCTCCCAACGCGGTGAATCAGCCGGCTGATCACCGATTCGAGCCCGCGTCACACGCTCGATCTGTTCAACCGCACCGCGACTTACGCGTTGGAACTCTTCCCCGCCGTAGAGCTCAATCCAGTCACGATAGGGATTATCAGCGAGCCGAGTCGCCGGATCGGCCATCAGGGCAGCCCCGATGGCACCGTAGCCGCAAGAACACGGTGCCAGTGCCACCAGTAGGTCAAGCAGGTCACCGCTCATACCAACGTCCAGGACATAGCGCGTGTAGCTGGTCGTGGCCGTGGCCTCCTGCGCCGCCAGCATATCCGACTCCGAGATACCCCAGCGTTGACAGTACTCGACGTGGAGTCCCATCTCCGTATTCAGCAACGCATGAACGGCTGACGCTGCTTCGCGCATGTCGTCGAGGCTTGTGCTTTTATACACAGCCAGCGCATAGGCCCGAGTAAACTGGACCAAGAACTGATAATCCTGGATCAGGAAATGGCGAAAACAGGCCTGGGGGAGCGAGCCGTTGGCGATCTGCTGGACGAACGCATGCTCGGTATAGCTCTGCCACGCCGGGGCACAGCGTTGTACCAGCTGACCAACCACACTGGCGTTCGAGATAGGACCTTGATCAGTCGCCATTGCCATTACGCCGGTTGAGCGTCATCGCCACACCTGCCCCAGCGTAACCCCGACGCGGCCGCTAGCCAATCTGGCGCGAGCCTTGCGACCATGCCCGACGAGACATCGCCGGCTTCGCGGCGTCGATTGAAAGGCGTGTTAACCCTTCATAGGTAAGATGGCGGAGAGGGAGGGATTCGAACCCTCGGTACGGGGTTACCGTACACGCGCTTTCCAGGCGCGCGCCTTCGACCGCTCGGCCACCTCTCCGCGCCTATCCGGCCTCATTCCGGAGACCGGCTGACCGCTCGCTAGACTAAACGACGTACGGCGTACGATCAATCGCCTTGATCATCCGGCCCGCCCTGCCCCGGCCCGAGGAATGGCGACCGAAAGGGCGTAACATTACCCTCGCCATCCGAGATATGGGCCGTTCCCTGCCTCTCGACCTCATCGATTCGCACCACCGAGTGCATCGGGATGTAGGTCCGCTCGACTCCCTTGAATTCGCTCTTGAGTTTCTCCTCAGTGGGATCCACCACGAGCTGGGACTTCTCGTCGAAGGTCAGTGCCTCCACTTCGATAAAGCCGAGCAAGCCACCGTCATTCACGCTCTGAGCGTAGAGCTCGTAGACCTTATCCTGATTGTGGAAGATTACCCGGTAGAGGCTATCGCCGCTCATCTATTACCCGCTGCCCGCCGCCATTCCAATCGCAACAGATTAGCACATTGCCCCGGCCAACCAGGCTCAGCCTTGAACAGTGACTACCACCTGGCGGCGGTAAGCCTGGTAGCGATGCTCCCACAGGAAGACCCCCTGCCACGTGCCGAGGCTGAGCCGACCATCCGTGACCGGCAGGGTCAGCGATGTATTCGTAAAGACGCTGCGCACGTGCGCCGCCATATCGTCGGGCCCCTCGTCGTCGTGCTCGAACAGCCGATCACCATCGGCGACCCAGCGCTCGGTGAAACGCTCTAGATCACGGCGAACCGCCGGGTCGGCGTTCTCGCAGATAATGAGCGAGGCACTGGTATGCCGAATAAAGACATGGGCCAGGCCCACACCAATCCCGGCCTCCGCAACGACCTCCCCGATCCGCCGCGTAATAGCCACGGTTCCTCGGCCCTGGTTATCGATTGTCAGCATCCGCTGGTGCATGGGGTTGATTCCCTGTTGTTGATCCATAGATGCCGAGCGGCCCCGGTGTGACGTACGCTAGGGCCACTTTCGAACTATCGCCAGCATAACAAGCCCGTAGCCGACGACGCGTAGGAGGCCAAGATGCACGGATGGGAGGGACGTCCCTTCGACGAGGTAGCCGAGCTAACCATGAAGCGCGACCCGCGTCTCTACCCGGTGTGCTGCGTCACCGGTAACGACGCGCAGGAATACATCCAATGGTTTCGCAACGTCACCGAGACCTCCCATTACCTCTCGCGCATGGAACCGCAGCGCTGGGGCTATCGCCTGGCCGATCTCATCCAGCACAAGACCGAGCTCCAGAGCGTGCTAACGCGGGTGGACGTCAAAGGCTTCCAGGAGGATCTACGCCAGGCGTTCAATGAGGTGACCGAGCCCACCTACCGCATCGTCTGGTGGGGCGCGTTCGACACCTTCCGGGGAGCTGCTGACGGCCCACCCGCCCGGCTGCGCGCCGAACTCGGCGACCCGCCCGATCTGGAATCGTTGGTGGCGGCCCTGCGCGAACGCGCCGAAAAGCTCTAATGATCTCGACATGCCGGGCGCGCGACGCTTGCCCCAACCCTTGCTCCTTGAAGCTTGTAACTTGCGACTAAACTTCCGCCCACATGCGCAGTAGATTAGCGACGCTCTTGGAGATGGCGTCGAAGTCCTCGGTCTTGCCCTGCTCGCTAAAGATGCGGCGCCGGCTGGTATCGAGATCGAAGAGCACCTCGCGCTGCGCGGGGTCGCGCACCTGGGACTGACACCAGCCCACGGCCGCCAACCGCTCGCCATGGCTGACCGGCGCCACCCGATGGAGCGTTGAGGCTGGGTACACCACCATCGAGCCCGCCGGCAGCTTGTAATGCTGCTCGCCGGCCGTCGTGTCGGTGATCAGTTCACCTCCGGCGTAGCTATCGGCCTCCGAGAGGAACAGGGTGAAGGCGATATCCGTGCGCATGGCCTCCGCACCCTGCCCCATGACAGCGTCATCGACATGGCTGCCATAATCCATACCCGGCTCGTAGCGACTGAACAGCACCGGCTTAACCCGCTTGGGCCGCGCCGCCATCTGGAACAACGAACTCGCCGCGATCGCCTGATCGACCTCATCACGGATCGTCTGCACGGCGCGCTCACGGCCATCGGCCTGCGTGTTGCGCTTGACCGTGCGTGCATGCCAGCCCGCCGTGTCACGACCGTCGCGGAACGCGCTCGTCTGCAGCGTCTCGCGAACCCTCGCCAAGGCCTGTGCCGACAACACATCGCCGATACAAAGGATCATGCCTGCCCTCCCCAAAGCTGTTATGGCAACAAGTCTACGGCAACATCCTATTAATGCGAACCACTTGCAATACTAGCGCCCTGTCGGCAGAGTTACAGCTAGCGACATAACCCGATACGCGACGGAGAGAGCGAACGATCATGGCGAACCGTACCAAACTCTGGCTCGGCGTCGGTGCTTGCGTCCTCGTGGGCACCACAGGCGCCGCGGCCGACGAAAGCACGGCAACCGAATCCTCGACGAATGAGTCCATCACGGTGCTTGCGAGCGCCGAAGGTGGCGAAGGCGGAGAAGGCAGTGAGGGCGGTGAGTCGGCGGCCCACGACGAAGGCGGCGAGACCAGCGACACAACCGGCATCCCCAAGCCCGTGCAAAACGCCTTTGCCGGTGGTGGTGAAGGTGGTGAAGGTGGTGAAGGTGGTGAAGGTGGTGAAGGTGGTGAAGGTGGCGAAGGCGGCGAGGGAGGCGAAGGTGGTGAGGCCGGCGCCTCGCTGAACTACGGCACAGCCTACGCAACACTGCTGCTCATGCGGGGCGAGCTGCGCATTACCGCCGAGCTCTACACCCAGCAACAGCCCGTTATGGCTGCTGCGCACCTGGACGACCCCTATAACCAGTATTTCCAGACCATCGCCCCGGCGCTAACCAACGCCGAGCGGGACACCCTGGCCAAGCACCTCAGCGCCATGGCCGAGCTCAACGACGGCGTCCCCGTTCCGCAGGCCGACGGCGAGCCGATGCCGACCAGCAACGCCCCAAGCTGGCAGGCGGGACGCCCGCATCACGAGGCAGCACTCGCTGCCATCGATGACGCCATGAGCCGCCTTGGCGGGCCGGAAGTAGAACCCGCCTTCGTGCGCAACGCCGTGCTCGGCGTACTCCGCACCGCTGCCAGCGACTACGACCGGGCTATTGAGGATGGACGCGTAGTCGATCTCCAGGCCTATCAGGATGGCCAGGGGATGGTGTTCGAGGCGCGGCGGACCATGGTCGACGCCCGCGAGGCCTTCGAGGCAGCGGAGCCGGGCCTCTACACCAAGGCCATGGGCGAAATCGAGACGCTGATGGAGGCCTGGCACGGCATGCCAGAGCCCCACCGGCCGCTGATGAGCCAATCCAAACTCGACAGCGGCATCACGGAGTTCGAGTTCGTGACGAGCGGCCTCTAGGGAAACCTGCTTAAAGCGGGTTTCGCCCCAACGTGTGTCGGGCGGGGGCGTGGGGCGTCGCGATCCGGCGCACGAAACAAAAAGGGCCGGGTCCAAACGACCCGGCCCTTCTACGATCGAGTGGTGGAGCCAGGGGGACTTGAACCCCCGACCTCCTGAATGCCATTCAGGCGCTCTCCCAGCTGAGCTATGGCCCCACTGATCCGACAGCTGCGCATTCTAGGTGGCGGCCCCCGAGGCGTCAAGCCTCACTAAGATTCTCGGCGATCCACGCCTCCGCCGCCTGGATACGAGCCAGCGATGTCTCCTTGCCGAGCAGCGCCAGCGTGCTATCGATCGGCGGTGATACCGCGCCCCCGGAGACCGCCACCCGGATCGGCTGGGCCACCTTACCCATTTTTAGCCCCAGCGCCTCAGCGGTGCCCTGCACCGTGGCGTGGATAGCCTCCACCGACCAGTCATCGAGACCGCTCAGGCGTTCGCGAACCGTTGCCAGGGCCTGGGTGGCATCGCCCTTGAGGTTCTTGCGCGCCGCTTTGTCGTCGTATTCGGACGGCGCCCGGTAGAAGAATAGGCTGTTATGCGCCATCTCCACGAGCGTCTTGGTGCGCTCGGCCTGGCAGGCGACCAGCGCCGCCAGCGACGGCCCGGCGTCGGGATCGACACCGAGCTGGCGCAGGTGCCAGGCCAGATGCTCGCCCACATAGGCAGGCTCGAGCGTCTTCATATAGTTCTGATTCAGCCAAGCTAGCTTGGAGGCGTTCAGGCTCGACGCCGATTGGTTAATGGCGTCGATATCGAAATTGGCGATCATCTCCTCGGGGGTAAATATCTCCTGATCGCCGTGGGACCAACCCAGCCTGACCAGATAGTTCACCACCGCCTCCGGCAGATAGCCCTGGTCGCGGAAGTCCATAACGCTCGCCGAGCCGCTGCGCTTGGAGAGCTTACGACCGTCCTCATCGAGGATCATCGGCACATGGGCATAGGACGGCGGCGCTACATCAAGCGCCCTGAGGATATTCACCTGCCGCGCGGTATTGTTGAGGTGATCGTCGCCGCGGATAACGTGGGTCATGCCGTTGTCCATGTCGTCGACCACGACCACGAGGTTATAGGTCGGCGAGCCGTCGGCGCGCGCGATGATCAGATCATCGAGCTCGCTATTCTGGAAGCTGACATGGCCGCGTACCCGGTCATCGATGTGGACGGCACCCTCGGTCGGCATGCGGAAGCGGATAACTGGTTCCGCCTCGGCATCGGCGGGTGGCTCGACAATATCCCGACAACGACCGTCGTAACCCGGCTTCTGCTTGCGCGCCCTCTGATCCTCGCGCAGGGAATCCAGGCGCTCCTTGGAGCAGTAGCAGCGATAGGCATGGCCGCTCGCCAGCAGCTGATCGATAACCTCGGCGTAGCGCTCACCGCGCTGGCTCTGATAGAAAGGCCCCTCGTCGTAGTCGAGCCCCAGCCAGGCCATGCCATCGAGAATCGCGTTGATGGCCTCCGGCGTTGAGCGCTCCTGGTCAGTATCCTCGATGCGCAGCACGAACGAGCCGCCGTGGCGCCGCGCGTACAGCCAGCTGAACAACGCCGTGCGCGCGCCACCGATGTGCAGATAGCCGGTGGGACTAGGGGCAAAACGTGTCTTAACCGTCATCGAGCCTCTCTTAGTGGATACCGAAAACAGCCCGCCGTGACCGGCAGGCCCAATGGGCGGGCATCATAGCACCCTCGACAAGCACCCGGAATTGACAGAGCCGAGGTCAAAATCTAGCCTCTGCGGGGCTTGGGCGGTTAGCTCAGCGGGAGAGCACTGCCTTCACACGGCAGGGGTCGCTGGTTCGAGCCCAGCACCGCCCACCAGATAGAGTAGGCCCGGGCCCACTGGTCCGGGCTTTTTTGACTACCCCTCGAGCGAAGCCGCCTCGGTGCCGCCCTCACCCCTTGCTTAGCGAGAGGCCCCCAATGGCCGAGCCGATCTACACCATCGCCGCCGGCGTCGTTGGGCTCGGCGCGCTCCATGGCGCCGACCCCGGCCACGGCTGGCCCCTAGCTGCAAGCTACGCGACCCGCCAGGCTAAGCCCTACTGGGCCGCTCTCACGGCGGGTCTGCTCTTGGGCGTCGGCCACCTCATCAGCAGCATGGCGGTCGTGCTCGCCTTCTACGGGCTCAAGGCCTGGTTCCAGCTCGATCAACTGGGCTGGATCGACCAAATCGCCGGTGCGTTGCTGATTGCGCTGGGCCTATGGGAATGGCGCCAAAGCCATCATGGCCACGACCACGGCCATAGCGACGACCAACAAACCGATAACAGAGGGCTCTACGCCATCGTCATGGCTGCCTTCTTCCTGGGCTTCGCCCATGAGGAGGAGTTCCAGATTATCGCCCTGTGCGCCGGTTCCGAGCTCTGCCTTGAGCTCATGTTCGGCTACGCGACAACGGTGCTGCTAGTGATCACGGCCCTGACTGTGCTGGTCGTCGCGGGCTTCGAGCGCTGGCGTCACCGCATCGAATTCATCGAGCCCTACCTGCCTCGCGCCACCGCCGCCATCCTCATCGTCATGGGCCTGGTGTTTGTTAGCGGATTGATCTAGATCGGGGCGGCCGGGCCCAATCAGCGTTGCGTGACTCGCCGGGGGCACGGCCCAAATAAACGACGACAAGCCTAGCTGATACGGCTACCTGGGCACCGCGGCGCTCAGGCTGTCGCGCAGGTATCGGGCCTCTTGGATGGCTGTGTCCCGGTCGGGCGCGCGGGGTAGGACCGCCTCAAGGACCTGTTGCAGTATCTGCTGGTCATCGAGGCGTTGTCGCTCGTCGCGGTAGCCATTGTCCAGCAGCCACTCCGCTAGAGCCTGGCGATAGCTCTTATAGAGGCCTTTCACCGCGCCGTCCGAGAGGGCGTCGACTAGTTGCTCGGCGTCGCCCCCGAGCTCATCGTTGATGGCTGCCACGCGGTCGAAGAAGGTGTCGGACAGGGTGTCGCTGGCGGCCAGCGCCTCCCGGTCCACGGGATAACCTCGCCCGATCCGCCACGCCGCCACCCAGGCGCGCGCACCCGCGATGCGCCAATCGAGTCGCTGGCGCTCGCCGTCAGCCAGGGCCGTCGCCGCGGTCGGGGCCGCCAGGAACGACGACAGCGGCCCCAGGCGCTCGAGCTGCAGCTGGACCAGGCGGTGCAGAAGCGGCAGGTCATCGCGCGTGAGATAGAAGCAATGCATCATGCCGGCATCGGCCCAGGGGTCCAGCGTCGGCACCCCCAAACGCACGGCGTAGGCCTCGGCGGCCTCATCGCCCGGTACGGGGATCGGCTCCGTTGCCGGCAAGGCCACCGCCTCCGGCGATGGCAGCGCGGCCCCGGCCTGGCGCAGCTCGCCGAGATCGAACCGGCGTACGTCGGGCTCCGCCTCCTGGAAATAGCCCAGATCGCTAGGCTGAGCGGTCAGATAGACGATCTGGCGCCCCTGCGCCGCTAGCTGGTACAGGCTCGTGACCGCGGCGCGGAAACGCTCGGGGTCGGCGGTGGTTAGTGCCTCATCCAGAACGAGCGGTAGCGACTCGCCGCCCTGCTCGACCTCCAGGGCAAAGCCCATGCGGGCCGCCAGCAGCAGCTGCATCCGTGTGCCGCTGGATAGCTCGGCGAGACGGCGCCATTCGCCGCTGCTGTTCTCGCGGGCGACGAAGGCCGTGTCATCCTGTTCGCCGAGATCGAGGCTAAAGGCGTGATGGGTGAACGCTGCGAACCAGTCCTGGGCTCGCGCGAGGGCCCGGGGACGGCTGCTACGGCGATGCTCATTAGCCACCTGCTCCAGCAGGTAGTCGCCGGCGTCCGCGAATAGCGCGTCATCCAGGCGCTCCGCCAGCCCCTCCTCGGCCTCCTGCTCGGCCGAGCGCGCCTGCTCCAGCCGGCGTTCGTTGCCCGCGTTCTCGATCTCATGGCGGATTTTCTGAATCTCATCACGGATGGCGTCGCGCTGGGCGGCCTGCTCCTCGAGCTGGCGCTGGCGGGCCTGAATGCGTTCCAGATCGTCGCCATCCACCCACGCCCGCCAATCCGGTGCCGGCCCGAGATCCCGGTCCCGCTCAGCCTCGCGCGAGCGCGCGTCGTTCAAGCGCTGGACGGTGCCGCGCCAATCGTCGAGCGCATCCAGCCGTTGGCGCAGCGTCGTGTCGTCGCCATCGCTGACACCGGCGGCCTCGTAGACGGAGGACGCCGCGCGTTGTGCCGCCGCCCGCTCGTTGTCCAGACGGGCTAGCTCTTGCGCGGCCTGGTCCCGTTCCCGGCACGCCTTTCGGTATTGCTCCAGACGCTCGCCCAACGCGTCCAATTGGCTCGCCAACTCATCGGCGCCGGGCATGCTCGCCGTCGGCGCCTGATCGTAGGCGGTCAGGAAGGCGACCAGTCTGTCGCGAAGATCCTTCACGGCCGTTGTTAGCCGCTCGAGATCCGCATCTGCCTGGGCCAGAGCCCGCCGCGCCTCGTCGTACTCGCTGGCGAGGGCCAACCAGCGGGCAAGCGGCAGTTCCGCGAGCGTGCTATCGAACCCGTACTCACGGCCCAGCGCACCGAGGCGATCCTGGACCGCCTGCTGGTCCTCACGGTACGCGGCCAGCGCCTGCTCGATCTCTCGTCGACGCTGCTCGCGCGCCGAGGCCTCTCTCGCCTCCAGGAGCTGTTGATCGATCGCACGCAAGCGTTGCTGGGCCGCGTCGCGCGACCACCCCGCGGGCTCGGCCAGCCCCGAACGCCGGAAGCGCGCCACGCACCCATCGCGCTCGGTGGTCTTGGCGCGGGCCTGCAACAGGCCGAGCGGCCCCGCCAACCACAGCAGGCCCAGGAGGGCGACCGGCCACGGCCCCCAGACCGCACCGGCCACGATCCCGCCCGCGCCGGCCGCGAGGCCGGCCACGACAAGCGCCCAACGCTGGAGCGACCAGCCCTGTTCATCCGGAGCCGCCAGCCAATCCATGAGCTCGGAGCGCGCCACGGCGAGGGTCTCGGGATCGGCGAGCGCATCCTCCGCCGCGGGGTTGCGAGCGAGCTCCTTATCCAGCTGCGCGATGGTCGCGTCCCGATCGCGCTTCTCCGCCAGGGCGTCCTGGACGCGTGCCAGCGCAGCCGGCTCCAGATGTAGCGGCGTCGATGGCTCACCGCCCAGGGCGGCGACGGCGTCCCGCCATCGCGCCTGCGCGCGCTCCCTCTCAGCGCCTTTGGCATCCAGCTCCGATTCCCGCGTCAGCAGGCGCTGGATTAGGCGCCGGTGCTCATTAATGGCCGCATCATCCAGATCGCTGTCGGCCAGGCCGGTAGCCGCCGCGCGGGCCTCGGCCTCATCCCCCGCCTCGCGGGCGCGCTCGCGCTCCTCGGCCAACTCGTCCGCGCGGCGGCGATTGTCGGTAAGCCGCTCCCACTCGTCGCCGCGCAAACGATCCATGCCATCGGGGTAGCGACCAAGCTGGGCCTCCAGGTTGAGGCGTTCGCGGCGGACCGTGAGCAGCGCCGCAGCGGCCGCGGCCCGCGTGGCCTCGCTGCGTGCCTCGTCGGCCTCAGCCTGGCGCTGCTCCAGATCGGCTAGACACGCCTCGTCGCGGCGTAGCGCCTCACGCTCCGCCTCCCGTTGACGGCGCGCCCGCCGGGCCTCGTCCAGCGCCTGGCCGGCGGGCTTGGCGTGCGTGGTCTTCAGACGGAAGGGCCAGGCGCGGCGAATGCTGTTGATGTCGTAGCCGCCGGCCAGCTCGCGGCCGAGGCGCTCGGCGATAACGGTATCCGTTGCCGCCTCGGCGGCGAGCAGGTCCTCGACGCTGAGGGTAAAGCAGGACAGGAACCGATGCGGCGGCAACGCGGGCGGGTCGCAAGCAACGCCGTCGCTCTGCCACGTCAGCTGCGTACCGAGGCGCAGCGCATCGCAGTCACCATTCGCCGTTGTCAGACGGGCGGCCACGCTCGCGCTCGGCCCCGGCCTCTCCTCGGCATAGAGCACCGCCCGCAGGGCCCGCACGATGCTGGATTTGCCGGAGGCATTGGGCCCGACGACGATATTTACCCCGTCGGCGAAGTCAGCGAGCGAGAAACGCTCGCTGATGCCGGGCAGTCGGTCGACGTTGAGCGAGCGTAGCCTCACGCCGAGTCCTCCCGCTGAGCGAGGAGCTCATCCAGGCCCCGCACGGCCGCTCGTTCCAGCATCCGGCGGGTGGCTTCCTCATCCGGCGCCTCGACGCCCAGGCGGTTGTAGGGGCGCTGGCGCACCCGCTCCTGGAACCGCTCGCGGGCGCCGTCGATGAGCGCGCGCCGCTCGGCCCCGTCCGGCCCCTGCAACACCAGCAGCTTATGCGCGAGCAGCCCCGCCGGGTCACCGCCTTGGGCCAGGGTCTCCAATGACACCGCGGGCAGCGCCTCGATGCGCCAGGCCTCGATGAAATACGACACCCCCCCGCGCTCGTGGATGAGCGCTCGGGGGTCATCGGCATTCAATAGGCGCTCGACGGCACGGCGGTGCTCGCTGCGGCCCGTTAGGACTAGGCGACAGCCCACCGCCCGCGGGGCGTAATCGCCACCGGCCATGCCTTCATGCAGCGCGTCCAATTGCCGGGTGATGGCGGGATGAACCGCCTCGGGGCGGTCCAGATCGTCCAGCGACACCTCGACGGTCTCCCAGCGAAGCGGGGCCAGCGGCAGCTGCTGGGCGCTGATGCCGGTCGGCTCGGTTTCGATGAGCCAGGGGCCGTGGGCCCCGGGCTCGCCGGGATCCAGACCGGTCAATGACCCAAGATACCCCGTGGGGCGCGGCCCGGCCGACAGATCGGGCTTGTGGATATGGCCCAGGAGCCAGGCATCGGGCGGCGCGGCGGCCAGCTCATCGGAGCGCACCGGCGCATGATGGCTCTGGGGCTGGTCGCGATCGCAGTGCAGCAGGCCAATGAGCGGCATGCCGGTTACCGTTGGCACAGCGTCGGCCAACGGATCCGTGCGGACCTCCGAGTTACCGAAGGACCACCCCGCTAGGCCCAGCGCCTCGCCGGCCGCGCCCTCGACCGTCACCGTCTCCCAGTGACCACCGCGCCCGAGCAATCGAAAGCCCTGATCCGCGAGACTGTCGGCGAGTTGGGGCAGTACATGCACATCGTGATTGCCGGCGACCGCGAATACCTGAATGCCGTGGGCGGTTAGTCGCTCCACGCCAGAGCGGAGGTCGGCGTAGGCCTCGTAGAAATCGTTATTATCATCAACGACATCGCCCGCCAGCACGACCGCGGCCGGCGCAAGCCTGAGGGCCTCATCCACCGCCCGTTGCCACGCCGCGGCGGGCCCCAGGTTCGGCGAGCCGATTTCCTCCTGCACCGCCTCCGGCAGGCGCGTCGGACGCCGACCCAGATGGATGTCACCGATGGCTAATAACCGCATGGCAAGCTCCGCTTAGCACCGCGGCACACGATGCCAGCCACCGCCCGGGAGCGCGAGCCTGTTCGCGACGATCCGGGAACGGGTTCAGCGCATGCCGTGGGCCCACTCGCTACGGCGGCCGGGCCGAAAGGCTATTGGCGCATCGCCACTGGGCGCCTATAGTCTCGGCCCACGAACGGGCGCTGGCCCGGTTAACATCGTTGCCGGCACGCTCCGCGGCCGGCGCAACGCGGAGCCCATCCATGGTGTGGGAAGGCTGGCTCACGCTCGTGCTCCTGGCCGGGGTGCTGGGCGGCATGATCGCCAATATCGCACAGCCCGTATCGCTGCTATTCATCGGCCTGGCCGTGCTGACGACGGTGACCGAGATCACGGGCACCGAGCAGTTACTCGCGCCGGAACAGGCCGTCGCCGGATTCGGTAATACGGGGCTGGTGACGGTCGGGCTGCTGTTCGTGGTGGCCGCTGGCGTCGTACGAACCGGGGCCGTGGCACGCTTCGCGGACCCGCTACTGGGCCGCCCGAGCGGACTCACCAGCGCCCAGGGGCGGCTGCTGGTGCCAGTCGCCGGACTGAGCGCCTTCATCAACAACACGCCCATCGTGGCGATGTTCCTACCGGCGGTCCAAGGCCTGGCACGCCGGGCAGGTCTGCCGCCCTCGCGCCTGTTCCTGCCCCTCAGCTACGCCTCCATCCTGGGCGGCACCTGCACCCTCATCGGCACCAGCACCAATCTGGTGGTCTACGGGCTGGCGCAGGACAACGCGGCCCTGCCCGGCATCGGCATCTTCGAGCTCGCCTGGGTAGGCGTTCCCTTGGCCGTTATCGGGCTCGGCTACATCATGCTGGCCAGCCCGTACCTGCTAGCCGCCAACGACGCCCCCGTCAGCGCGAGCGATGACCCCAAGCGCTATACCGTTGAGGTCGTGGTCGATCCCGCTGGCCCCCTGGTTGGACGCACGGTCGAGGCCGCCGGGCTACGCCACCTCCGGGAGCTGTTCCTCGTCGAGATCGAGCGCGACGGCCAAAAACTGCCCGCTGTGGCGCCCGAAGAGAGGCTGCAAGCCAATGATCGCCTGGTCTTCGTCGGTGTCGTGGACGCCGTCGTCGAGGTGCACCGCATCCGCGGGCTGCGGCCCGCCACAGACCAGGTCAACAAGCTTGAACCCGGGACCTCCCAGACCTGCCTCGTGGAGGCCGTGGTGTCCAATGAATGCCCGCTGGTTGGGCAGAGCATCCGCGCAGGCGGCTTCCGCGGCTACTACAACGCGGCTGTTATCGCCGTCGCCCGCGGCGGCCGGCGGCTGCGCGGCAAGATCGGCGATATCGTGTTGGAGACGGGCGACACCCTATTACTGGAGACGAACCGGGACTTCATCGAGCGCCACCGTCATGCGCGGGATTTCTTCCTCGTCAGCGGCATCGATGACTCGGCCCCGCGCCGCCACGAGAAGGCCTGGCAGTCGCTGGCCATCGTCGCCGGCATGGTCGCCATGGCCGCGAGCGGTGTATTGAGCATGCTCACGGCCGCGTTGGTGGCGGCAACGGCCATGGTCGCGACTGGCTGCGCCACCCTCGTCGAGGCCCGCCGGAGCGTGGACTGGCAGGTCCTGTTAGTCATCGGCGCGGCGCTCGGTCTCGGCCACGCCATGACCAACAGCGGCGCGGCCACCGCCCTAGCCGATCAACTCATCGCGAGTGCATCGGGCCATCCGTGGCTCGTCCTGGCCGCCGTGTTCGCCCTGACCTCCCTGTTTACCGAGATGGTCACGAATAATGCCGCCGCCGTTCTGATGTTCCCGGTGGCCATCGGTAGCGCTAAGGCCCTGGGCGTGAGCCCGATGCCGTTCATCATTACCCTCATGATCGGCGCCTCGGCCAGCTTCTCCACACCGCTCGGCTATCAAACGAATCTCATGGTCTACGGCCCCGGCGGCTATCGGCCGCTCGATTACCTACGCTTCGGGCTACCACTGAATCTCATCACCGGCACGGTGACTGTGGGCCTCGCGCCGTTGGTCTGGTCCTTCTAAGCGCCCGACCTAGCGGACGATGAGCGCGCGCCAATCCATGGCCGTCATGACTCGCCCGCTTGCCCCTCACGCGTGTGCACCTCGATCGGGCCGTGCAGGGTCTGGTGCACAGGGCAGCGGTCAGCGATCTGGAGCAGCCGTTGGCGTTGCTCCGCCGTCAGATCCCCCTCAAGCTGAATGGTGCGCTCGATGCGGTCCACCTTGCCGGACTGATGCTCGCAGCTCGCACAATCCTCGGCGTGAACCTTCTCGTGGCTTAGGTGCACGCTCGCGCGGTCCAGTGGCACGCCCTTGTGCTCGGCGTACATACGCAGCGTCATCCCCGTGCACGCCCCGAGCGCGGCTAACAGCAGGTCGTAGGGCGTCGGGCCCGTATCGCCGCCGCCGCTGGTTTCGGGCTCGTCCGCCAGCCAGGCGTGGCGCCCAGCGCGCACGCATTGCTGCAGATGGCCGCTGCGCGTCTCGGTAACCTCAACCCCCTGCAACGGCGGCTGGCTTGCGGGTACCGCCTCGGGTTCATCCGCCTCATCGAGATAACGCGCCGCCCACGCCGCGATGACCGTCGCCGCGTAGCGCGCATCGCCCGGCTTGGTGAGCAGGTGATCGGCATCGTCGAGAGAGATATAGCTCTTGGGATGCTTGGCCGCCTCGAAGATGCGCCGCGCGTTATCCACGGGCACGATCTGATCCAGCGGCGCGTGCAGGACCAGCAGCGGCCGCCGCAACTCGGCGATACGCTGGCCCTGATCGTGACCCAGGGTCTCATCCAGGAAGGCCTGGCCGACGCGGAACGAGCGGCCGCCGAGGCTAACCTCGGCCTCGCCGTTGGCCTCGATCTCCGCGCGCTTATCGCCGAGGTGCGCCAACACGTGATCGACTTGGAAGGGCGCGGCCACGGCGCAAACGGCGCGCGACTCCGGGATCTGATTGGCCGCGGCGATTACCGCGGCGCCACCGAGGCTGTGCCCCACCAGGATGCGCACCGGACGGCCGGTGTCACGCATGAACGCAGCCGCCGCGATCAGGTCGGCGACGTTAGAGCGAAAGCCCGTATTGCCGAAGTCACCCTCGCTACCCCCAAGGCCCGTGAAATCGAACCGCAGCGTGGCGATGCCCTGCTCGGCCAACGCGGCGGCGATCCGCGACGCCGCCTTGATATCCTTGCCACAGGTAAAGCAATGCGCGAACAGGGCGTAAGCCTTGGGCGGCTCATCCGGTTCGTCGAGGCGCGCCGCCAGGGTATGGCCGTGCGCGCCGGGGAAATCGAGTCGTTGTGTTCGCAAGGTCTTACGCCTCCCCGCTTTGTAGCCCTAGCCGCAGGGAGGTTACCGCCTCGCGCCGGGCACGCCATACGGTTTAACGCGCACCCGTCATCGCGGCCCGGGGCAAACCCCTTCGAGCGATGGGCTGTAGAGAGCACTAAAGAACCCGCGAGCCTCGGCGCGCCACAGCGGCACTATGCGAACCCATTAGGGCCATTGAGCGCGCGCTCAGCGAGCAGAGGTTGGTGCGAACCATTCAGCGGCTGATCAGCTGAGCATCGGCTCTAATGCAGCGATCCGGGGC
>CAJXKP010000019.1 GCA_913055565.1 uncultured Ectothiorhodospiraceae bacterium
AACCACATGCTCCACCGCTTGTGCGGGCCCCCGTCAATTCCTTTGAGTTTTAGCCTTGCGGCCGTACTCCCCAGGCGCAGAACTTAACGCGTTAGCTTCGGCACGGAGCGGGCGTACCGCCCCACACCTAGTTCTGATCGTTTACGGCGTGGACTACCGGGGTATCTAATCCCGTTCGCTACCCACGCTTTCGCACCTCAGCGTCAGTGCCGGTCCAGGAGGCCGCCTTCGCCACCGGTGTTCCTCCCCATATCTACGCATTTCACCGCTACACGGGGAATTCCGCCTCCCTCTACCGGACTCTAGCGCGCCAGTTTGGAATGCCATTCCCAGGTTGAGCCCGGGGCTTTCACATCCCACTTGACGAGCCGCCTGCGTGCCCTTTACGCCCAGTGATTCCGATTAACGCTTGCACCCTCCGTATTACCGCGGCTGCTGGCACGGAGTTAGCCGGTGCTTCTTCTGCTGGTAACGTCAATACGCCTGGGTATTAGCCAGACGCTTTTCCTCCCAGCTGAAAGGGCTTTACAACCCGCAGGCCTTCTTCACCCACGCGGCATTGCTGGATCAGGGTTTCCCCCATTGTCCAATATTCCCCACTGCTGCCTCCCGTAGGAGTCTGGGCCGTGTCTCAGTCCCAGTGTGGCTGACCGTCCTCTCAGACCAGCTACTGATCGTCGCCTTGGTAAGCCATTACCCCACCAACAAGCTAATCAGACGCGGGCTCATCCATCGGCGCGACCTTGCATCAGAGGGCCGCTTTCCCCCGTAGGGCGTATGCGGTATTAATCCGGGTTTCCCCGGGCTATCCCCCACCGAAGGGTAGATTCCCACGCGTTACTCACCCGTCCGCCGCTCGCCAGCGCCCCGAAGGGCCTGCTGCCGCTCGACTTGCATGTGTTAGGCATGCCGCCAGCGTTCAATCTGAGCCAGGATCAAACTCTTCAGTTCAATCTCTTCGCTGACCCGAAGGCCAGCCAATTCTCGGCTCGACGCAAGCACTCAAGTCTTTGCCGGAGCACTTGTCGTCGGCTTTGGCTTCGCCAGAGCTCGACACAAGCACCCACACAAACTATCCGATCCGTGTTGTTAAAGATCCGCTGAAGGTCTCTCTCGCCTTCGCGAGCCGCATATTGTAACGACTCAAAGCCTGACGTCAAAGGCTGTGTCACATTCAAGTAACCCAGCCTTCATCCTTGACCGCCTGCAGCCCGCTATCCTGTCAAATCAGCCACGCCGGCTCGGGCTGCCGCTTCGGCGCCGCAACCTTCGTTAAGGTTTGCCGCGCCGTAAGAGCTGCGCATTCTAGACCCCTCAACTTGAACGTCAAGGGGCTGGATGAGGACGCCGGCCGTCCCATGCCTATCGCGCGTCGCTAGGTGGTTGTGATGCGGGCAAAACGCCGCTTTCCAACGCGGATCACACAATCCTCACCCGCCCGCAGAACCGCATTGGTCTCGCTGACCCGCTCGCCGTCGACACGCACGGCCCCCTGCTTGAGCATGCGATAGGCATCCGAGGTGCTATCCGTTAGCCCGGCGGTGCGAATTACGTTGGCAAGGGCTAGCCCGTCGGCCCCGGTCTCGACGGTGACATGGGGCATATCGGATGGGTCAGCGCCTTGCTGAAAGCGGCGCCGGAACTCGTCCTGCGCCTGATCCGCCGCCGCCCGATCGTGGAATCGCTCCACGAGCTCATGGGCCAGCCGGCACTTGATATCGCGCGGGTTCGCGCCGCCCTCCACCTCACTCCGGAAAGCCTTGATTTCCGCTAAGGGCCGCAGGCTCAACAGCTCTAAATAACGCCACATGAGCTCATCGGAGACCGACATCACCTTGCCGAACATGTCGTCCGGGCTATCGGTGATACCGATATAGTTGCCCAGCGACTTCGACATCTTCTGCTCACCGTCGAGACCCTCGAGTATCGGCATGGTGAGTATGATCTGAGGCAACTGGCCGACCTCGCGCTGCAAGTCGCGCCCCACGAGGAGATTGAACTTCTGGTCCGTGCCGCCGATCTCCACATCGGCCTCCAGAGCCACAGAATCGTAGCCCTGGATCAACGGATACAGGAACTCGTGGATAGCGATGGAGCGGTTGTCGTGATAGCGCTTATGGAAGTCATCGCGCTCGAGCATGCGAGCGACAGTATAACGCGATGCCAGCTGGATCATGTCGGCGGCCGACATGTCGCCCATCCAACTCGAGTTGAACGCCAGCGCGGTACGCTCTGGGTCCAAGATCTTAAAGATCTGCTCGCGATAGGTGGCGGCGTTCGCGGCCACCTCGTCCGCCGAAAGTGAGGGTCGCGTTGCGCTCTTGCCGCTCGGATCACCGATCATCCCGGTGAAGTCACCGATCAGGAAGTAGACGTAATGGCCCAGATCCTGGAACTGGCGGAGCTTGTTCACCAACACGGTGTGGCCGACATGTAGATCAGGGGCGGTTGGGTCGAAGCCGGCCTTGATGCGCAGAGGTCGACCTGTCGTTAGGCGCTCAACCAGCTCATCCTCGCGGATGATCTCATCCACGCCCCGACGGATGGTGGTCATCATGTCGTCGCCGGCAGTCATGCACTCCTCCAAAAACCCTGTTCCAAGCCCCACTGGTCTGTCTCCCGCCGGATTCTAAATGACCGGGCAGGCCGTGCGCATCCAGCGCGTTACAGACTAATGCTGACGTGATACTAAAATGAGACGCTGTGCGTTGACCCTGCGATGACCTCAGGCTATTGTCCAGCGATCCAATAATAATTCGGTAACCAACTGACGGGCTAGTACATGCATCTTGATCTCTCTGCGCCTTCTCGACGCCGCAAGCCGTACCGTGGGCTGCGTCTTGCGCTTGTTATGAGCGTTCTGGCTGCAGGGGCAGGCATCACGAGCATCACCTTGACTGACGGTGCGCACAGCGCCGCGTTCACTGCCAATGGCAGTGAGCAAGCAGCGACGACGAACCGTCAGTCGCTCAGCCTGGCAGTTCCCGACCCCACAAGCTCGGCAACGGCCATGCAATCTGCCGTGTTGGCGCGCCACGAGACGAATCCATCGGGCGGTGAAGCGATAGCCAAACGAGCCGATGATCGCAATAGCGAGCTATTACTTCCGAGGCAGAAGCTGCTCACGAAAGCGAGTGGGCAAGACACTAGGCCCGAGCGGGATTTACAAGGCGGCCAGAAACCGCAAGACAACAGCGAGCCGAGCGACCAAGCTCGCACGGCGGCCTCGGCCTCAAAGCCACCTGAGTCGGACGAGCCCGACCCCGAGCCGGCGCAAGACAGCAAGCCCGAGTGGCAGAAGCTCAGTGTCGAAGCCGGCGATTCCCTCGCAACCCTGTTTCGTTCGGCAGGGCTGGACGCGGACGACACCCACGCTGTCCTAAACGCCCACGAACGTGCCTCGGCCCTACGCCGACTGCACCCCGGCGAGGTAATCGCCGTTAGAATCGATGAGCAAGGCCAGCTGCTCGGCTTACGCTACGGACTGACAGAGGGCGAGACGCTTGAGCTAACCCGGGCCGAATCCGGGTACGAGGCCAGCATTCACACCGTTGAGCTGGAGCGACGCATCCACCACAGCTCAGCCATCATCCGTTCATCCCTGTTTGATGCAGGCTCCCGTGTTGGGCTTGAGGACGAGCTTCTACTCGACATTGCCGGCATCTTTCGCTGGGATATCGATTTCGCCCTCGATATACGCCGAGGCGATGCCTTCACGATCATCTACGAGGCGTACTACCGCAACGGCGATAAGGTGCGCAACGGCAATATCCTCGCGGCGGAGTTCGTCAACCGGGGACAGACCTTCCGCGCCGTGCGCTACAGCAATGACGCCCAACAGGCGAACTACTACGATCCCCAGGGGCGGGCGATGCGTAAGACGTTTCTGCGCTCGCCCGTCGATTTCACGCGGGTGAGTTCCGAATTCGCCCGCAACCGCCTGCATCCGACGTTGGGCAAACGCCGCGCCCATCTGGGCACGGACTACGCAGCCAGCACCGGCACACCCATTAAGGCCACTGGTGACGGCCGGGTAGTTCACCGTGGCTGGAAGGGCGGCTACGGCCGCACCATCGTTCTAAAACATGCCGGCCGATATACCACGCTCTACGCGCATATGTCGGGCTTTCGCGGTGGCTTGAGCCGAGGCGACTATGTTGAGCAGGGCCAGACCATTGGCTACGTGGGCTCATCCGGGCGATCGACGGGCCCCCATCTGCATTACGAGTTCCGGGTCAATGGCCGCCACCGCGACCCTCAGCGGGTGGATCTGCCCTCTGCCAAGCCGATCCCGGAGCGTCTGCGAGCGGCGTTCCAGAGCCAAACGGATCAGCTGCTCAGTCGGCTGGACATCTATAGCCGGATTCGCCTGGCGGTACAGGGCGAACTAAGGCCGTGAGCCGTGCCTACCAGGGCGCACCCGATTGCCTGATCGGCTTGATGGCGGGGACCAGCCTTGATGGCATCGATGCCGCTTTAGTGCAATGGAGCGGTGAGACACCGGAGCTGGTAGCCGCCGCAAACCACCCCTACCCGGACCCACTCCGGCAGGCGATACGCGCGACAGGCCCCGACACACCGCTGGGTACAGTGGCGCAGCTCGACGCTCAGCTCGGCGATGCGTTCGCGCAGGCCGCTCACGCCGTGATGGAGCGAACGGGCGTCGAGCGGGATCGGGTAAGCGGCATAGCCAGTCACGGCCAAACGGTCTGGCATAGCCCCAATGCGCCATACCCCACCAGCATCCAGTTGGGGGATCCCAACCGAATAGCCGAGCAATGCCGAATCGATGTGATCGCCGACTTTCGGCGGCGGGACATGGCCGCCGGCGGCCAGGGCGCACCCCTAGCACCCCTGTTCCACCGGGCGCTTTTCGGAACAGGCGAGCGCCGGGCCGTACTCAACCTGGGCGGCATCGCTAATGCCACCCTGCTCAACGGCGACGCGGATCCGGCGGGATTCGATACTGGACCCGCGAACACGCTGCTGGATGCCTGGTACCGACGCCACCACGGCGGGGACTTTGACCGCGGTGGCGCTTGGGCCGCCAGCGGCCAAGTCGATGCCGAGCTGCTGGCGGCATTGCTGGCCGACCCGTTCTTCCATCAACCGCCACCGCGCAGCACCGGCCCCGAGCACTTCAACCTGACCTGGCTGGATTCAGCGCGGCGTGGCCTCGATCTCGCGCCCGAGGACATCCAGGCCACACTCGCTGAGCTAACGGCACGAACGGCCGCGCAGGCCATCGCCTGGCAACTACCGGGCCTGGAGCGGGTCATCCTGTGCGGTGGAGGCGCCCACAACGAGGAGCTGATCCGGCGCCTGAGGGCGAACCTAGCGGATACGCCCGTCGAATCCAGTGCTGAGCATGGGACTCATCCGGACTGGGTCGAAGCGGTGGGCTTTGCATGGCTAGGCCGAGAGACGCTAATGGGTCGCGCCGGCAATGCCGAGTCGGTTACCGGCGCACGCCACCGAGCCGTCCTCGGCGGCGTTTATAGTGGCCGCTAGACACCCGGCGCCTAGGGTCGGCTAGACACCGAACGAGGAGCCGCAACCACAGGTAGTTGCCGCATTGGGGTTTCGGATCACGAACTGCGCCCCCTCGATGCCCTCCACGTAGTCGATCTCAGCCCCCTCGAGGTACTGGCCACTCAGTGGGTCGACCAGCAGCCGGACGCCGTTTTTCTCGACGACCGAGTCGCCCTCATCCTCGTTTTCATCGAACATAAAGCCGTACTGAAACCCTGAACAGCCCCCGCCGGTGATATAGACGCGCAGCCGGAGCTGATTATTGTCCTCCTCCTCAAGGAGCTGGCGTACCTTTTCGGCCGCACTATCACTGAACGCCAGGACGCCTTCCTCTTCCGCTACTTCCGTCATGGGCTTATACCTCCGCGTGTCCATTGGCACTGGCTCAATATGCCAGTTCATCATAGCATTAGAACATGGCTATACTACGCATGATACTAGCAACTCCAAGCTACATCTAAGGTAGCGCGGATATCAGATCCAACCCCAAGGTCTCGTCACAGCCAAACATCAGATTCATATTCTGAACCGCCTGCCCAGCCGCCCCCTTGACCAGATTGTCTTCCACCGCCAAGACCAGTGCCATGTCACCGCCTTCGGGGCGATGGACAGCAATACGGCAGGTATTATTGCCGCGCACACTCCGTGTTTCCGGCTGACTGCCCGGCGGCAGAACATCGACAAAGGGCTCGTCGGCGAAGCGTTCCTCGTAGACAGACTGGAGATCGACGCCGGGATCCCGGAGTCGTGCATAAAGCGTGGCGTGGATACCGCGAACCATCGGCACCAGGTGCGGCACAAACGTCAAACCGACGTTGGCTTCGCCATCCGCAGCAAGCCCTTGGCGAATCTCGGGTAGATGCCGATGCCCACTAGCGCCATAGGCGTGGAAGTTCTCACCCGCCTCGCACAGCAAGGTGTGCTGCTTGGGCTGCCGTCCGGCACCGCTCGCCCCCGATTTGGCATCCGCGATGAGCTGCCCCGTCTCGGCCACACCCGCCTCGAGCATAGGCATAAAGCCGAGCTGGACAGCCGTTGGATAGCAGCCCGGGTTAGCGACTAGACGTGCCTGCCGGATGGCCTCGCGGTTGCGCTCCGGCAGGCCGTAGATGGCCTCCGACGCCACCTCGGGGCAGGCGTGATCCATGCCATACCAGCGCGCCCACACGCCGAGATCACGGATCCGGAAGTCGGCCCCCAGATCAATCACCCGAGCCCCCTGCTCCAGCAGCTCAGGCGCCATCGCCATCGCCGTGCCATTCGGTGTCGCGAAGAAGACGACATCGCAGGCACCCAGGACCTGCGGATCAGGCTCAGTGAAGGGCATGTCGACCACACCCCGCAGATTCGGAAACAGACGACTCACCGGTGACCCGGCGTTCGCGCGCGAGGTGACAAAAGACAGCCGCGCGGCCGGATGCCGGCTCACCAACCTCAGCAGCTCCACACCCGTATAACCGGTCGCTCCGACCAATCCCACCTGGATCATTATCTGGCCTCCTGGGCGACTCAACGATGCCCCCTCTTGAGGGCCACCATGACGAATGCGTAGATTATACGCTGTGTCGTTCTGCGGCATCCAATACAGACTGGCAAGCCGCATCCGGCATGGGCAGCTACATCTACTCGGATACGGCAATCACTTGGCAACAGAGGTACGTCGGCTTGAGCGAGGACGACCCCGAGAGTAGCAAGGCCCCGGCGGCGGGAGGTAGCGATGAGCACCTTCAGCCGCCACCGGGGCCACCGCGCGAAGAAGGCCATCCCCTAGCACCCTACAAGATGTTTCTCCTCGCCATTGCCGTTGGCGTCTTCGGCGGTTTCGGCGCCATCGTCTTTAAGACCATCATCGCCTTCTTCCAGAACCTATTCTTCTTTGGCGAGTTAAGCCTCACCTACCTCCCCGACGAGCACATCGATCCCAGCCCTTGGGGCGCCCTCATCATCCTCGTGCCCATCATCGGGGCGCTATTGGTGACCTGGATCACGCGGACCCTGGCACCGGAGGCGCGTGGCCACGGCGTCCCCGAGGTGCTGGACGCCATCTACTATCGCCAGGGCCACATCAGCCCGGTGGTCGTCTTGGCCAAGGCGCTGGCCTCCGCCATTTCGATCGGAACGGGCGGCTCCGTCGGCCGCGAGGGCCCAATCATCCAGATCGGCTCGGCGTTCGCGTCGACGCTAGGGCAGCTGGCCGGTATGCCGACGCGCCAGCGTATCGCCCTCATCGGCGCCGGTGCCGCCGCCGGCATCGCCGCCACATTCAATGCCCCTATCGGGGGGCTGGCCTTCGCGATTGAGCTGTTACTCATATCGATTAGCGCGCGCACGGTGGCGATGGTTGCGGTCGCCACCGTGACGGCGACCTACATCGGCCGCCTCTACAGTGGCCTCGACCCGTCGTTCGACGTCCCGCCGATTGCCCAGTTCGCTGATCACCTGGTTAACCTCTACACGCTGCTTTTATGCGTCCCATTCGGGGTCTTGTTGGGCGCGGCGTCGGCACTGTTCATCCGCAGCTTGTACTGGATGGAAGACCTCTTCGCGGCGGGTATAAAGAACGAATACGCGCGCCATATGCTCGGCATGCTGGCCGTCGGCGTCCTGATGTATGCCATGCTCAGGATCTTCGGCGAGTACTACGTCGCCGGCGTCGGCTACGCCAGCATCATGGATGTACTCCGCGGCGTTCTCACTGATCCGTGGCTACTGCTCATACTGTTCGCTGCCAAGCTCCTGGCGACCATCATGACCCTGGGTTCCGGGGCGTCAGGGGGCGTGTTCTCGCCCTCGCTATTCCTGGGCGCGACCCTCGGCGGTAGCGTCGGTCAGTTCCTGGCTTGGCTCTTCCCGGGGGCAGGGATCGAGCCTGTCATATTCGCGGTTGCCGGCATGGCCGCGATGGTGAGTGGCACGACTGGGGCGGTCCTCACGGCCATTACCATGTTGATCGAGCAAACGCGCGACTACAGCGCGATCTTGCCCATCATTACGTCGGTGGCGCTGGCCTATATGGTGCGCGTCTGGTTGACGGCGGACAGTATCTACACCCTCAAGCTGGCGCGCCGCGGCAGCATCATCCCCGAGGGGCTCCAGGCCCCGGTGAATAGCGCGAAAACGGCGTCCGAGGTCATGACCGACGATTTCCAGATCATCGACATCTCGCAGGTATCGCTTTGGCAGACCGGGTACCTGCCCGGGCAAGGGGCGCGTTACACCGTGGTGGCGAAGGACGGCCGCATCGTTGGCATGGCACGCCCCGAGTTGATCTATCTGCTCAAGGACAAAGACCCCGAGAACGTCATCGACACGGAGATCATGACCGTGGCACCGGATACGACCTGGTCGACAATCCTGCGCTATCTGCGCGCCAAGCAGAGCCACACCGTGGTCGTGATGAACCGGCGGCGCTCCCGGCGAGCCTCCGACATGCTGGGCATTATCGGCTACCAAGAGATCACGGAGACAGCGCACGAGAGTGCCGAATTACTCGAGTGATGCCGGCCGAGCCGGAGCGCACCCATCAGCCCGTTCTACGATAGACTGGGAGGCCTTGCCCAGCGGAGGGATCGCTAATGACCGGACGCGGCCTTATACCCGCGGCACTTGGGGTAGCGGTGACCGTCGCCGCGCTTTGCCTGTGGTTGATTCCGGCGCAGGGGCAGCCGGCCCCTGAAGTGGCAGTCACCACGCTATCGGGCAAGCGCCTTCAGCTCGACGAGCTGCAGGGCAAGCCAGTGATGCTGCAATTCTGGGCAACAACATGCACGACCTGTGTTGCTGAGATCCCCCATCTCAAAGACCTCCACGGCGAGTTCACGGACGACGGCCTGCGACTGGTAGCCGTCGCCATGCCCTACGACCCGCCCGAGCAGGTCCGCCGGATGGCGCAGGACAAGGCACTTCCGTATACCGTAGCCCTTGACCGAGAGGGAGCGATCACCAAGGCCTTCGGCGATGTGCGTCTAACGCCAACCACGGTGCTCGTCGACGCGCAAGGCCGCATCGCCTGGAAACGGCAAGGGCGATTGGATTTCAACCAGCTCAAGAGCGAGATTAAGGCTCGACTCAAGACGGCGGGGAAGGGTTAATGGCTGCCTACTATCCCTGGATCAAGGCATTTCATCTGGTATTCGTGGTGACCTGGTTCGCAGCGCTATTCTACCTGCCCCGATTATTCGTCTATCACGCCATGACCGAGGACGGCGCGGGCAATGCCCGCTTTAAGACCATGGAGCGCAAGCTCTATCGGGGGATCATGACCCCAAGTGCCATTTTAGCCATTGGTCTGGGCGTGGCCCTACTCGCCATACAGCCGGTATGGCTCAGCCAGGGCTGGATGCACGCCAAGCTTACACTGGTCGCCGCCTTGATCGGCTACCACCTCTGGTGCGGACAGCTTCTTCGAGCATTCGCTACCGACACCAATCGCCGCAGCCATATGTGGTATCGCCTCTTCAACGAGGCCCCGGTGGTAGCGCTCATCGCCATCATGATACTGGCGGTGGTCAAGCCCTTTTGACCACCGCCTTGGGCGTTATTAACCGCCGCTAGCGCCGTCGCTGGCGATCTGACTCTGCTGGTAGTTAGCCAGGCCCACTCGCTCAATCAGACCGAGTTGGGTTTCGAGCCAGTCGATATGGCTCTCTTCGTCCTGAAGGATACGGTGGAACAGATCGCGCGAGGGGTAATCGCTCACCGATTCGCAATACTGAATCGCCTCGCGGTAGAGGGAAGCACCCTCGTACTCGCCGTCCAGATCGGCCTGCAGGACCTCTCGGACATCCTCGCCGATGCGTAGTCGATCGATGTCCTGCAGGTTGGGCAGCCCCTCAAGGAACAGCACCCGCTGGATGAACCAGTCGGCGTGGTGCATCTCCTCGATGGACTCGTTGTACTCCGTCTTCCCCAGCGCCGTTAGACCCCAGTCCTCCAGCATACGCGCGTGCAGGAAGTACTGATTGATCGCCGTTAGCTCCTTTTTGAGCGCGGCATTGAGATACTCGATGACCTTGGGATCACCCTTCATGGACCGTCTCCCGCTTTGAATGCTGCCCGCACAGTCTATCCAAAAGACCACTAAACCAACAGCGAGTCGCGGCTGTGTATCGGCAGAGGCTGGCGGCAGCGCCGCTTAGACGGAGGCTACCTCCCCGGGCGTTTCTGTCACCGGGGCTTGAGACGGCTCAGCTCGCGCCATGGCTTCAGCGAGGGTACAGCGAATATCCGGCCCGCACTTGCCACAGGAATTGCACAGGTCGAACTGCTGGCGGAGCTCGCGCATGGTGCGTGCCCCGTTGTCGATGGCCGTGAGCAGCTGGCGCTTGGTGACGGCATGGCAGATGCAGATGTACACGGGCTAGCTCCTGTCGCTGACCCTGTGAGCGTAGCCAGCATCATCGACCATGTCAATGCGAATCATACCTATTTCCCAGCGCGAATGAGACTGCCCAAACCACGCGCCTCCAGCGCCGAGGCCACCAAGGCCCGTATCTCCTCGGGGTACTCCATGGATAACGCACGTTCCAGCAGGTCACGCGTCTCGGCGTAGGTAAAACTACGAATCGCCCACTTGACCCGGAGCAGTCCGGAGCTGCTCATCGAAAGCCCCTCCATGCCCATGGCGAACAGGAGTAGAGCCGTCCCCGGATCGGCCGCCATGCTGCCGCAGACCTTGATCGGCGTGCCGGTACGCTGACCGCTCTCGGCGACCTCGTTAACGGCACGCAGCACGGCGGGATGCAGATCATCGTAGAGGGCAGCCACGCGACTGTTATTGCGGTCAACGGCGAGCAGGTACTGCGCGAGATCATTGCTGCCGATGGACAAGAAATCGAGCCGATAGGCCAGGCTCTCGGCCTGGTACACCGCTGCCGGCACCTCCACCATGGCGCCAACCCGGGGCCAAACAATGGTGAGGCCGTCGGCCCGCAGCTCGGTAAAGGCCCGCTCCAGCAGCCGCTGGGCCTGTTCCACTTCTTCCAGCCGACTGACCATAGGGAACATGATCGCCAGATTGTCGTAGCCCTCGGAGGCGCGCAGCATGGCACGCATCTGGGTAAGGAAGATCTCCGGGTGATCCAGGGTCATGCGGATGCCGCGCCAGCCCAGGAACGGGTTCTCATCCTTGATGGCGAAATAGGGCAGCATTTTATCGCCACCGACATCGAGAGTACGCAAGGTTACCGGCTTAGGCGCAAAGGCAGCGAGGACTTCCCGATAGAGCGAGGCCTGGGCCTCCTCGCCAGGGAACCGATCACGCACCATGAAGGGGAACTCGGTGCGATGCAGGCCCACGCCATCACAGCCCACCGAGAGCGACGAGCTGACGTCGGAGACCAGCCCGGTGTTCACGTAGAGCCCTATCGACTCGCCGTCGGTCGTCTCCGCGGGGAGATCCTGCAGGGCCTTGAGCTCTTCGGTAAGCTCCGCCTCCTCGCGCCGTAGACGCTCGTATTCGGCCCGGACTTCCGGTCGCGGCTCGATGTAGACACGCCCTCGATAACCGTCGGCGATGAGCTCGCGGCCATCAAGGGCACCCACGCGCAAATCCGGCACGCCCATAACCGCGGCCGCTCCGAGCGCTCGGGCAAGGATCGCTACATGCGAGTTAGCCGAGCCACTTCCCGAGACCACCCCAACCAGACAACCCTCGGGCACCTCGGCTAGCTGCGAGGCATTAACCTCAGTGCCCACCAGCACGGTTTCCTCGGCATACGCGACCGGGTCATCGCGATCCTTGTCGAGACGATTCAACAGGCGCCGCCCCAAATCGCGGATATCGCTAGCCCGCTCGGCGAGGTAGCCGTCTTCCATGGCCTCGAACAGCCGGACCTGTTCGTCGATGGCATCACGGACCGCACCGGCCGCCCAGTTGCCCGCGCGTATCCGGGAACACACCCCCTCGCTGAGGGTGTTGCCGTCGAGGATTCGCAGATAGACATCGAAAAGGATATGCTCACTAGCGGGCAGCGTATCCACCAAGCGCTCGGCGAGCTCGGTGACATCCGCCCGCACAGCCATACGTGCCTGCTCGAAGGCATTGAGCTCAGCCTCCGTATCCACCGGGGCACGGTCGGGGATATCGGATAACTCGTTGGGGGTTGAGACCACCACGCCACGCCCGATACCTACGCCTGAGGCCCCGGGCACGCCCGATAACGGGCGATTGGGTACCGCTCCGCTAGGGGTCCGCATGGCCTCGATACCGCCGCTTGCACGGGCATGGGCAAGCACACCAGCCAGCTGGGCACCCATGGTCACCAGGAACGCCGCCTCCGAATCGTCGAAGCGGTGACGTGCCTGCCGCTGAACCACCAACACGCCAAGCAGTTGGCGATAGTGGATGATGGGCACCCCCATGAAGGAGTGGAAGCGCTCCTCACCGGTGGCCGGGAAGTACCGAAAGCGCGGATGGCTGTCGGCATCCTCGAGATTGACGGGTTCCTCACGCTCGGCGACCAGCCCCACCAGGCCCTCGTCATAGGCCAGCCTGACCTGCCCCACGGCCTCGGGATTGAGGCCTTTGGTGGCCATGAGATCCAGATAATCCTCGCCCTCGCGCGCCAGGTAGATGGAGCAGACATCCGCGTCCGTTGCTTGAGCCACCCGCTCGACGATGATCCGCAGCGCCTGGGGCAAATCCTCGGCGGCATTCACGTCCTGGACGATGCCGTGGAGTATATCGAGCATACGGCTAGCCTCGGTGACCGGCGGTACGGGGGCCAGCGCCTCGCGCCGGGTCGTGGCCCGGTACCAACAGGGGGGCTAGCTGGCGAAGCGCGCGCTCATAGACACGTCGCTTGAAGAAGACCACTTGGCGAGGCGCCTCGCGATAGTCCAGCCACATCCATTGGTCGAACTCCGGCTTAGCATCCCGATCCAAGCGAATGCGGTTTTCGTTGCTGATCAGCCTTAGCAAGAACCAGACCTGCTTTTGCCCAACGCAGACGGGGCTGTCTTGGCGGCGAATGAGATGACGCGGCAGCCGGTACCGTAGCCAACCCTGGGTACGGCCCAACAGCGCAACGTCCGCAGGACGCAGACCAACCTCCTCGGCCAACTCGCGGTAGAGGGCACCTTCGGGGGCCTCGCCTTCCTGGATTCCGCCTTGCGGGAATTGCCACCCCCGCCGCCCTCGGCGCCGGGCCCAGAGCACGCGATCGTCGGCATTGGCGACCACAATGGCTACATTCGGCCTAAACCCCTGAGAATCAATCACTTAATAGCCCAATTGCGCGCTTCTGTATAGCTGGTATTCTTCCACATCCGCAGATTGGGCGGCAACTCGCCCCATGGCAGCCGCGAGACAAAACGGTGACACTAGCGCTTTTCGACCTCGACAACACGCTTCTAGCGGGCGACAGCGATCACCTCTGGGGGGAATTCCTCGAGACCAGGGGCATCGTCGACGCGGCTGAACATCGCGCCCTTAACGAACGTTACCACCGCGATTATCAGCGCGGCGAACTCGATATCGATGCCTTCTTGCGATTCGCCCTTGCACCACTCGCGGACAACGATCCAGCCGACCTGGAGCGCTGGCGCAGCGAATTCTTACGGGACTGGCTCGAACCGATCATCGCACCAGCCGCACTCGACCTCATCGCCCACCACCGAGAACAGGGGCACACCCTAGTAACCATCACCGCAACGAACCGATTCATCACCGAGCCCATCGTCGCGCGTCTCGGTATTCCCAACCTTCTCGCCACAGAGCCCGAGCGGCGTGATGGGCGATTCACCGGGCGCCACGTCGGCACCCCGACCTTCCGCGAAGGCAAGATCACGGCGCTGGAGC
Source organism: uncultured Ectothiorhodospiraceae bacterium (assembly GCA_913055565.1). Lineage (GTDB taxonomy): Bacteria > Pseudomonadota > Gammaproteobacteria > Nitrococcales > Nitrococcaceae > CAJXKP01. Next base: position 14,333 of record CAJXKP010000019.1, read on the forward strand.
GCTGGCGTGAGATCCACGGCGGGACCATGGCCGGCAGCTGGTTCTATAGCGACTCCATCAACGACCTGCCGCTGCTGCGCCAGGTAGCCAACCCCGTCGTCGTCGACCCCGATCCGGAGCTCGCTGCCACCGCTCGCCGCGCGGACTGGCGCGCCATCACCCTGCGAGCGGCCGAGCACCCCGTCGCCTTGAGCGACTGAGACGGCCTCACGCCTCGCCGCGCAGCCGTTCGTCCAGTCGATCAAAGAACCGATCCATTAACCGCATCGCGACCCGGTTGATGACGCTTTGTCCCATCCGGGCTACGCGACCGGTCACCGTCACGGCGACGCGGTAGGCGATACGCGAGCCGCTGCCAGCCTCATGGATCTGGACGTAGGTACGCCCCTCGGCCTGACCAAAGGCACGCCCGGAGGCCGCGAACGCAAGCGTGTACTGGCTTGGCGGTTCGGGATCGACGATGCGAATGGTCCCCTCCACCCGTGCCTGGATGGGGCCTGCCCGGGCCCGCAGATGGGCCACGAAATAATCCGGTTGCAAACGCTCAACGGACTCACACCCGGGCGCGCAGGCGCACAGGACGTCGGGATCATTGAGTGCCTGCCACACCCGTTCCGGCGGTCGCGCTAGTGTACGGTGATGCTCGATTTCCATCGCCCTGGCGTACCCTCGCTGTCGCTCGAACCTACCTGCCTGCGCTGGGAACCGCACCGATCCGCGATCCCACTCCATGGTATACTAATGTTTTACGATTCCATTAACGACGGGGAGCGACCACACCATGGGTACGCGCTTGAGCCGAATCTACACCCGTACCGGTGACGAGGGCACAACCGGGCTTACCGACGGCACACGGGTAACCAAGGACGATCTGATCATCGAGGCGATGGGCTCGGTAGATGAGCTCAACAGCGCCGTTGGCGTGGTCCTGACAGAGACCATCCCCGATAGCGTTCGTGCGCATCTCACCCCCATCCAACACCGTTTGTTTGATGCCGGCGGTGAGCTCAGCATGCCCGGAACGGCGATGATCCAGCGCCAGGATGTCGATGACCTCGAGGCCGCGCTGGACGAGCTCAACGAGGGTCTGCCGCCATTGCAGAACTTCGTCATGCCGGGCGGAACCTCGGCGGCCGCCCATGCGCACATGGCCCGAGCCATCTGTAGGCGCGCCGAGCGCGACACCGTGGCGTTGCACCGCCATGGTCCCGCCCTCAACAGCCATACACTGCACTTCCTCAACCGCCTCTCCGATCTACTATTCGTCATCTGCCGGCAGTTGGCGCGCGTTGATGGTGGCGAGGAGGTTCAATGGGCACCGCGCCAGCGGCCGTCGTCACGCGCGGAGGACTGATTACGGCGCCCGCGGCCATTACGGTCGACGAGTACGAGGCGCCCAGCGGCGATCGCTAGCCCTGAGCCGCGACGACGAAGAGCATGACCACGGTTGCGACTCCGAGTAGCCAGATGATGCTACGCAATCGGGAATAGTCCGTAACATAGGCGATGCCGTAGGCCAGCCTCAGCAGTACGAAGGCGACGGCGAGGCCGTCGATACGGGTCTGCGGTGCACCGACTTGTTGCGCAATAATCACGCCGGCAGCGAAGGGCGGGAAGGCTTCAAAGCTATTCAGCTGCGCGGCGTGAGCACGCTGACGCCAACCACTTAGATCGGCCAGCCAACGGCGCGGCCTGGCATTATCAAAATCGAGGCGTGACTTGGCCAAGCCCGTAAAGGCATAGGGCATCAACGCCGCGATCAGAACGCACCAGTTAGCAATGGCCATTGAGGCTCCTTTTAGCCGCTGCGCTCGAGCGCGCGATGACCAATATCGCGCCGGCAGAACGCCCCGCTCCAACCGATGTTGTCGACCAAGTCATAGGCCCGGGCCTGAGCCTGCTGTATCGAGTCCCCGAGCGAGCAGACACACAACACGCGCCCGCCAGCGGTTACCACCTGGTCATGGCTGTCCAGCGCCGTCCCGGCGTGAAAGACCTTGCGATCCGTAAGCTCGCCATCGGGCAGACCGCGAATGACATCGCCCTTGCCGTAGCGCCCGGGGTAACCCGAGGCGGCCATAACAACACCCAAGCTCGGGCGAGGGTCCCACTCAATCCGCGCCTCACCGAGACGCCCCTGGGTCGCCTCCAGGCATAGTGAGGCGAGGTCGGAGCGCAGTCGCATTAGAACGGGCTGGGCCTCCGGATCGCCGAGACGCACGTTGAACTCCAGAACACGCGGTACGCCATCGGCCCCCACCATTAAGCCGGCATACAGGAAGCCGCGGAACGCTCGGCCCTCAGCGGCCAGGCCAGCAACGGCCGGCCGCATGATCTCATCGAGGATGCGCTGTTCCATCGCCTCGGTAACCACCGGCGCCGGCGAATAGGCGCCCATACCGCCGGTATTGGGCCCCGCATCCCCGTCATCGCGCGGCTTGTGGTCCTGACTACTGGCCAGAGGCAGCACTCGCTCGCCATCAACCAGGGCGATATAACTCACCTCCTCACCCGGCAGACACTGCTCGATGACGACACGCTCGCCGGCGCCGCCGAGAACGCCCCCGGCGAGCATCGACTCGACGGCAACCATGGCCTCATCCAGTGTCTGGGCCACCGTGACCCCTTTACCGGAGGCCAGGCCGTCGGCCTTGACCACCACCGGCGCCCCGACCTCACGCAGATAGGCCTGCGCCTCCTCAAGCACATCGAAGCTGGCATACGCCGCGGTAGGGATGCCGTGACGCGCCAAAAAACCCTTGGCGTAGGCCTTCGAGCCCTCCAGCTCCGCCGCCCGGCGATTCGGCCCCAAGCAGGGAAGTCCCGCGCTCTCGAAGGCATCCACGATGCCAGCGACCAGAGGCGCCTCCGGCCCCACGACCGTAAGGCCAATCCCGGCATGACGTGCGAAATCCACAAGCGCGGTAATGTCCTCCGCGCCGATAGCCACATTCTGCACCCCGGGCTCGCGCTGAGTACCCGCATTACCCGGGGCAACATAGACGTTGGCCGTCCCTGCCGCGCCGGCCATATGCCATGCCAGTGCGTGCTCGCGGCCACCGCCTCCGATAACCAATACATCCATAACCAGACCCGTCCCGCGCGCTAGTGGCGGAAGTGGCGCATGCCCGTGAAGAGCATGGCAATATCGTGCTCATCGGCGGCGCCGATCACCTCCTCGTCCCGCTTTGAGCCACCCGGTTGGATAATCGCGCTCACCCCGGCCTCGGCGGCCTGGTCCACACCATCACGGAACGGGAAGAAGGCGTCCGAGGCCAGCGCCGCCCCCTGTAGCTCGAGACCCGCATCCGCGGCCTTGCGTACGCCGATTCGGGCACTATCGACGCGACTCATCTGGCCCGCACCAACGCCCAGCGTGGCACCCTGGTGCCCATAGACGATGGCATTGGACTTAACGTACTTGGCCACACGCCAGAGGAAGATAAGATCCCGCTGCTGGGTGGCCGAGGGCGAGCGACGCGTGACACAACGCAGACCGAGCTCGTTATCCCAGAGGGGGCCGTCGGCATCCTGGACCAGCAGTCCCCCGCGAACCCGTTTGACGTCCTGGCCGACATCACTATGCGCTGGATCGAGCTCGCCGCAGGCGAGCAGGCGGACATTCTGCTTGCGGGCCACAACGGCGCGCGCCTCATCATCAATGGCCGGGGCGATGATGACCTCAACGAATTGGCGATCCACGATCGCGCCCGCGGTCGCGGCATCCAGCTCCCGATTAAGGGCGATGATGCCGCCGAACGCCGATGTGGGATCTGTGGCGAAGGCCTTGTCGTAGGCCTGCCGCAACGAGTCCGCCACGGCTACCCCACACGGGTTCGCATGCTTAACGATGACGCATGCCGGCTCCTCGAAGCCGCGCACGCATTCCAGCGCGGCATCGGTATCGGCGATATTATTAAAGGACAGCGCCTTGCCCTGAAGCTGATCCGCCGTCGCCACACACGCGGCGTCAATCGTGCGTTGCCGGTAGAAGGCAGCGCCCTGATGGGGGTTCTCGCCGTAGCGCATATCCTGCGCCTTAACCAATTGCTCGCTGTAAGTCGCCGGAAAGCCGTTGCCCACCGCTTCCTGCTCAAGACCGCCGAGGTATTTGGCAATAGCCGCATCGTAGCGGGCGGTGTGCTCAAAGGCACGAACCGCGAGCCGAAAGCGCAGTGAGCTGCTTAGACCACCCCGTTCGTCGAGGTCAGCGAGGACCGGCGCGTAGTCCGCGGGATCGGTGACCACGCCGACACTGGCGTAATTCTTGGCGCCGGCACGCAACATAGCCGGGCCGCCGATATCGATGTTCTCGACAGCCGCATCAAGCGAGCAATCAGGGCGAGCGATGGTTTGCTCGAACGCATAGAGATTGACGACCAGCAGATCGATGGGCGCGATACCCTGATCGGTCATAGCCGCCTCATCCTCGCCGCGTCGCGCCAGCAAGCCACCATGCACCCTGGGGTGCAGGGTCTTGACCCGGCCGCCCATGATCTCCGGGAAGCCGGTGTAATCAGCGATCTCGGTGACAGGGATACCCGCTTCAGCCAACTGCCGGGCAGTCCCCCCGGTCGATAGCAGCTCAACACCGCGCTCGTGGAGCGAGCGTGCGAACTCACCGATGCCGGACTTATCGGAGACACTGATCAGTGCTCGCCGCACCGGCGCATCATCACCCTTGTGTGCCATGGATGCGTCCTCTCGCGGGTCGTCGTCGTAACTCACCTACTCTTCCAGACCGTAATGCTGCAGCTTCTTGCGCAGCGTACCGCGGTTGATTCCCAGTAGCTCCGCTGCTCGCGTCTGATTGCCGCCGCATTCGCGCATCACAACCTGGAGCAACGGGACCTCCACCTCGCGGAGGACCATTTTGTACAGCCCCGCACACGACGTGCCGTCCAGTTGCTCGAAATAGGCATCGAGGGTGTCCCGCACGCAGGCGCGAATAGGCCCCACACCGCCCCCGGCGGCGTCGTACGCACCCGTTGAATTATGCTGTTTGCCGTCTTCCATCACCTCACCCCGGGGATAGCCAATGCCGCCTGGATCGTATGGCCGGCCTACAACTCGCGCCGTTGAGGCCGCCCAAGGAAAAGGCCAGGGATAATAACCGTCGTGCGCAACCGAGGAAACCGAATTCCTCGCCTCAGCCCACCAGTCCGATCATCATGACACCAGGCTCGCTCAGCGAAAACGGAGCTCATAGCCGGCGACCTCGCGCTGCGGTCGGCGAAACACGACACGCACGGCGTAGAGCTTGCCCGGGGCCATATAGGGCTCGCCCTGCGCAGCGGTACCCCGGTAGCTGGGCGGCGCGAACCAGTGCACCGCGATCTCCTCGCCATTGAGGGCTGATAGACGTAAGCCCAACTGCGGCCATGGCTGAGCGCTATCGGCCGAGTTGCTTACCGTCGCCGCAAGCACCAAGGCCTGACTCCGTTCGTCATGGCGCCGTAGTACGCGCTCGATGATGGTAACCATCTCAGGCTGGCGCGGAGGATCCACCGCGCACGGCAGGTATTGACAGGCCGCCGCGACCCACGGGTAGAACGTCGGCCGCCGCGCCAAGGTATCGCGATGGAACCAAGCCAGCTGTAGCGCCAGGGCCAGTGCCAGGACGCTACCGGCGACCGCCCAATAGGCGGAGGAGCGCTGTCGAGTCGGCTCTAACTCGGCGTCCGTCACGACTCGCCACGGCGGCGCCGTCGCCCCTGAGCGCTGGCTCTGGGCCCCGGTACCGCCCTGGTCGACGCCGCCACGCGCGCGGCTAGCGCGACGAGCGCTGCCACTGGTGCGCGCGGCCGCCGTCGAGGCGTCCGCTTCGGCCGGCCGGCGGCGCTGAGCTTGACCCGATGCTTGGGATGGACGCAACGCGCCACTGAGGCGCCCCGAAGACGGCTGCTCCGCCAGCGGTTCAAGCGCTACCAGACGGGCATCGCGCTCCGGCAACCGAGGCAGATCGAGACGCCAGCGCGCGGCCGCGTTGAACACCGTCCCGCACAGCCCACAGCGCGCCTGCCCAGCGGCGAGCCGTAGTGTCGGCGCCGCGACATGGAACACGGTCAAGCAGCTTGGGCACTGGGTGTAGCCCTTGGCCGAGTTACCGCTGTCGGCCCCCATTGGTTGCCGGCGCGTCAGACCGCGCGTCCGTCCAAGCGGAACCAGCCCTCCGGTCCCGGCTCGCGATGGAACATAAACGCCGGCCCGAACGCCTCTTCCACGCCGGCGACCTGGTCGCCGAGCACCCCGGCCAAGATCAGCCGACCGCCAGGCCGCTCGACAAGGCCCGCCAGGCGGCCGGCGTTGGCGATCAGCACCCCGGAGACGATATTGGCAACAACAAGCGACGCCGCCGCGGGCATCGGCTCATCGGCATGTAATAGCGTCAGCCCATCGGAGACACCGTTACGCTCGGCATTCGCCTCGCTAGCGACTAGCGCCTGGGGATCGTTATCCACCGCAACAACCTCACGCGCCCCCAGCCGCAGGGCAGCCACGGCAAGCACGCCTGAGCCGCAACCGTAATCGATGACACGCTGACCCACGGGGGGAGTAGCCGCCAGCCAGTTCAGGCATAGCGCCGTGGTCGGATGCGTCCCGGTACCGAAGGCTAGGCCGGGATCGAAGTGCAGATTAATCGCGTCGGGATCAGGCGCTGCGCAGCCGCTGGGTACGATCCACAGATCATCGCCAAACCGCATGGCCTGGAAGTCGTCCAACCAGGCACGTTCCCAGGGCTGATCGGCGAGTAGCGTCAGCGTAACGCGCGGCGGGTCAGGGCCACCAATCGATCGATGAAGCGCGGCGGGCAGGTCAGCCAGATCCGCCTCCGCGTCGAACAGGGCGGTGACCTCAACGCGTGGCCAAAGGGGTTGCTCCCCCGGAGCCGGCTCGAGTAACGGCGCGTCAGCGGCATCGGCAAGGGTTATCGAGATAGCGCCCAGCGCTTCCATCACCGCCTCGACGCCGTCACTGTGCTCCGGCGCCACCTCCAGACTGACCTGCTGCCAGCTCATGGCCGCTCACGGCAAATCAACACGGCTCAACACAGCGAGCCGCCTGCTCACGGGTGTAGAAGCAGCCACCCCGCTCGAACCCAACAACCACCGTCTCCCGCAGTGCAACGGGCAGGCCCTCGCCATCACGCTCGGCAACGAGGGCGTCCGGCAGGCCGTCGAGCCGGTGCCAAGGCGCCGGATTGCCGTCGGCATCCATCGACAGGTAGATAATGCCGGTCATCCTATCCATGAACGCGGGCGCGAATCCCGCCGACTGGTTGTTCTCGCTGACGCCCCCCGTGTTCTCGTAGCGGCGACGCTCATCGATTATGTCTGCCGTGCCAATCGCCCGAGCCATCGAGCACCTCCCTTGGGTTTCGGGATCTGGTACGCCGTCATCGGCAGTAGGCCACCGAGTCTAGGCGCCCCCATCCCGAATGCCAACCACGTCACAACCGGCGCCGCGGGGGTGCGTCAACCGCTCTGATAGCGCTTGACGGCGGCATTGATCTCTTCGCGCGCCGCCTCAGGGCCTTTCCAGCCCTCGATGCGCACCCACTTACCCGGCTCCAGATCCTTGTAGTGCTCAAAGAAATGACCAATTTGGTCGAGCACAACCTGGGGGAAATCATCGGGCTTAGTGATGTGCTCATACATCGGCGTCAGCTTAGACACCGGCACGGCCAGGAGCTTGGCATCCTGACCCTCTTCGTCGCTCATCTCGAGCACACCGACGGGCCGACAACGAACGACCGACCCCGTGATCACGGGGAAGGGCGTTATCACCAGCACATCCGAGGGATCCTCGTCGTCACACAGCGTATTGGGGACATAGCCATAATTGCACGGATAGTGCATCGCGGTTGGCATAAACCGGTCGACGGTCATTACGCCCGTATCCTTGTCGACCTCGTACTTAATCGGATTGGCCTCGGCCGGGATCTCGATGACGACGTTAATATCGTCCGGCGGATTCTTGCCTGCCGGGACATTATTGTAGGCCATAAAACCTGCCTCCTGTCTTGGTGTTGCTGTTAGGCAAACACTGCCGGTGCCGCGTAGAACGCAGGATTCTAACGCAACCAGGTCCGAACGTCGCGGCCACCGGGGAAACGCTGAACCATTCGCACGAGCCTGTAACCCCTGGGCACGCATTCAGGCACGGCGCGACGCGCGACGCTGTTGCTGGTGGTACGATCAAGCTTCGCGACGCCGCCTGCGAGCGCCGCCATGACGCCCGCGAGAATGATTCAGCGTCGCCCTAGCCGACCTGATGCATGCCGGCTGGTGCGGCAGCTAGCGTGGGCGTGTCGTACAGAAAATCGCGCGTCAGCGGCACGGCCTGCTGATCGCGCGCCAGCTGGAACTGGAACACCGCCATATCGCGCCAATGGAAGGCCGCCTCGCTCACCGCGAGGTAGAATTCCCACATTCGGCAGAATGTCTCGCCCTTGTGCGCCGCGACCGATGCCCGGACCTGCTGGAAGCGTTGCTGCCAGGCCGCCAGTGTTTTGGCGTAGTGCAGACGCAACACCTCGACATCGGTCGTTAGCATGGATTGACGCTCGATACAGGCCAGGACCTCAGACATCGCGGGGATATAGCCTCCGGGAAAGATATAACGCCGAATCCAGGGATTGGTCAGCCCGGGCGGCGTATTCCGCCCTATGGTATGGATAAGCGCCACCCCGTCGTGGGTAAGCAGATTATCGACGCAACGGAAGTAGGTATCGTAGAACTGCGTGCCGACGTGCTCGAACATACCGACACTAACGACGCGGTCGTAGCTCTCGCGGATATCGCGATAATCGGCCATGCGGATGTCGACGCGGTCATCCAGGCCCTGGGCACTAACTCGCTCACGCGCCAAGCGATGCTGCTCACGCGACAGCGTTAATCCGGTTACGGCCACATCGCTTTGCTGCGCCAGATACATGGCGAGCCCGCCCCAGCCACAACCGATATCGAGCACGCGCTGACCGGGTTCCAGACAAAGCTTGCGGCGTATGTGCTCCTTCTTGGCGAGTTGCGCCTGCTCCAACGAGATATCGGCGCGGGGCCAATAGGCGCAGGAGTACTGCATATCCTCATCCAGGAACTGGCGGAAGACCCATTCCTCGATATCGTAGTGATGGGCGATATTACGCTGAGCCGCCTCGCGCCGGTTCCACTGCTGTAACGGCCGCAACAACCCCTTGGCCAGACGCCGCCAGCCGCGTACCGGATCCTGGCCGAGATTCTTAATGAGCACTTCCAGAAGGGCCAATAGATCGGGGCTGCTCCAGGCCTCGTCCATATAGGCCTGCCCGAGCATGAATTCGGGATCCGCCGCGATGTGCTTGAGGCATGCCGTGTCATGGATCTGCATACAGGCCTGCGGCTGGCCGTCGCCGTAATGCAGCGACTCGCCATCCGGCAACTCGACCACAACGCTCCCGTGATGAATCCGGCCGCGGAAAACCTTATCCAGAATCATCGCCACCGCCTCTGTCATCCTGTTTGTTAGTGCCAGCCCAGAAGGCCGAGCGTCCATCGCCGACGAGCTAGGGAAACGCTCAACCATTGCCGCGAGCCTCTGGCAGCTGAGCGCGCGCCGGCAGGGCGCGGCGCGCCGTGCTGCGCTGGCTGCACACTCAAGCGACGCAACAGCAACTGCGCGCGCGCTCCGCGGCCTCGACGAGCGCGCGGGAATCATTCAGCGTTTACCTAGTATCATCGATGGCACGCCTGCGCGCCGAGACTTTGGCGCGATCGACACAATTTTGCAAACTGCGCCGGGGTAGGACGTTATGCCTGTGATTCAATCTCTGGTGGCGATCACCGCCTTACGGCGCGGCCCCCAGGATCTTCCCTACTCCCTCGGCCTGCTCGCTGCCGTCGTCGCCATCGACGCCACCCTGCATCTCGCCGCGCTCACCCTGGCCCCGGGGTACTCGGACCAAACCAGCGTGTGGCTGCCACTGATCGTTGGCCTCGGCTACACAGCGCTATTCTTCGATGGCGTCCTCCAGCTCCGCGATCTCGGCCACCGACGCGTGCAAACGCTGACGGCGGTATTCGGCACCGATGGCGTCATCGGCCTGGTCCTTATCATTCCGCTAGCCCTCGCGGATTGGCAATCGCCAACCTCATCGGCGCTCGCAGCCATCGCCATGGCCGCAACCGTATGGCAGCTGGCGGTCCTGACCCACGTCCTAAGCCATGCCCTCGCCGCGCGACTGCCGGAGGCCATTGGCTGGACCCTGGCGTACGGCACCGGCACGGTCGTGTTGCACCTATTAGTAGCGGGCAGTACCTAATGCATATCGATATCCTAGGTATTAGCGGGACCTTCATGGGCAGCATTGCCCTGATCGCGCGTGAGGCCGGCCATACGGTCAGCGGTGCCGATCGCGGCATCTACCCCCCCATGAGCACGTTGCTCCGAGAGCAGGGCGTGCCACTGCGTGAAGGCTATGACGAGCCATGGCCGCCGAGCACCGAGCTGCACGTTATCGGTAACGCGTTAAGCCGTGGTAATCCAGCCGTTGAGGCCATCCTCGACGAGGGCGCGGCCTATACATCAGGGCCCCAGTGGCTCGCGGAGAATGTACTACGCGAGCGCTGGGTCCTCGCCATCAGCGGCACGCACGGCAAGACCACCACCGCCAGCATGCTCGCCTGGATCCTGACGTACGCGGGCCATGACCCGGGTTTCCTCATTGGCGGCGTGCCCGGGAACTTCGACCGATCCGCGCGCCTGGGTAGCGGCCCCTTCTTCGTTATCGAGGCCGACGAATACGATAGCGCTTTCTTCGATAAACGCAGCAAGTTCATCCACTTCCGGCCGCGCACCCTGGTGATTAACAACATCGAATACGACCATGCCGATATCTTCGATGACCTGGCCGCGATACAGCGCCAGTTCCACTACCTGATACGAACGGTCCCTGGCACTGGGCACATCCTGGCCAACGCGGACGAGGCCAGCGTCGATGAGACCCTGGCCCAAGGCTACTGGAGCGAGCTGACGCGCTTCGGCACGGTCGGTACCGCCGACTGGTGCCTGAGCCGCGAGGACTCGGGGTGGCAGATTAGCAACGGCAGCGACGCGGCCTCGCTAGCGACGCCGTTACCGGGGGAGCACAACGCCCGTAACGCGGCCGCGGCGATGCTGGCCGCGCAGCACGTCGGCATCCCCTGGCAGACCAGCCTGCAAGCGCTCGCGCGCTTTCGCGGTGTCCGGCGCCGCCTGGAGCTGCGCGGGCAGGTTAACGGCATCGATGTCATCGACGATTTCGCACATCACCCGACGGCCATTGCCGCAACGTTGAGCGCCCTAGCGGGCGATAGGCGTTATGAGCGCCTGATCGCCGTCATCGAACCGCGTTCGAACAGCATGCGCCAAGGCGCGCATCGCCAGCAGCTGGCCGCATCCCTGGCCGCCGCGGGTGCGGTCTTCTGCCTGGATCCGCCGGAACTCGACTGGCCGTTGGCCGACGCGCTGGCCCCTCTGGGCGAGCGTGGCCACTGCGGTGCCACGGTCGAGGAACTGATCAACGGGGTCACCCGCGAGGCCCGCCCCGGCGATGCGGTCATCATCATGAGCAACGGCGACTTCGGCCGTATCCACGAGCGCCTGCTGGACAGCTTGGCGCAGTAGCTACCCATCCGTACCGCGGACGGCCGTGCCTGGATCGGGCGCGCACAGGCGCCCGGCAGCGGCGAGTGCATCGGGCACCCCAGCGACCCGGCCCCGAGCCAAGGTTATCGGCCATGCCGGTATCAAGCGCTCGGTAAGCACGCTCACGCCCCACCAGCGCCAAGCGCCCGACGCGTCGCGGGCCACCGGCCAGGCATGCAGGACGACGCGCGCATCAGTGTCGGTGCGCCGTATCAGCGACACGGCCGGGGTGCGCCCGTCCAGCAGACCCGGCAGGGGCGGCAACGCGCCCGGATCCGGCGCTGGATCCAACCACTGAAGGCCGCTGCGCAGGCTCCATGCCGGAGCCGCCGTCCAACCGGCGTTGGTGAGCGCCCTGAGCTGCGCCTCGCTACCGCGCCACAAGGCGTACCCATCGAGGCGAGCGATAGCTTGAACGGCGCGCTCACAGCCCGCCTGCGCCGGCAAGACGGGGAAGACCACGGGCTCCGGATAGGCCGCCAAACCACGCCGTGCCTCGGGCCAAGCCGTCGCCGCTGCGCCCGCAACCACAACCGCTGCAACCACAGCCGTGGCCCGCCCGGAGACGACTGGCCGGCACCCACCCAGCAACAGCACGCCGGCGATCACGATGCCGAAGGCCGCCCCGGCGAGGGCATCCAGCGGCAGCGCCGCCCCCAGATAGACGCGCGCCAGCGCCACGACGGCGATCAGGGCGCCGGCAAAGACCAGCGCCATCGCCCGGGTATGGACCGGGCGCGCCACAAAAGCGAGCCCGAGGGCAAGGAACGCCACGCCGGCGGTATGGGCCGAGGGGAACCGATCGAGCCCCAGGCTGGATCCGAGCATGCCGTCGAGGCCGGCAATGAGCGCCCAGGCGCCGACGGCCGTGGCCCCGCCGAGAGCAGCCAGCCCGCGCCGGCCGTTACGCGCCAGTACCGCCAGCAGGACGACGGCGCCCGCCGCTACGGCGACGGGCGCGCCGATTTGAGTCACCGCCCACGCCAGCCAGCGGCCCCAGTCCGTGCGCCAACGGGTCATGGCCTCCATGATCAACGCTTCCCAACCCAGGGGCCGCGCGCCCATGGCCAGGATCGGCGCCGTAACGGCGATCGCTAGTGCCAGCCACCAAAACCGACCCCGCCGGTGTGCTAGACCAGCGACAGCCGCCGCCAGCGGCCACAACGGGCGCCTCGCCTGTAACCAGGCCAACGCCACCCTCTGCCATCGCGGGAGCCAGGGCGTCACGATCAGCCAGGCCCGCCAAAGGCCCCAACCAAGGACAAGGACTAGGACCACCAGGCTAACGAGCCGAGTGGCCACGGCGGCCGCCACGGCCAGCGATGCCGAGAACACCATCCCGGGGAGCAGGTAGGCGGGTGCCCAGAACAGGGCCGAGCCGATATTCGCGATGGCGAAGCGCCATCGGGCCATCCCCATCATCCCCGCGACGGCCGGGATAATAGGTCGTACCGGCCCGACGAAACGCCCGATAACGACACTCTTGCCGCCGTGTAACGCGAAGAACCGGATGCCGCGTTCCATGGCGTTGGGATAGCGGCGCATGGGCCACAGGCCCATGAGCTGCCGGCCATAGCGACGCCCCAGCCAAAAGCTAATGCCGTCACCAGCGATCGCGCCGGTGATGGCCCAAAGCCAGACGGTCCAGAAGTCAACGGACCCCGCCTCGATGAGGACCCCGAAGGCGAACATCCCGGCAGCGCCCGGCACCAGCAGCCCGACTAGAGCCAGGGACTCGGCGAATGCCACCAGGCCAACGGCCAACCCGATCCAGTGCGGATTGGCCGAGAACCATTCGAGCAGTGCGCTGAGCTGTTGCATGGCGTCAGGCCTCGCCGAGGCCCGTCCCCGGCCGAGGCGCCACGAACCCTAGGCTAGATCCGTGCGAAAACGCGCTCGGCGGCATCCAGGGTATGGTTAATCGCTGCCTCATCGTGGGCTGTTGACACGAAGCCCGCCTCGAAGGGCGACGGCGCCAGATACACACCTTCCGCGAGCATGCCGTGGAAGAAGCGCTTAAAGCGTTCGGTATCGCTCGCGGCGACGTCGTCAAAACCGCTGACGGCCGCGGCATCCGTGAAGAAGAGCCCCATCATGGTTCCCGCCTGGTTGGTAGCCAACGGGATCCCCGCCGCCGCCGCGCGCTCTTCGAGGCCCGCGAGCAGCCTCTGGGTGGCCGACACCGCCGCGTCATAGGCACCAGGCTCGCGCAGTAGCGCCAGCGTCGTCAGCCCCGCCGTCATGGCAACGGGATTACCGGAGAGCGTACCGGCCTGGTACACCGGGCCCACCGGAGAGAGGTAATCCATTACCGCCTTGCGGCCGCCGACGGCGCCGACGGGCATGCCACCGCCGATGACCTTCCCCAGACAGGTCAGATCCGGCGTCACGCCATAATGGGCCTGCGCGCCCCCGAGCGAGACCCGAAAGCCCGTCATCACCTCGTCGAAGATCAGGACGGCATCGTGGCTGTCGCAGAGCTCGCGCAACCCCTCGAGAAAGCCCGTGACGGGGGGCACACAGCTCATGTTACCGGCCACTGGCTCAACGATGACGCCGGCAAGACGGTCGCCGTAATCCGCGAACACCTGTTGCGCGGCCGCCAGATCATTAAACGGCGCACTGAGCGTCGTCGCCGCCATCCCCGCGGGCACACCGGGTGAGCCGGGGATGCCTTGGGTAGCCACGCCGGAGCCGGCCTGCACCAGCAACGAGTCCACATGACCGTGGTAGTTGCCGCGGAACTTGAGGATCAGGTCGCGCCCGGTGTAACCGCGGGCCAGGCGCACCGCGGTCATGCACGCCTCCGTGCCCGAGTTCACCAATCGCACCATCTCCACCGACGGCACGATGTCCTTGAGGGTCGCGGCCAGGCGGGTCTCGAGTTCCGTGGGCGCACCAAAGCTCGTTCCCCGAGCCACCGAGTCCTGAATCGCTGAGACGACTTGAGGATGGGCGTGGCCGACGGCCAACGGCCCATAGGACAGGACGTAGTCCACATAGTCACGCCCGTCCTCATCGCGAATCCAGGCCCCATGGCCCTCACGGATGACCGGGGGCGTGCCGCCGACCCCCGTATAGGCGCGTACCGCGGAGTTAACGCCGCCGACGAGATGGGTTTTGGCCTCTTCGAAAAGCTGTTCCGAACGCGTCATCGTCGATGATCCTTTTGCCTGAATTCGCTCACCCAAGGGCCGCCTTCAATTCGCGCGCCGCGCCCTCGGGGTCGTCGGCATCGTAGACGGCACTGATAACGGCGATGGCATCGATGCCTGCCTCGGCCAGAAGGCCCGCATTGTCAGCCGTAATGCCCCCGATCGCTACCACCGGCCGGTCGAAGCGCTGGCGCGCGCGCGCCAGAAACGCCGGATCGGCGCGTACCGCCGATGGCTTGGTCGGCGACGGGAACGCACTCCCGAACGCCAGATAATCCGCGCCCTCGGCGAGCGCCCAGTCGCCACGCGCGAGCTCGTTGTAACAGGAGACCCCGATAACAGCATGCGGGCCCAAGCGCTGGCGGGCTCGCCGTATAGGCGCATCGTCGCGGCCCAAATGAACGCCGTCCGCGCCGACGGCGGCAGCCAACTCGATGTCGTCATTCACGATAAAGCAACCGCCGTGGCGATGGGTTACGGCCATCAGCTCAGCCGCTTCCTGCCGCCGCCGCCCGTCATCGCTCGATTTATCGCGGTACTGCACGCAGCACGCGCCGCCGCGTAAAGCCGCCGCTGTCGCCGCCACAAGCGCTTGCCGACCCGCTGTGTGGGGCGTGGTAATGATGTAGAGCCCACTAATGGCACTGGCCTGAGTCATAGGCCTGCAGTATACCGTCCGCAAGACGAGTTCCGCGAACCCGACCATGGGGCTGGCGTGACCATGGCAGTGGCCGCTATCCTCCACAGCCGTCTCAATCGATAGGGGGTAGCATGGAATACAAGGCATACATGTGCGTGGTCTGCGGCTGGATCTACGAGGAGGAAAAGGGCGTACCCGAGGAGGGAATTGAGCCCGGCACGCGGTGGGAGGACATCCCCGATACCTTCGTCTGCCCCGAGTGCGGCGCGGAGAAGGACGATTTCGAGATGATCGAGATCTAGGCAGCCGTCGCGCGAGCCTGTGGCCGCTGGGTGCGCGCGGCCACGGCGCGGCGCGCCGTACCGGCAGTGACATCAGGCTGTGCGGCGTTGCCTGCGGCCCTGCCCAGCGGCCCCACAAAGCGCCACGGCGGCGCAGGCCCGTGGACGCTAGCGCAGCAGTACCAGAACTACCACAGCGACGCTCGCGATTCCGCCAGTTGCGACCCACATGGGGTGGCGGCGCCACCACCGCGGCTCGGCCTCGTCATCGCTGGCTCCCTCCCGCCGTCCCGCATCGGCCTTGCTCGCAGCAGCCGCTCACGGGGCCGACCCCGCCGGAGCGACGTCCACGCGCTGCTCAGGGGCCTGCATCTCACCCGGAGCCGCCACCGCGCCACCCTGCACCGCTAGCGCCTATCGGGGTGCTCGGTTGGTGCCATCTTCCCCCCTCACCGCGAGCCATCTACTTGGCACGCCCCCATGCACCCTTATAACGCCCGGTTAGCCCACACGCTCAACGCCCGAGCTAATGGCGCCGTCAGGTCCCAACTCCAACCAACGGTAGCCGGGTGGCTGATCGTCCACCGCAAAGGACACGCTAGCCGGCGTGAACTGAAGGCTGGTCGCCGGCGTCGCCAGCAATCGCACTGATCCGTGCCACGCGTCGTAGGCCTGGTGGACATGCCCCCAGACGGCAGCCTGAACCTGCGGGTAGCGTCCCAGCGCTTGCAACAGCGCCTCGCCGTCACTGAGACCGATCGCATCGAGCCACGGGGCCCCGATCGAGACGGGCTGATGATGCAGGGCAATCAAGGCCGGACGATCGGGGTTGGACGCGAGACAGCCCTCCAAGGCCTGGCGCTGAGCCGACCCGACACGGCCGCCGGACCAGTCATCACAGGCCGTATTTAGCAGGATCAGCTGCCACTCGCCGAGCACACGATGCGTCACCCAACGCACCGGCCCCTGGCCGAAATGGCCCAGCATGCGTTGCGGATCGTCATGGTTGCCGGGGATGACCAAGACCTCAGGCGCCAGTGGCTCCAGGGCCTCACGGATGCGTCGATAGCCCGCGTCACTGCCATCGTGCGTTAGGTCGCCGGTAAGCAGTACGGCATCGGGCGCTGGCGCCCGCGACAGCGCGTCGCACACCCGCTGCAGGCCAAGCTCTGGGCGGCACCCACCCAGGTCAGCACCCGGATCGGCGAACAAATGGGTATCCGTTAGTTGAACCAGCCGCAATCCATCCCCCGTCAGGTCTAACGCTCGCGCCGCACGCCGTAAGCACTAACATGGCGCGCGTCGTACTCGATTTCTGTTGTCCGGGGCACAAGGAAAGACCCCCAATCCCCAGCTAATCCCAAGCCGGTTGACGGCCATTCAGCCACAGATGGCTGTACCAGTAGAAGGCACCGTCCGACGCCGGCAGGGTACAATTATAGCGACTCCGCCCCGGTGGCAGCTGGCCTTCAGCGCTGACGGCCACGCGCCCAGCGCCCAGGCTACTAATCGTTAACCGCTGGTGGCCGTAGAAGCACTGCAAGCGCTCGGCAGGTACCTCGCCATGCGACAGCTCCAGCACCAGGCGCGGTGCCTGGCCATCCGCTACCACGGGATCCCAGGGCGTCACCTCGCGTACCGGTAGCGGGCGGGCATGGATCTTGTCGCGAAACCCCGCCATGGCCGCGTAGCGTTCATTAAAGCTAAACCGCGGCAGGGCCCGCTGATCGGCGTCGGCGTCAGTGACGCCGCCATGTTGGCCGAAAGCGGCATAGTCGAGATCGCGCAACATGCCAGCCACCTCGGCGTTGTACTCGCCGTAGGGATACGCAAACAGCGGCGGGTTCGTGGCCACGGCCGCCTTGCCGAGCTCCGCGACCAAGCGTCGCTGCCCCCGGCGGATATCCGCGCGGATACGCTCGCGCCAACCGGCCGAACCCTCACCGCTTCGTCGCCGCACGAGATGGGCATGACTGGCCGAGTGATTGGCGAAGACCACGCCCGGTCCGCGCATGGAACGCATGGCTTGCCAGTCGAGATAGCCCCGCATCCCCTGATCCACCGGATCCGCAGCGACGAACAGGGTATAGGGCCAATCCCGTTGTTGCAGGCGCGGATGCGCGTTCTCACGCACCGAGGTGTAGGCATCATCGAAGGTGATCGCCACGGTCTTCTCCGGTAGCGGCTCCCCGGCGCGGAGGCGGCGCATGATGGTCGGCAGCGCCATGACCCGGAAGTCGTTAGCGGCAAGATAGTCGAGATGAGCCTCGAACTGCTCAACGCGAATATTGGTGCTTGGGAAGCGGTCATCACCCACGCGGTGATACATCAACACAACCGCGTAATCCTGTGCCGCCGCCCCAAACGCAATAAGCAACAGTGCCACCGCCGCCAGCGCTCGTGGCATCGCGAACAAGCCCGCCATCTAACTTCCTATTGCCCTGGGTCCGTATGTCGTGCCGCCGTGCGACCCGCCTGGGGCGGCATCCGGCGCGTGATCGTGCGACATTCAATCACAGCCGTCGATGATATTGACGGTTACCGGGGCGGGGCAGAGGATTGCGGATACGCCCGCACCCAAGCGAGTCGGAGGACAGGATGGCGACGTCAGCCGAGTTACTGGCAAGCCTCAGCGATATCGTCGGCCCAGGGCATGTCCTGACATGCAACGAGGCCATGGCGCCCTATCGGAGCGAGCGCCGCGGCCTGTTCACCAGCGAGCCGCAGGCCGTGGTGCGCCCCGGCGACACCCAGGCCGTGGCGGCGACGGTCGCCGCCTGCGCGAGCCATGGTGCAGCCGTCATCCCACAGGGCGGCAACACCGGGCTGGTAGGCGGCAGCGTTGCCCACCAACGGCACGCCATCGTACTCAGCCTCGAGCGCTTGTCTCGAATCCGCACGGTCGATGCCATGAACCGAACCCTGACCGCCGAGGCGGGGTGTCCCTTGGCAGCGGTTCAATCCGCGGCCGCCGAGGTCGATCGTTTGTTCCCGCTCAGCTATGCCGCCGAGTCGGCCTGCCAGCTGGGAGGGAATCTGGCCACGAACGCGGGCGGGATGAATGTACTGCGCTACGGCAACGCGCGCGAGCTAACACTCGGCCTCGAGGTGGTTCTCGCCGATGGCCGTATCTGGGACGGCCTAACTGGCCTGCGCAAAGACAACGCGGGCTACGATCTACGCAACCTATTCATCGGCTCCGAGGGCACACTTGGGATCATAACGGCGGCGGTCATGCGCCTAT
This sequence comes from uncultured Ectothiorhodospiraceae bacterium, assembly GCA_913055565.1. GTDB lineage: Bacteria > Pseudomonadota > Gammaproteobacteria > Nitrococcales > Nitrococcaceae > CAJXKP01. The sequence goes on from CAJXKP010000019.1 coordinate 33,317, forward strand.
TCCCGCGGCCTCGCCAGACGGTCACCGCCGTGGTGGCGCTCGATGAGCCGGACCATGCGGTAGCGCTACTCCACGGCCTACAGGCCGCTACCGGCGAGGCCATTAGCGCGTTCGAGCTGATGTCGCGATTCAGCATAACCATGGCATGGCGTCACGGCGAGGGCTGCGACGAGCCCTTCACCCAGTCGGCACCGTGGTACGTGGTGCTCGACGCCGCCACCACCCAGGCGAGCGACGATCTGGCAGACCGGCTTGGGTCGACACTCGACCAGCACCGTCGGGATGGCCAGGTACGCGAATGGCACCTCGGGTCGACGCCCGATGAACGCGCCGCCCTGTGGCGGCCGCGCAACCAGATCCCCGCCGCGCAACGCCACGAAGGGGCGAGCATTAAACACGATATCGCCGTGCCCGTCTCGCGGGTCCCGGAGTTCTTGCGCCGCGCGGACCAGCTAGCGGTCGACTACATGACCGGCATCCGGCCATGTGCGTTCGGCCATGTCGGCGACGGCAACATCCACTACAACCTCAGCCAACCCGAGGGCATGACGGCCGAGGCCTTCCTGGCGCACTGGCAACCGCTCACGGAGCGCATCCATGACCTAGTCGTCGCTATGGGGGGATCATTCGCTGCCGAGCACGGCATCGGACGCCTCAAGTCAGGCGAGGTGCAGCGACTCAAGACGCCGGTGGAAACCGACATGATGGGTGCCATTAAGGGCGTCCTCGACCCGGACAATGTGCTCAATCCGGGCGCGATGACCGCACCCAGGGGAGGATACGAGGCCCTAGGGAGCCGCTGAACAATTCGCGCGAACCTCTGGCCGCTGGGCGCCGCGCCGATAAGGCGGAAAGCGCCGCGCTAGCCTGGCCGTCCAGTCAGGCTTTGAGACGCCGACTGCGCACGCGCCCAGCGGCCCCAGAGGGCGCGCCACGGCGACGCTGTGGCACGCAGAGGCCCACGAGAATTATTCAGCGTCTCCCTAGGAGGTGACTGATTCGGGCACCGAAGCCATGGGCCAGCGGCGGGCGACCGGAGCAACCAGCCGCCGCCAGTATCGCCGAGGGTTAGTCCCGCTCGGCAACGTCCTTGAGGCGCTGCGCGAGATCCACCGTCATCTCATTCGGGATCTTGCCGATAGGCGCGAGATTGATGCCCAGCGGCACCGAGGTCGCGAGGTTGCGACGGTGCGTCTCGATGGTCTGCCACGCCGTCTCGATATGCTCCTGCGCCCGGTTGGCGACGCGATCAGGATCCTCGGTCAACCAGCTCTCAAGCTCAGGCTCAATGTTAACGCCCAACCAGTGCAAGAACTTGATGTTACGCGACGATTTGATCGGGGTGACCGTGAGCAGCATCTCCGGCATGGCCTTTTGGTCACCGTATTCGGCCAACGCATCGAGCAGCCGCGTGAACTCCTCGGGGTGATAGACGATCTGAGTGGTGAAGAAATCGGCGCCGCTATCGATCTTGCGGAATAGGCGGTTGGCCTCACCCTCGCGCGTCGGGATACAGATATTGCCGACCTTCAGGGCCGGGTCATTAATAGTCTTGCGAATCAGCTGGTTCGCCTGCGGGACGTTGGGACCGGGGTAATCGATGCTGCTGTCCTCGCCGCCAACCAGCACGAACTGACGCACGCCGTATTGCTCCCAGGTCTCCCGGAACCAATCGGCCTGTTCCTCGGGCGTCAAATGCACCACCACCCGATTGATCATGCACTCAAGGCCGAAGCGATCCTTGATGCGGCGCGCCAGCTCGCGCGGCTCAACGCGCGGCTCGAAGGCCTGCAGGCGCTCCCCCTTGTCACTCTTGGAGCTCTCTTCGCGAATCTCCGGGATATTCACGCCATGCAGCGGAACCTGGCTATGGATGGCATCCACCTTCGATAGGACTTCCTCGATGCCCTCCTCACCGTACTTATCGAACGGCGGAACGGCTTCCAGGCACAGACTAAACGGGCTGTCATCTCGGCTCATCGCGAATCGACTCTCCGGTTGCGCAGAACCGCGCAAGTCTCCGATGCCACGCCGCATCAGTCAAGCCGCCGCGGGCACAGCCAGCAATCCCCATTCTGGCCGTCGAGCTGGTCGCGTTACCCCCTGCCGAGGGCGTCTGCGGCCAGGGAAGGCCGCAGTCGAGCCTCCAGGGAAGGTCTATGGCGTCCCTCGGCAGGGGGTAACGCGACCACGCGCCATCCTGGCAAGCACATAATTATAATTGCTGGGGGCACAGCCCCGCCTACTCGGGCCCGAGGCCTAGGGAGACGCTGAACAATGCACGCAAGCCTCGGGCTGCTGAGCGCGCGCCCCAGGCAGCCCCGCCGTGGCGCGCAGAGACCCGCGAGAATTATTCAGCGTCTGCCTAGAGGAGGAGCAGCGTGGCGAGGCCGAGGAATGCCGCGAAACCGAGGATGTCGGTCAGTGAGGTCAGCGCGACGCCGCCGGCGACGGCCGGGTCCACACCGAGCCTCTCGAGCACCATGGGGATGAGCGTCCCACACAGCGCCCCATTGATGAGATTGATCAGCAGTGCCGCTGCCACGATCGATGCCAGGGCCGGATCACTAAACCAAGACAGCACCACTGCCCCCAAAATCAACGCCAATCCCAGGCCGCCCACCAGGATCACCGCGAGTTCGTGACCGAGCAGGCGCAGCCCGTTGGCGCGACCGACCTGATTCAGGGCGAGCCCACGGGTCACCACAGTCAGCGTCTGGATACCGGCGACACCCCCCATGCTGGCGACGATGGGCATGAGAACCGCTAGCGCCACCCGTTGCTCGATACTAGCCTGGAACTGACCGATGACCCACGACGCAATGAAGGCATTGACCATGTGGACCATGAGCCAGGCACCGCGGCCGCGCGCCTTGCGCAGCACCGGTGCGAACATATCCGCCTCGTGATCCAGACCCGCCGGCTGCATCAGCGAGCGCTCGCTCTCATCGCGGATCACATCCACGACGTCATCCACCGTGATGCGCCCGAGCAAGCGGCCGCGGTCATCCACTACCGGCGCGGCGACCAGATCACGATCCTCGAACAGCCGCGCCACACGCGACGCGGCCAGATCGACGGTCAGCGGCTCGTAGCGGCTGTTCATGGCCTCGGAGACGCGCGTTTCCGGTGGCAACGAGGCCAGGTCGGCCAATGGCAGCACCCCGAGGAGGTGCTCACCGCGATCGATAACCACCAACTCGGTGGTGTGCTCGGGTAAACGCCCCTCGCGCTGGCGAACGTAGCGCAGATAGCGCTGCGCCATACGCAGCGTTATATCCTCGCGCACCGCCAGGGCGTCGGCATCCATGAGCCCGCCCGCGGTGTCATGCGGCCAGGAGAGCACGCGCGCCAGGCGCTCGCGCCGGCGACCGTCCATGTCTCGCACCACGGCATCCAGGACATTGCGCGGCAACCGCTCATAGAGATCGGCCAGTTCGTCGAGCTGGAGTTGGGTTACGGCGTCCGTAAGCTCGTCGGTAGGGAGGGTATCGATGAGGTCATCGCGAACCTCGCCACGGGCCTCGATCAGCAACTCGCCGCGAACCGCCGGGTCACTAATGCACTGCCAAAGCCGGGGGCGCTGGTCGCGGGGCAACGCCTCCATGACGTCCGCCAGAACGGCGGGATGGAGCTGCTCGACCAGGCTGATCGCGCGCTCGCTAGCACCCTCGCGCAGGGCCCGGTCCAGGGCGTCGGTCCATTCGTCCAGATTATCCACGGTGGGTTGTTCACTACGCGTCATGACGCCCTCGTGATGGGTTGGCCTCGTCCCGAGCCAGTACCGGGTGTCAATAGAAGCGCGGTATGGCTCACTGCCCGCTGCCCCGCGCCGGCACCTAAGCGGGCCTAGTCTAGCTGGTCACTACCCGTTTCCGTGAGACGATCGCCTGACAACGACCTCGAAAAACGCTGTGGGCGCACGCCGTAACCGGGGTTAGACTGCCGGCCTAGCTGGAACCCGCGCCCGGAGGAAGTTGGCTGTGGACGAGATTACCCTAACCCGCCCCGATGACTGGCATCTCCACGTGCGAGACGGGGCGCTGACCCAAGCCGTAGCGGGCTACTCGGCGGCGGTTTTCGGGCGCGCCATCATCATGCCCAACCTCAAACCGCCCGTCACCGATGTCGCGGCCGCGCGCGCCTATCGCGATCGGATTCGGGGCGTCATCGACGACGCTAGCGGCTTCGAGCCGCTGATGACCCTCTACCTCACGGATGACACCACACCCGTGACCATCGCCGAGGCGGCCGCGTGCGGCTTCATCCAAGGCATCAAGCTCTACCCGGCAGGCGCGACGACCAACTCGGATGCCGGCGTCACCGACCTGGCACGCTGCCATGACGCCCTCGCCGCGATGGCCGAGCATGGGCTGCCCCTGTTGGTGCATGGCGAGGTCACCGCACCGGATGTCGACGTATTCGACCGCGAGGCCGCCTTCCTGGAGGAACGCCTCGCCCCGTTGCTCGAGCGCCATCCGAGCCTGCGCGTGGTACTGGAACACGTCACCACCGCGCGGGCGACGGAGTTCGTCCGGCATGGGCCCTCTCGCCTGGCCGCGACCATCACCGCCCATCACCTCCTACTCAATCGCAACGACATGCTGGTAGGCGGTATTCGCCCCCACCACTACTGCCTGCCGGTGCTCAAGCGCGAACGTGACCGCGCCGCGCTGCTCGAGGCAGCCACCTCAGGCAACCCCAAGTTCTTCCTAGGCACCGACAGTGCCCCCCACCCACGCGGCGCCAAGGTGGCCGACTGCGGCTGTGCGGGGGTCTTCAGCGCAGCCACCGCCATGCCGGCGTACGCCGAGGCATTCGAGGCCGCCGGGGCGCTGGATCGTCTGGAGGGCTTCGCCAGCCATTTCGGGCCTGACTTCTACGGGCTAGCCCGCAATACCGATTCGTTGACACTACGGCGACACCCCTGGTCGGTACCCAACGCCCTACCTGCCGGCGACGACGTCCTGGTACCGCTGCGTGCGGGCGAGGAGATGGCGTGGCAGACCGTTGTCGGGCCACAAGCAGGCGGCTAGTATTGCAGGCCCAGCGCTGGCCAGCGCCAACGACAGCAGCGAGGTAGGCTCGTGGTACAGGAGCAGGACCCCAAGCAGCACAGCCCAACGCGAATGGCCGCGCGCTTTCGTAGTTTTCTGCCCGTGGTGATGGATATCGAGACGGGCGGTCTCAACGCATCGACGGACGCCATGCTCCAGATCGCGGCCGTCATCCCACGCATCGACGAGACGGGCCGTCTCTACCCCGCGGCGACCCACACCACCCACGTCCAAGCCTTCGAGGGTGCCAACATCGAGCCCAAATCGCTGGAGCTCAACGGCATCGACCCAGATCATCCCTTGCGCATGGCCAAGCCCGAGGAGGAGGCCCTGCAGCAGATGTTCAAGCCGATTCGCCGGGAAATCAAAGACACCGGCTGCAGCCGGGCCGTGCTGGTGGCACACAACGCCTGGTTCGATCTGGGTTTCCTCAACGCCGCCATCGAGCGCTGCGGGATCAAGCGCAACCCGTTCCATCCCTTCTCATGCTTCGATACGGCCACCCTGGCTGGGCTGGCCTTCGGTCAAACGGTGCTGGCCAAGGCCATCCAGGTGGCGGGTATCGAATGGGATAACAAAGAGGCGCATTCGGCGATCTACGACGCCGAGAAGACCGCCGAGCTGTTTTGCGGCATCGTCAACCGCTGGGATGAGCTGAACAACTTCCCGGACTACGCGGCGCTGGCGCCCTAGGCAAACGCCGCGCGTCCGGTCCCCGGGCCCTCTATTGCTGTTGTGTCGCCTCACCGGCCGCCGACTGGACGGCCTTCTCGAGCTCGCCGGACTCATACATCTCCAAGACGATGTCGCAGCCACCGACGAGCTCGCCGTCGACATAGAGCTGCGGGATCGTCGGCCAATCGCCGAATGTCTTAATGCCCTGGCGAATGGCTTCATCGTCGAGCACGTTGACGTAGGCGAACTCGACACCGCAGCCCGCCAGCGCCTGGGCCGTTTTCTGAGAAAAGCCACACTGCGGGAACTGGGGCGTTCCCTTCATGTAGAGGATCACGGGGTTCTCGTCCACCTGCTGGCGAATCGTCTGCTGCACGTCCTCACTCATACTCTCACCTCGACTCGGTTCGCTGGCTACGGCTGCCCGCCGTAAAGGAAACGGCTAAGGCGACGCTGGCTGATCCACGCAGGCCTCTGAGCACGTTCTGTAGCCGCTACGCTCGCACCCAGCGACCAGCGGCCCGCGCCACACCTTAGGCATCGCCTTAACATGTCTGGATTGTACAATTTTCGCGAACCGCGACCAATGGCGCCCGTTTAAGGGCATCGCCTATAGGGAAAAACACGCAGTTATCAGTTATCCTCTGCGCATGGCTGAAGAACACACGACTGATGTAACCTTTGAATCCCTCGGCCTCCACGAATCCCTGTTAACGGGACTCAACGATGCCGGCTACACCCACTGCACGCCCATACAGGCGGCGACACTACCGATCGCACTGGCCGGCCGGGACGTCGCGGGCCAGGCTCAGACGGGAACGGGCAAATCGGCCGCGTTCCTCCTCGCGGCGATGCACCATCTCATGACGACCCCCGCGCCCGACGACCGCACGGGGCCGTGGGCCGTTATGATCGCGCCCACCCGAGAGCTGGCGCTACAGATCCACAAGGACGCCGAGAAGCTGGGCTATTTCACCGGCATGGAATGCGCTTGCATCTACGGTGGGACCGGCTACGACGCCCAGCGCCAGCAGCTTGAGGCGGGCGTCGACATCCTCATCGGGACGCCCGGACGCGTTATCGACTTCTTTAAACAGGGCGTGTTCGATATGCGCGATGTCGAGATCTGCGTCCTCGACGAGGCCGACCGGATGTTCGATATGGGCTTTATCGACGATATCCGCTATCTGCTTCGTCGCATGCCGGCGCCCGAGAAACGACTCAATATGCTCTTCTCGGCGACCCTATCGGAGCGGGTGAAGGAACTCGCCTACGAGCATATGAACAACCCGGAATCCGTACAGATCGAGCCCGAGCAGGTCACCCCGGACCGGGTACGGCAGAAGCTCTACCACGTCGAGAACGACCACAAGATCGGGCTACTGATCGCCGTGCTACGCGAGCAGCAGGCCATTCGCACGCTGATCTTCGTCAACACCAAGCGCACGGCCGACAACGTCACGGCGTACCTCGAGGGCAACGGCATCCAGGCGGCCGTCATATCCGGCGACATCCCGCAGAACAAGCGCGAGCAGCTATTAAGCGACTTCGAGCAAGGCAAGCTGCCCGTCATGGTGGCCACGGATGTGGCGGCACGCGGCCTCCACATCCCGGACGTCTCGCACGTCATTAACTACGACCTGCCCCAGGAGGCCGAGGACTACGTCCACCGGATCGGCCGCACCGCCCGCGCCGGCGCCGAGGGCGACGCCATTAGCTTCGCCTGCGAGTCCTACGTCTACTCCCTGCCGGACATCGAATCCTACATCGGCCAGAAGATCCCTGCGGAGATGGCCGACGAGGGCATGATCGAGCCCGATCTCAAGCCACCCAAGCGGCGACCAGCGCAGCGCAAGAGCGGCGGTGGGAACAAAAGCGGTGGCAAGGGCGGTCGCCGCGGCTCGGGAGGCACTGGCGGCTCCAACGGCGGCCAAGGCGATTCCAGCCAATCGGGGCAGGCCGAGGTGACCTCGGAGCAATCCGAGTAACGCCGTTCCCGGGCGGCGCGAGTACCGATGAGTCCGGGCACAGCGGCATGCGCCTATCGGCGCGTGCCGGCCGCGTTGCACCACCTCCGGCCCGCATAGGGCCGCTACACCGCCGCGCCTGGGTCGCTACATCACCGCCCGACCCAACTCAGCCAGGCCTTAAACGAGCTCCGCCCGGCGTTGCCCATGGCGGCTAATCGCCGCGCTACCGCCAGCGTAGCGCCCCTGGGGGCCGCGCACCGCGACCACTAGCCAACCGAACGGGCACTGACGTCGAGAGCTGAGCCGAGTTAAAGTCGGCGCCGACGACGACACGGAGTGCCGACATGGCCAAGCGCAGACAGTCCAGCCTGGCGAAGCCGCTGATCATCATCGCAGTCATCGCCGGGCTCGCCTACGGTGGACCTCGAACCTATTTCAGCTACCGCGCCGACCAGGCCCTATCGAGGATCCAGCAGGCCACGGCGAGCTTCGCGACCATTAGCTACGACAGTGTCTGGGTCGATTTCATGGGTGAGACGGCCACCATCTACGATCTGACAGTGCGTATCGAGGCCCTGGACGACGCCGTCACCATGGAAGAGGCGCAGGTGCATGTGGGTGGCTTCAATGGGCTGTCGCAACTCCACCCCGGCAGCGGCATCGACTCGATTCCCGAATCCATGCGCCTCGAGGTCAAGGACGCGCGCGTCGATGTCGATGATGCGATCTACGATGTCATCACCAGCCCGCCCGCGAACGGCACCAATCACCGTGGCACGCTCAAGCGACTCATGACCCTGGGCTGCGATCATCCCGATAACCTCGACCAGGCCGTGGTCGAGGAATTGGGCCTCGGCGAGCTGGTGATGGGCATACGCATGGGCTTTGACTACGATGAGGCCGAGGCAACGCTAATACCGTCGATCTCAGTCGCTATTCAGGACCTTAATCGCATCGAGGCCGATCTCCGCATCGAGGGCGTCGGGCCTCAGCCGGGCGGATTGATGCAGTTGGGCAGTCTGCGCGCCCTCCAGCACCAACAGGGCCCCCGCCTGAGTAGCGCCCGCGCCCGCATCGTGGACCAGGGCTACAACGACGCCCGTAACCGCGTCTGCGCCGCCCAGACGGAAAGCGCGGTCGATGAGTTTATCGACCGCCATATCGAGAAACTGGGCGCACTGATGGAGCGCACCGGCACTCGGTCGCCCGATTTCCTGGAACGCTACCGCGACTACGTGCGCCATGGCGGTGACATCGTGGCCCGCATGGAGCCGGATGAGCCCTTAACCGTCCAAGACCTGACCCGCATCACCAAGAACATCGCTATTTTCCGCCTCAACCCCACGATCGAGATCAATGGCGAGGCCATTAACCCAACGGCGGCACGGTGGTTAACCGATATTGCGGCTACCCCAGTGCGAGAGATCGCCTGGAGCCCCGAGCAGGCGTCGAACCAAGACGCGGATGGGCCAAGCGGTGATGGCGACGGCTCGTCAGGCGAAGGCGGCGCGTCGAGCGACGGTGATAGCGCAACGGATCGCGATCGAGCTCTGGCCGTCAGTGAGCTGGCTGCGTACGTTGATCATCGCGTCCGGCTGACCATGGAAGACGGCAAGGCCTACCTCGGGCGCGTCACGCGGGTCGGCGATGGCCAGGTCGGGATCCGGATACGACGCTCCGGCGGCTACGTTGGTTACAACCTGGAGCAAGACCAGATCCGCGACGCACGACTAGTACGATAAAAAAAAGGCCGGGTGGGGGCCCGGCCCAAGATGAGGTTGAGGGATGCCACGCATGATGACAGGAGGAGATTTGCCTTCATGCGTAGGCGTAGGGTAGCCAACCAGAGCGCGGATGTCAAACCTGTGTACAGGGCTTCGTATAATGAAAGTCCATGCGGTCTTACCGGCCCTGGCATCCGTTCGGGGCGTTGGCATTAGCGACGAGGAAATGGCTCCGGGCCGTGGCAATGAGGCGGTGTTGACTCGACTCAGACCACTGCCAGGCTGTGATGCCGACGTTGGCCACGCGCTTACCCTGGCGTCGAATAGCGCAGCGTGCGTAAAGATCCATCGGCCACCCCGGACGCAAGTAATCGATCGCAAAATCCACTACCTTCGGCAAACGCAGTGCCTCCTGGCGCCACAGAGGGGCGAGAATGGCGGCACTCTCCATGAATGCGCCAATGAGCCCACCGTGTAAGGCCGGTAGATGGGGATTCCCGATATGGCTCGCGCGGTAGGGCAACCGAAACAGTGGGCCTTCGTCGTCCTCGTCAACCGCCATCCCGAGGAACTGGGCATAGGGCACCAAGGCCACGAGTCGCTGCGGGTCATGGGCCGCGTGGGCCCGTTCAATAAGCGCCACGATATCCTCGCTCAAGGCGCCCCCTCCACGAGACTGGGACCGCTATCCGACGCCCGCATGAACGTTGCCATGCTCATCGCGACCGGACGATCGGAATCCTCCTGGTAGACGCTGCACTGCGTAAAGGCAATATGGGGCGTGAGTCGATAGCAGCAGGCACGGGCATAGACGTCTCGCTCCGGCTGCGCGGCGCGTAGATAATCCAATCTCAGATCCAGCGTCGCGATGGCCTCACCTTGATTAAGGGCAACCAACACGGCCACCCCACTGGTCTGATCCACCAAGGTGGTAATGGCCCCACCATGTAGCACCCCTGTATCGGGATTACCGACCAACTCCGGTTGATAGGGCAGCCGAGCGGTCACAGCATCAGGCTCGACCGCCACCGGCGTGAGGCCGATCAGCCGGCCATGAGGCAGCCTATCGAAGAAACGCTCGGCGAGTTGCCAGCGCTGGCCCGTCCGGTCGCATTCATTCAATCGCGTCACCCATTACTGGTGGCGTTCGGGGAAACGCTGAACCATTCGCAGGAACGTCTGGCCGCTAAGCACCCGCCGCGGCGCGACCAGCCCTGTAACCGGCGCCGGCCTAAGACGCCGCCCGATGTGAGGCCGCCGAGGCTGGCTCGAGATGATCCGCGTCGGGGGGTAGCTGCACCCAGCACCCGCGGGTCAACAGCGAACGCATCACCCGCCCCGCCTCGGCCCGTGCCAGCCGACGCCCTGGGTAAAGGACCAGATCCATGACGTGGATCAGCTCCCCCATGGTGTCACGCAGGGCCGGCGATAGCGCCGAGAAATCATCGGGGCCTGGCACAAAGACATAGGTGTTCGGACGTCGCGCGCCCTTGTAGACCGAGCAGTGCATGCCCGCTGCTCCCGCCATGGCATTCGGAACTGGCACTATTGTCTTACCGTTAGGGTCTCGCCATCAAACAGGGGGCCCTGTTGCGCCCCGGGCGCTATCAACGGCTCGATCCGTATGATGGCGATGCCAGGCGGCGCCGCCGTCAGCGACGCCCCGCATGCCTCCGTCCGGGAACCGGGAGGACACGCGACGATGATGGCGCGACGGCGGGAAAACCACCTAAGCCCCGGCGCGAGGGCCTACTAAGCGACCTCGATGCCCGGGCACCACGACGTTAACGAGACGTGCCTTGCATACCGAAACCGATGATCTGTTGCGCTTAATCGCCACCCTACCCCCCGCGCTGGCCGAGGCAGCGGGCCGCTTGCCGCCCGACGAGCTCGTCGACATCGTCCTCGACCTCGGACGCTTGCCCCATGCCCGGCTGACCGACCGCATCGAGCACCTGGGCGAGACCCCGGTAACGGCAGCGGACATCGCCCACGTCATCGGCGCGGTTGGCCAGTTCACCCAGGACAACCGCGCCGGCATCGAGGGGACCCTCCATCGCATCGCCTGCATGCGCAATCGCCAGGGCGACGTCGTCGGTCTAACGCTACGCGTCGGTCGCGCCGTGTTCGGGACCATCGAGCCCGTACGAGAGCTCGTCATGGCGGGGACAGGGCTGTTGCTCCTCGGCCGCCCCGGGGTGGGCAAGACCACGCGCTTGCGCGAGATCGCGCGTGTGCTCGCCGACGAGGGGGGTCGCCGGGTCATCGTGATCGACACCTCCAACGAGATCGGCGGCGACGGCGACGTGCCCCACCCCTCCATCGGCTCGGCGCGCCGTATGCAGGTAGCGCAGCCGGCTCTCCAGCACGCCGTCATGATCGAGGCGGTGGAGAACCACACCCCGGAGGTCATCGTCATCGACGAGATCGGCACCGCGGCGGAGACCGAGGCCGCGCGGACCATCGCCGAGCGCGGTGTCCAGCTCATCGGGACCGCCCATGGCACCAGCCTGGAGAACCTGGTCGCCAATCCCACGCTCGCCGACCTGATCGGCGGCGTCCAGACGGTGACCCTGGGCGATGACGAGGCCCGGCTGCGCCGGACGCAGAAAACGGTCAATGAGCGTAAGCGTGACCCGACCTTTACCGCGGTCGCGGAGATCGCCAGCCGCGACCAGCTCATCGTACATCCCGACACGGGCCGCGCCGTGGACGCGCTATTGCGCGGCGTGGTACCGCGCGGTCAGGTGCGCGATAGCGTCAGCGGCCAAACCGTTGCCGCGAGCCAGGGGGCGACGAGCGCGCCGACAGGGCCCACGCCAGCCGGCACCGAGGCCGCGACGGATGTCGCGCGGGATTGCGCGGACGAGCCGGAACCGCCACCGGAACCGGCCTCCGGCGGGCCTCCGGGCGAGCGCACCCGGCGCGTCTACGGCTACGCCATCAGCCGCGACTCGCTCGATAAGGTCATCCGCATGCTGGGCCTCAACGCCCGGACAGTATCGCGCGCCGAGCGCGCCGACATGATCGTGGCCCTTCGAAGCCGGCGCGAGGACGACCGCCTCCGCAGCCTGCTCGACGACAGCGGCGCCGTCCTGCATCTGGTCAAGCGCAACAGCACCGCCCAGATACGGCGGGTTCTGACCGATGTCTTTAACATCGTCCCCGGCGAGGACGCCGCCGAGGTGGAGACGGCTGCGCGCGAGGCCGAGGCGGCCATCGCGCAGGCACAGCGCGACGGGCGGGAGGTCGCGCTAACCCCGTATCCGGCGGCTATTCGCCGGATGCAGCACCGTATCGTGGTGCGCCATGCCATGGTCGCCGAGAGCGAGGGCAGCGAGCCACACCGCCATCTCGTCGTCCAGCCGAGCGCGAGCTGACCGCCACGTCTCAGGCAGCGGCGCGAAAGCGCGCGGAGCGCAGGCGATTGAGCGCGGCCATGACCTCGATCCGCCGTGGCCGAGCCAGGTCGCCCTCGGGGCGCGGGACGACATCAGCGAGTGAGGCCGTCTCAAGGGTCTGGGTCAGCCAGGCGATGGGGTCGCCGCCCTCGGCCCCGGCTTGGCCGATTAGGGCGAGCAGCGTTCCGATGGCGCGTACCTGGGAGGTATCCACGATCTGCTCGACCGCGCGAAGGTCGATATCGTCGTCACCGAAGACCAGGGCCTCACGACCGCGCGCCTTGATGCGACTCTTGCCCTTGCCCGTGGTCGCATCGACGCTGGTCGGCGTCAGCCGCCTCGGTACGGGGCGCTCCAAGCGGCTCTCGGCCTCGGCCTGGCGGCGCGTGCCGTATTCCGCGGCGATGCGTTGCGCCTGAGCCGTCACGTCATGGGGCAGGTAGTCCTGCATTTGGATCACGGTATCGGCGTGCTGAAAGTAGTCGCCAGAGCCCCCCATGACCAGGATGGTGGCAACATCCAGCCCATCCCGGAGCTCGGCGATGCGGTCCACGAACGGCGTAATGGGCTCATCGCGCTTGGCTACCAGGCGCTGCATACGTTCATCGCGGATCATAAAATTCGTCGCCGAGGTGTCCTCATCGACGAGCAGCGTCGAGACACCGGCCTCCAAGGCCTCTTGCAAGGCAGCGGCCTGGCTCGTCGAACCGGAGGCCAGATCCGTGGCGAAGCCCGTGGTGGACTTGGCGTAGGGCAGGTGATTGATGAACGGCGACAGATCCAGAGCCTGGACCGCACGCCCGTCCTCGGCGCGTATCTTGGCGGCATCGGCAAGGGCAACGATCTGCTCGCGGCCATCACCCGGGCAGTGGTCGTAGACGCCGCGTTCGAGCGCGGTTAGTAGCGTCGATTTCCCGTGGAAGCCGCCGCCGACGATCAGCGTGATGCCGGCGGGGATACCCATGCCGGAAACCTCGCCGGCGTTCGGAGTGGCCAGGGTTACGCGGCGTTCCGCCGGCGCCTGAAAGGGGATGGCGTCGAGCAGCGGCCGGTCATCAACGCCGGAGCGACGCGGCAACACCGCGCCGTCCGCCACGAAGCCGACCAGGCCGGCCGCCGCAAGGCCCGCGCGCAGCGCTACTTGGTCCTCGACCGCATCACAGTGGCGTCGTAGGGCCGCCGTATCCAGCGCCTCGCCCTGGGTCGCTGTATCGATGATCTCGGGCAACGCGTCGGTTAGGAGCTGGGCGGCCCGATGGCCCATGATGCTGCGGCCTTTCGCCGGCAGGTTGACCGTAAAGCGCAGCTCCACGCCGTCCTCGGTGAACAAGGCACAGCTGCGATCGAGCACGCTCTGGGCCCCGGCATCGATGGCGATATCATCGCTGCCGCGGGCGGCCCGCCTGAACGCGCGAGCGATGTAGTCGCGGGCCGCGCGCTGACGCGGCTCACCGGCATGGACATGATCCGGCAGACCGGCGGTAGCGTACGGCACCACCGCGCGTAGGCGCGAGGGCGCCGCGAACGGGTCGCCCTGGACATGGTCCACAGTGAGCCGAAAATTCGGGAAATCGAAGCTACCCTTGAGATCCTTGTAGGCCTTGTAGCCCTTGCCATCAATCGAGTGCAGTAATGACTTCAGCCGCTTCATACCGTGTGTCTGCTCGCCTTGGAGGGGCGCCTCATGGTGCCGCGCCGGCGCCGCTGACCCAAGCCTGCCGCGTCTCGCGTATACGGCGTAAGCGGCGCGGCGGCAAACAGCACGCGGCATGATCACGGAGGCCAATGACAGCATCCTGCATGTTGATATGGATGCCTTCTTTGCCGCCGTCGAGCTGCAAGGGCGCCCGGAGCTGCTGGGCTATCCCGTGGTCGTGGGCGGTCGCGGCGATCCGTCACGTCGCGGCGTGGTCTCCACGGCCACCTATGAGGCGCGCCGCTACGGCATCCACTCCGGCATGGCCCTGCGCACGGCGGCGCGTCTGTGCCCGCAGGCGCATTTCCTGCCGGTAGATCTCGCACGCTATCGCGAGGTCTCCGAGGTCGTGTTCCAGCGCCTACGATCGGTGACGCCAACCGTCCAAGGGGTGGGCCTGGACGAGGCCTACCTCGACGTCAGTCACTGCGACGAGGCGGGCCTCGCGATCGCGCGTACGCTAAAGCAGCGGATTAATGAGGCCACCGGACTGACCGCGTCGGTCGGCGTGGCGCCCAACCGCCTATTGGCCAAGATCGCCTCCGAGCTCGAGAAACCGGACGGGCTGTGTGCGCTCACCGCCGAGGACGTCCCGGAGCGGGTGTGGCCATTGCCCGTGCGCACGCTCCACGGCGTGGGTCCGCGGACCGAGGCGCGCCTCAGCCACATTGGTATCGAGACGGTCGGCGAGCTCGCGCGAGCGTCGCGCGACCGCCTCGGCGCCGAATTCGGGTTCAACCACGCGGCCGCGTTGCAGCAGGCCGCCGAGGGGCGCGACGATCGGCCGGTGGTCACCGACCGTCAGCGCAAGTCCATCGGACGCGAGCGCACGTTCCAGCGCGATTGCCAAAGCAGTGCCCGTCTCGCCCACGAGACCCATTGGATGCTCCAGGATGTCGCGGCGCGGCTGCGACATGGGGGCATGTCGGCACGCACGGTAACCGTCAAGATCCGGTATCGGGACTTCGTCACGCAAACGCGCGCGGTGTCACTGCCGCACGCCACTACGGATGAAACACTCCTCCAGGCGGCCGCGTACGAGGCGCTTTTCAAGCATCGCCTCCATCGCGCGGTCCGCTTGCTGGGTATCCAGGTCTCGCAGTTGGTCGCCGCCGACGAGTCGCATTAGTCAGACCCCACGCGAGCGTCGATCGTCGATAGAGGCCCCAACGGCAGGGCGCGTCGCGTTATGCTCACGGGCTTTGTTGCGGCGCAGGCGCGTAACCAGGGTTGGGATCATGACGAGGCCAGGCGTCTCCGACAAGGCCGTAGGCATCGCACTCATCGTGGGCGCGGGCTTCATGCTCGCGAGCATGGATGCCGTGGGCAAGTATCTAGCCGGTCAGTACGCCGTCGCCCAGGTGGTATGGGCACGCTACAGCGTCCACAGCCTCGGGGTGTTCATCTGGCTGCTCGCCGCCGAGCGTGATCTGGGGTTCCTCAAGACCAAACGCCCCATCGTTCAGTTCGTACGCTCGTTGCTCATGCTCAGCGTTACGGGCTGTATGTATACCGCACTGGTCTTCATCCCGTTGGCCGACGGCACCGCGGTGCTGTTCTTCGCGCCGGTGCTGGTGACACTCCTCGCCGGGCCTTTCCTAGGGGAGGAGCTCGGTGGTCATCGCGTTATCGGTGTCATCACGGGTTTCATCGGGGTGCTACTGATCGTCCGCCCCGGTTTCGAGACCGATCCGTACATGCTGTTGCCGGTAGTAGCGGCCGGGACGCTGGCGATCTATCTGCTCCTGACGCGCTACATCAGTGGCCATGACCGCCAGCGCAGCACCCTGTTCTACACCACCGCCTGTGGCTCGCTCGCGCTGAGCCTAGTCATCCCATGGCACTGGCAGACCCCCACTCTAGCGGACGCTGGTTTGATGGTTGCCATGGGGACGCTCGGCGCGCTGGGACACGGCTCATTCGTTGTCGCCTTCGCGCGTGCACCGGCTTCCGCGTTGTCGCCCTTCCTCTACACCCAGATCCTGGCGGCTACGCTGCTCAGCGTCGCGGTCTTCGGTGACCCGCTCAGGGTACCGACGCTCATCGGTATCGCCCTATTGATCGGCGCCGGTCTGCTGATCTGGTGGTGGGAGCAGCAGGGGCCAGCCTCGCCCCGAGCGTAGTCTGCCGTGATGAGCCGTGGTCGCATCATCCCGCCAAGTACACGCCCGCCTCGCTCCGGCTGGGTCTAGCTACACCGGTTTGAATCGGCTACGCTCTAGATTGAGCGGTCGGAGGATGCGCACCCATGGTGGAGACACCGCTAGTTAGCTTCGTAGCACAGGCCGTAGCGGGCATGAGCCTGGGCGCCGGATACCAGGCGCTGCACACTCGCACGCAACAGCGGGCGCGGACGGCGCGTCACCCCGAGTTCCTGGTCGTTGCCGGCCTGATAGCGCGCACCGTTGGGTTAGCCGGTCTCGTGGCACTGATCAGTCGCGGTACGCCAAGCACCGTCGTCGGGCTACTGCTGGGCGTCGCGCTCGCCTGGGTGGCGGGCCGGCTGGCGCCAGCACCGCGGCACGGTTCCGCCGGCATGGTCTAGGCCGCGTTCGGCAGCGGCTTGCACCGCCGGCAACGCCTCGCGGGATGGCGCTAAGTGACCCGGCTATAACGCCAGCTAGCGCGCCGGGCTAGCCGCAACCGATCGCAACCAGTACGGGTGGCGCTCCATCGGCCAAGGGCCCCGCTCACAAAAAGGGCGCCGCGATGGGCGCCCTAGCTACAACAGGGGAAGGCTCAAGCCTAGAAGGTGCCGGTCTCCTCCGCCTCCCAGCGCTGGATCAGCTCATCGTAACGGATCGTCTCCCCCTCGGGATTTTCTTGCTCCTGCGACAGCTGAGCCTTAGGCGCTCCCTCCTGGCTCAGCCAGAACTCCCGGCCTCGGTCGACGTATAGGCTGGGCTTGCAGTAGCTCTGCTCGCTCCCCTGCCCGAGCCGACCCAGCACCTGATCCTGGGCCTTGGCCAGGCCATCGAGTGCCTTCTGCGGGCTTAGCTCACCGCTAGCCGCCTTGGCGATCCATTCCGACCACTTCGGGAACAGCGCCGGGTAGTCCGGGATGTTAATGCCCGTCGGCGTCCATCGCTCGCGCGCCGGACTACGATAGAACTCGACCAGACCGCCCAGCTCCTCGGAGCGTTGCCCGAACGCCTCACTCTCGATATCCGACTCCCGGATGGGCGTCAGCCCCACCATGAGCTTCTTCAGCGAGGTCGTCTTGGCGACCGTGAACTGCGCGTAGAGCCAGGCCGCCTTCTTGCGCTTGGGCGGGGTATGCTTGAACAGCGTCCAGGCGCCGGCGTCCTGGTAGCCGAGCTTCATGCCCTCTTCCCAGTACGCCCCATGGGGTGAGGGCGCCATACGCCACTTCGGGTTGCCTTGCTCGTCCGTAACCGGTTTGTCCTCCTGAGCAAGGCTGGCCGTAAATGCCGTATACCAGAAGACCTGCTGCGCGATCTGTCCCTCGCCCGGGACGGGCCCCGCCTCCGTGAAGTTCATATCCGCGGCCTCGGGCGGCGCATAGTTATTCAGCCATTTCAGATACTTCTGGAGGGCGTACTCGGCGGCCGGACCGTTTGTGGCACCGCCACGCTTAACCGACGAGCCCACCGGGTGACAGCCCCAGACGCGGATGCCCCACTCGTCCACCGGCCGACCGTTCGGCAGCCCGGGCGACCCGGCGCCCGCCATGGAGAACCAGGCGTCGGTAAATCGCCATTGCAGCGACGGCCCCGGCTTGCCGTAGTCCATGTGGCCGTAGACCTCGCGGCCGTCAATGGTATCGACCTGGTTGGTGAAGAACTCCGCGATATCCTCGTAGGCCGCCCAGTTCTTAGGCACGCCGAGCTCGTAGCCGTACTCGTCCTCGAAACGGCTACGCAGCCCGGGCTCTTGGAACCAGTCATAGCGGAACCAATAGAGGTTCGCGAACTGTTGATCCGGCAGCTGGTAGAGGCGCCCACCAGGGCCGGTGCCGAATTCGCG
>CAJXKP010000020.1 GCA_913055565.1 uncultured Ectothiorhodospiraceae bacterium
AGCGCGTCCACGGGTTCGTCCGCGGTGAACCCGGGGCCGGTCGTCGCGATCTCGAACAGGACGCCGCCGGGCTCCCGGCAGTAGATGGCGTGGAAGTACTCGCGGTCGATCGGTTCGGTCGCTTTCAGGCCGAGGTCGGCGTACGCGTCCCGGTACGCGTCCTGCTCGTCGACGTCCGCGGCAGCGAACGCGACGTGGTGAACGGTTCCGGCACCCATCCGCCCGCGCGGCAGGTCCGTCTCGACGAGGTCGACGATCGACGCTGCCCCGCCGGCGGCGCTCCGGTACCGGTGACGGTCCCCGCCGCCCGAATCCGCGCCCGCCGCGGCCGCTGGGCATGCGCGCCGTCGGCGTCGCAGCGCTCGACTGTGCTACCCAATACAGCGTGGTGCCTCGGGCCTTGCCGGCGCGCGTCCAGCGGCCAGAGACTCGTGCGAATCGTTGAGCGTCTCGCCAGGGGGCCGCCCTCACTGATCGAGGAGTTCCTGCGCGCTCAACTCGTCGGTAATCAAGACGTTCGGCGTCCCCGATAGCAGGGCTGCCCTGATGGCCATGGACTGGTGGCCACCGCCCGCGACCAGGATTCGCCGACCGACACCCCTGAGATCCGACGGCGCAATAGCCACGCTGCGTCGATTAAGCGGATGGTCGATGGCCGCGCCCTCGGCATCCAGGAAGGTTCCCAAGACGTCGCCCACAGCACCCGCCGCCTGTAGCGAGGCGCGCTCCTCGGCGGTCTCGACGCCATAAGTGACCAACATCGAGTCCGATATCTCGCCCGCGGTGAACAGGGCGAAGTCGGCGTTACGCCCCTTGTCATAGGTCTCTCGGGTCGGCTCCTGGGCCAAGATCATCTCACGATCCGCCTCACTGCTGGCGAAAACGGGAGCGGCGAAGAAATGTTGGTCCGCGCCGAAGCGATCGGCGTACGCCGAAACCAGCTCAAAGGTATTAATACCCGAGCAGTGCGACAGCCCACCCTGCAGGCAGACAACGGATACGCCCTCCAGCGGCCGATTGGGTATGGCCCGCAGAACCGCCCGCAGGGTCCGACCCCAGCCCAGGCCCAGCGTCATGTGGTCCCCGAGGCGCTCAGCGATGTAGGAAGCGGCGGCAACGCCGATACCGTCGAGCATGCCACTCGCGGAATCCGCCAACGGCACCACGACCGCATCGGTGAGCCCGTACGTCGCCACGAGCCGACCCTCCAGCGCCGTGCAGGCCGCCAGATCGCCGCGGATATTGATCTGGACCAGACCTCGCTCCCGGCAGGCCGCCAGGAGCCGGTTAACCCGCACGCGACTGGCGCCGAGCCGGTCCCCGATCTCCTGCTGGGTCATATTGGCCACGAAGTAATACCACGCCACGCGCGTGTGCAGTTGCTCGTCGGTATCTAGCCGCACGCGCGAGGCGAGCGAGGCGCCACGTCGACGATCATCCATCGACCACTCCCAGTTCGTAGCAAGGTCTTGGTTCGTCTTCTACATTGAGGATAACGCGGTGCGCCGGAGACCACCACTGACCGATGCCCCCTATTACCCGGATTTGACGCGCTCGCCACAAGGCGATTGGGTCACATTCACCCGCCTCCGTGATGTCTACACTTGAGGATAAAAGACAGGGAGCAACTCGCATGGAAGTACGCAAAGAACGGACGCGGCCGACGCCTTATGAGATCGGTGCCCGTATTGCTGACGGTGAATCGATCGCCGAATTACTTGCCGAGAACCCGGAACTCACCACGCAGGATCTGCGCGAGGCCGTCGAGGCCTATCTGGCAGCAAACACTCAGTCCTGCTAGCTCCATTGAGGTTCGCGCCACAGGGGACGGAGCGCCATAATGCGGGGTTCAGTCAGCAAGCGAGGCCACCATGCGCGAAGACCTGAAGGCCAATCTAACGCGGCGTGAGACCTGGATGAGAGGCCTATTCATCCTGCTACTCGGGGGGCTCGGCTTCCTCGGCCAGCTTATCCTGTTGGCAGCGGTCGTATTCCAGTTCGTCAGCACCGCGATCACCGCCGAACGCAACCATCAGGTGCTGACCTTCACGCAGGCGCTAGCCACGTGGTTGTACCAGGTTATGTACTACATCAGTTTCAACCGCGACGAGCGCCCGTGGCCATTCGACGCCTGGCCCCAGCCGAGCACGCCGGCCGTCGATCACGAGGACTCAACACAATGACCTCTAGCCCCACGGTCTATTTCAACCATGGCAAGGAGAGCGGCCCCTGGGGCACCAAGATCCAGGCCCTGGCCGCTGTCGCGCGGGATCATGGGCTGGCGGTCGAGAGCCCGGACTACCAGTTCACCTACGACCCCGACGAGCGCTTGCGCTACCTCATGAGCCTCGAGCCGCCGTCGGGACGCCAACTGATCCTGATCGGCTCCAGCATGGGCGGCTACGTCGCCGCCCATGCCTCACAGCGCCTGACCCCAGCCGGGCTCTTCTTGATGGCCCCGGCCCTCGCCATGCCCGGCTATACAGAACAGCCGCGGGCGCACGCCAACGCCATTGAGGTCATCCATGGCTGGCACGATGACATCGTCCCGATCGCCACTAGCTGGCAGTTCGCGGCCGCGCACCACGCCGCGCTCCACTGCCTGGATGATGGCCACGATCTGCGCCACCAGCTCGAGCGCATTAGCGGCTTGTTCGATCACTTCCTGGCCCGCTTGCTGGGCAAGCCAGCCTAAGCCCGGCCCCAGTCTCCGTTACCGATTGGTCAACCGCATCTCGATACGCCGGTTGCGCGCGTAGGCGCTCGGGCTTTCGCGCTCGGCGATCGGCTGGTAGGGCCCATAACCCACCGCCGCCAGGCG
This sequence comes from uncultured Ectothiorhodospiraceae bacterium, assembly GCA_913055565.1. GTDB lineage: Bacteria > Pseudomonadota > Gammaproteobacteria > Nitrococcales > Nitrococcaceae > CAJXKP01. Next base: position 2,822 of record CAJXKP010000020.1, read on the forward strand.
TTCCGGTGGGATGCCCTGGTCCACGAGGTAGTGCACGATATTGGTCGCCCGGGCGGTCGACAGCTCCCAGTTGGAGGGGAAGCGTTCGGTATCGATGGGTCGTTTATCGGTGTGCCCTTCCACCTGCAGCACCCACGGGATGTCGTCAGGGATGCGATTGGCGACCTCGTTGAGGATCTGGGCTAAGCGATCCAGCTTGGCGCGGCCGTCGGCGCCAATCGCCGCGGCGCCGGACTCGAAGAACAGCTCGGACTGGAACATGAACCGATCGCCGACGATACGCAGCTCGTCGACATCCCCAAGCACCTCGCGCAGACGGCCGAAGAACTCCGAGCGGTACTTCGACAGCTCCTGGACCTTCTGCGCTAGGGCCTTGTTGAGCCGCTCGCCCAGATTCTCGATCTTGGCCTTCTGGTTGCTCACGGTCTCGCGGGACAGCTCCAGCGCCTCGGACAGGGACCCCACCTCGTCGCGCAGCGCCTGGATCTCCTCGCGCAAGCGATCCACTCGGGCCTGGGCCTCGCTGGTCAGCTTCTTCTGTTCGGCGAGGGCCTTGCCGCGCTCCTCGAGCTGCGCCGCGAGCCGCTCGATCCGGAACTCCCTCCTATCCAACTCCTCCTGAGCGAGCTGCGTGCGCTCGCGCTCGTCCGCCAGCTCGGCCTGAAGCCTCTTACGGCGATCGCGCAGCTGGCCGAGCTGCTGCTCGGTCTCGCTGAGCTGCTCGTCCTTACTCTCCAGCTGCGCCGCGAGCTCGCCCACCCGGGACTCGAGCTTGTCGCGCGTCCGACGCAGGGCGTCGATATCCGCCTGTAGCGAGGCGACCTCCTTGAGACGCATCTTTAGCGTCGCCTTGTTGGCCTCGACCTCCTCGCGGCTCGCCTGCAGCTCTCGCTTTAGCTCTTGCGCGCGCTCGCGGCTGGTGGCGAGCTGATCCTGCAACGCCTCCTGCTTTTCCAGGCTATCGCTGAGCCGACTGTAGGTACGCGAGAGCTGCTCCTGGACGCTCTCCCGCTTGTCGCGCTCCATGGCCAGCGTGTCATTGAGCTCCTGGACCTCCTTCTCCAGCCGGTCCAGGGCCGTATTGCGCTCGGACAGGACGTTGCTGAGATAAAACTGAGCGACGACGAACAGCAGGATCAGGAAGATGAAGGCGAGCAGCACCGTAGCCAGGGCATCCACGAAGCCCGGCCAGATATTGACGGTCTCGCGCCCACGCCGCTGGCCACCGATCATGGCGCGATCAGCCCCCGCGGTCGCTGCTGATGTGCGAGACCGTGCGCGTTAGCAGCCGTAACTCCTCGCGCAGATCGTCGGTCAGGCGCTCGCGATCCGCCGAGAAGTCGTTACGCATGTCGTTGAGCGCAGTGTTGATCTGGCGCAGATGGTCACGTATGGCACGCTCCTGTTCGTCGGACTGCTCGCCTGCATCCGCCAGACGCGAGAGCACGTTCTGGAGCTCATTCTGCATCCGGGTCAGCCCCTTGAGGCCCTTCTGCTCCTCACGCGTTTGCTCCGCGAGATTAGTGATCTGCTCGGTGAGCTCGATGAGCCGATTATCCGCGGCGCGGCGTTCCTCCTCGGTACGCGCCATGGTGCGCTGGAGCTTGTCCAGGCTGTCCGCCGTCTGCTCCAGCAGCGCCTGGATGTAGGCAGGCACCGAGCCCTCGCCCTCGCCACCGATGGCGCCGCTGGCCAGCCGTGTCTGCGCCGACAGCCACTCCTCGAGATCGTTATAGAAGCGATTCTGGGCGTGGGTCGCCTGCAGATCGATGAATCCAAGAACCAAAGCACTGGCGAGGCCGAACAGCGACGAGCTGAAGGCCGTTCCCATGCCGGACAACGGCTTCTCCAGCCCGGCCTTGAGCTCCTCGAAGACCGTTGCGGCTTCCCGGCCCTCAAGGCTCAGCCCGGAGATGACACCGCCCACGGCGCGCAGCGTATCCAACAGGCCCCAGAAGGTCCCCAGGAGGCCGAGAAAGACGAGCAGGCCGATCAGATAGCGAGACAGGTCTCGGGATTCGTCCAGACGCGAACGAATGCCGTCGAGCAGGGTACGCATGGACATCGTCGACAGGCTGAAGCGCTCGCCTTGCCGGCTCCCCAGCATCTGGGCCATGGACCCGAGCAGCCGCGTGCGCGGCCGCGGCGCCTCGTCATCGCTTTCCGCGTGGCGAAAGGCCTCCACCCAGGCCACTTCCGGCGACAGGATGATGACCTGGCGATAATTGATGAAGATGCCGATAGCGAGTACCGCCAGGACCATGCCGTTAAAGACAGGGTTGGCCATGAACGCCTCGCGCAGCGGTGCGGACAGCAGGACGCAGACGCCCCCGACCGCAAGCAGGAACAGGCTCATCCAGATCAGGACGCGATTCGGATTACGCACAACACCCCCTGCAACAACTCGGGTTGGGGCGGGCGAGCACGCCACGCCTTGGGCTAGCTCCCAAGCGTACCGCGAATCGCCGCTCTCCGGCGAACCGGGGTGGCAACGGCCAACGCATGACACTGCGTTACACTCGCGTGCAGTTAGGCGACGGGAGCCGAGCCAATGCGATTCGTAAAGGGAATGATCGTCGGCGGCTTCATCGTGGGAGCGCTGGCCTTCGGCGCCGGCACCAACTACGGCCGTGGCGCCGCCATTGTGAGTAATCCGTTCGGTGAGCGAACGCTCGCTGAGCGCGTCCACAAGGCCCAGGAGAACGCTCGCCAGGCGATCGACGCCATCCTGGACAATGCAACCGGTAACTGATCAGCGGGAGACCATGGATGCGTGAGGCACTGCGGGACAGTCAGGCCCGGCCATTGATGATCGCGCTACTGGCAGGGACTTTCTTGGTCTATCTGCTGCAACCGATCCTGATGCCATTCATCGCGGGCGCCCTGCTGGCCTATCTCGGCGACCCGCTGGCCGATCGGCTGGAGGCCCTCGGGCTGGCGCGAACCAGCGCGGTGGCGCTCGTATTCAGCGTGCTGACCCTGATCGGCGTCGGCGGTCTGCTACTGCTCATCCCGATGCTGAGCCGCCAGATCAGCCAACTCCACGCCAATCTGCCGGCCATGCTTGAGTGGGTCCAAACTCAAGGCCTGCCCTGGCTCGAGGCCAAGACGGGCTTCGATCTGGGGCAATTGGACATGGCAAGGCTGCGCCAGGCGATCACCGACCACTGGCAGTCCACGGGCAGCCTGGCGGCGAGCGTGGTGGCGCAGGCGACGAGCTCGGGGCTGGCCGTCGTGGGCGCGGTCGGCAACATCGCGTTGATCCCGGTAGTAGCCTTCTACCTCCTGCGCGATTGGGACGTCGTTGTGGCACGCATTCGCGATCTGCTGCCACGTCATATCGAGCCCACCATTAGCCAGCTCGCCGGGGAATGCGACGAGGTGGTCGCCGCCTTCCTGCGCGGCCAGTTCCTGGTCATGCTCGGCCTCGGTACCATCTATAGCGTCGGCCTGTGGCTGGTCGGCTTGAATCTGGCTCTGCTGGTGGGCTTTATCTCGGGGCTTGCCAGCGTGGTGCCGTACCTCGGGGTCATTGTGGGCGTCGCCCTGGGCAGCATCGTGACCCTGTTTCAGTTCGATCCCTTCTGGCTGCCGCTGATCATGGTCTGGGCGGTCTACATGATTGGCCAGTTACTGGAAGGCTTCGTCCTCACACCGTGGTTGGTCGGCGATCGCATCGGGCTCCATCCGGTCGCCGTGATCTTCGCCGTCCTCGCCGGCGGGCGGCTGTTCGGGTTCACCGGCGTGCTCATGGCACTGCCCGTAGCGGCAGTCATCATGGTCCTGGTACGTCACGCCCACGAGCTGTATCTGGATAGCAGCTATTACGACCCCGGCCAGGATGCGATCGACAGCGAAGCCGGCGATAGGGCATCCGAGGATACGGCTTCCGGGAACAACGACGTCTGATAGCGGTCGATGCCTGTGACGCAGTCGCCGGCTGGGATCGCTTAATGGAGGCCTGATGCTGCCAACTCCCGGCGTCCTACGTGCCCTAATCATCGGCCTCGTCGCCACTAGTCTCTGCCCGCCGGTCGCGGCAGACGAGGCGGTCGATGTCACCGTTGCCGAGGCCAAGGAAGTCGCTCTCGTCGAGACACTTGCCCTGTCCGGCTCCTTGAGTTCGCCCGATGACGCGGAGCTGGCCGGCGAGGTCGCCGGGCGCGTGCAGCGAATCGCCGTGGAGGCGGGCGACCGGGTCGCCGCCGGAGACATGCTGGTGGTTCTAAATGCCGAGCTCGCCGAGCTGGAGCTGGCCCAGGCCAACGCCATGCAACGCCAGGCAGGGGCTGAGTTGGATGATGCCCAGCGTCGCCTGACCGAGGCCCAGAATCTCGCCGAGCGCCAGAGCGTCGCCGCCAGTGAGGTCGAGGCGCGCCGCGCCGAGGTTCGTCGCCAGGAGGCCGTGCTGGCGCGCCGTCGGGCGGAACGCCGCCACCGAGCGGCGTTGGTGGCGCGTCACACCCTGACGGCACCGTTCGATGGCGTCATCAGTGAGCGCATGGTGGATCAGGGCGAGTGGGCCACCCCGGAGCAAGCCATGCTGTCATTGGTGGCCGTGGATCCGCTGCGTCTTGAGCTGCGGGTGCCCCAGCGGCACTTCGGGCGGATTAGCCGCGATACCGCGGTCCGCTTTCAGGTCGAGGCGCTGGGTAACGGGCCACGGCAGACGACCATTAACGAGATCGTTCCGGTAACCCAGAGCGGGACGCGGACCTTCCCTGTCCGCGCACGCATCGATAACAGCGATGCCCGTCTGTCGCCGGGCATGGCCGCACGCGCCACGCTACGCCTCGATACGGGCGAGACCGGTGTCGTCGTGCCGCAAGATGCGCTGATCCGCTATCCGGATGGCCGGGTCACGGTCTGGATGGTCGGCGACGGCGAGAGCGGCCCCGTCGCCCGCGAGCGCCAGATCCAGCCCGGCCTGAGCTTCGACGGCAAGGTGGCCGTGGGTGACGCCCTTGAACCGGGAACCCAGGTCGTGGTGCGTGGTAACGAATCCCTGCGCTCGGACCAGCCGATCCGCATTATCGAGCAGCCCTGATCCATGTTCGAGGCCCTGATCCGCCGCGGCATCCTGATGACCGTCATCGCCGGTATAATCGGTGTACTCGGCGTGGTAGCCGCGCTCGGCCTCCCGATCCAAATGATCCCAGATCTGGAGGTTCGCACGATCTCCGTGCGCACCACCTGGCCGGGCGCCACGCCTCAGGATATCGAGAAGGAGATCCTGGTCGAGCAGGAGGAGTACCTCCAGCGCATCCCCCGGCCTCCAGGAGATGACGGCTACCGCGTCCACCGGCTCGGCCGAGATCGAGCTGGAGTTCCCCTACAGCGTGGCCATCAGTGAGACGTTGATTCGCGTCACCAACGCCCTGTCCCAGGTGCCAAGCTACCCAGAGAACGTTGACCAGCCTCGCATCCTGGCGGAGTCGTTCTCCAGTAACTCATTCATGTACTTCCGCGTGGCGCCCATTGATGGCAATCCGCGCAACCTGGACATGGCCATGATGCGCGACTTCGTGGGCGAGCAGGTCCGCAAGCGCATGGAGACCGCTCAGGGTGTGTCCAGCGTTAACCTCTGGGGCAGCGCCGAGCGCCAGGTCCGGATCCGGGTGGACGCCTCGGCGCTTGCCGAGCGCGACCTGACCGCCGCCGATGTTCGAGACGTGTTGCGCGCGCGTAATCAGGACGTCTCCGCCGGCGAGATCGAGGCCGGCAAACGGCGCTACCTCCTAAGGACCGTGGGGCGCTTCAACAAGCTTGAGGATCTGGAATCACTGATCCTCGCCAAGGACGGCGATTCGGTGGTACGCCTCGATGATGTCGCCGAGCTCGAGCTCAGCCACTTCGAGATTCGGCAGCGGTCGTTTGCCAACGGCAAACCGGTTCTAACCCTGGCAGTCAACCGCGTCCTCGGCTCCAACGTCATCGACATCAAGGACCGGATGCTCGGCGAGATGGGGGCCATTAACGAGCAGGTCCTCAACCCCGCCGGCATGGAGATGGCACTCAACGCCACAGACACCGTCTACGTCGAGCAATCCATCGCGACCGTCTGGCGCAACCTGGCCATTGGGGCCGTGTTGGCCACGGCGGTGATGTTCGCCTTCCTGCGCTCGTCTCGCGCGACCCTGGTCGGGGTACTCGGCATCCCGCTATGCACCATCGCCGCCTTCATCGGCCTGCTCGCCCTCGGCCGGACCATTAACGTCATCTCGCTGGCGGGCGTGGCCTTCGCCATCGGTATGACGCTGGATAACACCATCGTGGTTCTCGAGAGCATCGAGCTGGAGCGCCGCCGCGGCGCCGAGCGGCTGCAGGCCGCCATTCGCGGCGTCCAGCGGGTGTGGCCAGCGGTGCTGGCGTCGACCATGACGACGCTGCTGGTATTCGTGCCCATCCTGTTCATCGAACTCGAGGCGGGACAGCTCTACTCCGACATCGCCATTGCCGTGTCGGCGTCGATCCTGGCATCGATGCTCGTCGCCATCACCCTGATACCCACGGCTGCTGCCAACCTCGATCTCGCGCCCGGCGGCCGTCGCAGCGAAGGCGGGAACGATCCCAGCGCGTTCGCGCGGGCTGTTACGGGGGGTGTGGGCCGACTCATAGCCAGCCCGGCTCGGCGAGGGCTATGCATCGTGCTGACCATCGCCACCAGCGTCGGCATCTTCGCCTACCTCACGCCGCCAGCCGAGTACCTGCCGCCCGGCGAGGAGCCGAAGATCTTCGCGCGCATGAACGCCCCGCCGGGCTATAACCTCGAAACCATGCGTGAGATCGGGACCGAGGTGCAGGACCAATTCCTGCCGTACCTCGACCACGCCCCCGAGCTATTCCAGCGCGGCGAGACGCCGGTACCGGCCATTGAGTATCTGTTGGTATCCGTCGATGCCGGCGGTATGCGTATCATCGCTGAACCCAAGAATCCGGATCACGTGGATGCGCTCATAGACGCGGTCACCACCAAGTACAGCGAATACCCGGGCATGCGGTCGTTCGCCACCCGCGGTTCCATCATCACCAGCAACGACGGCGGCTCGCGCAGCATCAACCTCGAGATCGCGGGCTCCGATCTGGCGGCCATCTACCAGGTCGCGAATACCGCCTGCCGGCGCGCCAATGAGGTCTTCGACGGGCCGCGCATTCAGGCCAATCCACCGACGCTGTCGCTAGCCCAGCCCCTACTCGCGGTACGCCCAGACTGGGATCGAGCAAGCGAGCTCGGCATGGATACTGAGGACATTGGTTACACCGTCGCCGCAGTGACCGACGGCGCCTTCGTCGACGAGCTGTTCCTGGCTGACGACAAGATCGATATCTACATGTACTCCAGCGCCGGTACTGAGGCCAGCCTCGATGGCCTGGATCAGCTACCGGTCCACACGCCGCAGGGCGTCGTGCCATTGAGCAGTCTTGCGGAACTTGAGCGCACGGTGGATACCAGCACCGTTCAGCGCGTGGACGCCCGGCGAACGGTGACGCTGAACATCATCCCACCCGAATCGGTGCCGTTGGAGCGTGGTGTCGAGGTGGTACGCGACGAGCTGGTCGGGCCGATGCGTGACCGTGGCGAGATACCCGCTGCCGTCGACATCAGTCTAGCGGGAGCCAGCGATCAGCTCGCCGCCACCCAGGAGGCCCTGACGGGTAATTACGTCGTAGCGCTGGTGCTGGTCTATCTCGTTATGGTCGCCATCTTTAGCCACTGGGGCTACCCGCTGCTCATTATGACGACCATTCCGCTCGGCGTAGCCGGCGGCATCGCAGGACTGGCACTGCTGAACTACGTCGGGGGCCTGCTACCGTTGGTCGGGCTCGCTGCGGTTCAGCAACCGTTCGACATGATCTCCATGCTGGGCTTCCTTATCCTGATGGGAACGGTGGTCAACAACCCCATCCTCATCGTCCACCGCGCCGCCGGCAATGTCCGCGCCGAGGGGCTCAACGCCCGTGACGCCGTCCAGGAAGCCGTGGCCTCGCGCCTGCGCCCGATCGCCATGTCGGCGATCACGACCATCTTCGGCCTGGCGCCGCTGGTGTTCATGCCGGGCCAGGGCACCGAGCTCTATCGCGGCGTCGGCGCCATCGTCCTGTTCGGGCTGGCCGGCGCGGCGTTGGTCACACTGACCTTCCTGCCGGCCATCACCGTGTCGGTGCTCAGTTGGGGTGAACGCCGCCGGCAACGGCGTCACCAATCGTAACCGACCTTGAAAGTGTAGATGACGTCCTCCTTGTCGCGCTCCTCCGGCGGCTCATTGTCGTAGTCGAAGTTGACCTGGGCCGTCCCGTGGACGCCAGCGAACAAGGGCATGCGAACGCCACTGCGGCTGGTGTAGACGAACTCGTCCGGGCCGTTGACAGGCGGCAAGAGCTGGGAGCTATGGAACAGCACGGCGCCGCTGAAGACCTGCTGGCTGTAATCGGCGGCCACCCGGGCGGCGGCGAAGCCCTCGTCGTCGCCCTCGTCGAAGTCGTCGCGCACGGCGTTGAGACCCGCCTCAAGACCGAGCGAGAGATCGTCGCGATCGTAGAACTGATAACCGACGCCGGCGCCGGCACTCGAGCGCAGGTCCAGATCGCGGAAGGGATCGTGCTCGAAGGAGAGGTTCGACGCGAGGAACCAGCGAGCGGTGATGAATCGGGCGTAACGCCCGTAGACGCGGGCGTTCTCCGCCGTATCGTCACTGTCCTCAGTGGCGCGGTAGTACTCAGCGCCCGTAATGATGCGGTTGCGCTTGCTGCGCGCGACGGATTCCGCGGACGCGCTGAGGCTGGATGAGTCGGTGTTGCCGCGGCTGATCATCGCCCCCACATCGGCGTAGCCGCTGAGCTTGAAACCCGACGGCGGTGGATTGATCGCGGCCACGTCGGTGCGCTCGCGGGGCCGGTCGCGCTCGGCAAACTCTAGGTTGCCGTCCCGGATGCCGACGATTCGAGCGGTAACGATATCGCCCGAGGCCGTCTGCACCCGTATGGGCTCATCCGTGCGGATATCTTCGATCTTATCCCAGGCGATCTCGACCTCGCCGATGTAGTCGCTTTCCAGGACCAGAACCCCGTCGGCCATCGACAAGATCTGGCCGCTCAGGGTGTCGCCATTGTCCAAGCTGACCCCGTCGGCGGCGGCGCCAAGCGGCACGGCGAGGGCCGCCATTACTAACAAACAGGCATGAATCGCCATTAAACCTCCCTTCGACGAGTTGAAAATGGTGGGCCATAGACGGTATGCCGATGCCTAGGAAGGCGACCGCTCTGGCTGATGAGGCTGGACGCCCACGACTAGAACCACCGAGACTATGGGGTCATGACCAACACCGCCGCCGCACCGTTCCACCAACCATAAAAGGGAAAGGCCCATGGAGCCGGCTATCCATCGCTTCTCCGACGCCGAGGAGTTCTACCTAGATCACGGCTGCCACATTCGCGAGCTCTCGAGCACGAGCAACGACGAGGCGGTCTCCATCGCGCGGGCCCGCGTCGAGCCCGGCGTAACGACCCGCTGGCATCGACTCCAGGGCATCGTCGAGCGCTACCTCATCCTGGCCGGCGAGGGCGTTGTGGAGGTCGGGGATCTCGATCCCACATCGGTAACCGCTGGGGATACCGTAATCATCCCGCCCGACTGCCCGCAACGAATACAGAATACCGACGAACGCGATCTGCTATTCCTGGCGATCTGCAGCCCACGTTTCGATCCCGCCGCCTACCTGGACACCGAACCGCCAGCAGGTGAGGTCTAGGGATGCTGAGCTACACACGGGCCATCACGGCGGGTCTGGTGCTACTTACCGTGAGCGGCGGGGTGCTCGTGCGCTCAGCGCTCGGGTTGGCGATACATCTGCTGCTATTGCCAGTTCGGCCGAGTCTCGCCACCTTAGCGGGCGGTCGCCGAGCGCATCCTAGTCGTGGATCATTGGTTGATGCACGACGGCGCTGTGGCCCACGAGCATTATTTAGCGTCTCCCTAGTGGTCGGCTGAACGAACCGGCCGCCCCTCGCCACACCAGCAACGGACTCACCCGATGGAAGATAGCAACACACCAAAACTCGCCGCCGAACTGAACCTAACGCGGCCCAGCGTCGAGGCCGCCATCCGGTTGCTTGACGACGGCGCGACGGTGCCGTTCATCGCGCGCTACCGCAAGGAGGCGACCGGGGGACTGGACGACAGCGACCTGCGTGGCCTCGAGCAGCGCCTGACCTATCGCCGGGAGCTGGATGCACGGCGGCAAACGGTGATGACCGCGATCCGCGAGCAGGGGGCGTTGACGGATTCACTGAGCGAGGCCATCGCCGCGGCCGAGACCAAGCAGCGCTTGGAGGATCTCTATCAGCCCTATAAGAAGAAACGCCGAACCAAAGGTGAGATGGCACGCGAGGCGGGCCTGGAGCCCCTGGCCAGTCGGCTTTTCGACGATCCCGCCGTCAATCCGAGCACGGCAGCGCAGGCGTTCATAAATGCGGAGGCCGGCGTTAACAACGCCGACGAGGCCCTCACCGGGGCGCGCTACATCCTTGCGGAGCGCTGGAGTGAAGACGCCGAACTGCTGGCGGCCCTACGTGACTGGGCCTGGCATCAAGGGCGCCTGGTCTCCGAAGTGGATCCCAAAAACCGCGACAGCGGTTCCAAGTTCTGTGATTACTTCGATTACAGCGAGGCCATTTCGCGAATCCCCTCGCACCGGGCCCTGGCGCTGCTACGCGGCCGCCGGGAGGGGGTGCTGCGCCTGCACCTGGGTATGCCCGATGAGCTGGCGGATCCGCCCGCGCGGCCGAGTGAGGGCGAGCGGCGACTGAGCCGGCATATCGGCTTTCGCCACCGGCAGCGCGAGGGCGACGATTGGCTTGCCGAGAGCATCCGTTTCTGCTGGCGAGTCAAGCTACTGACCCGTCTCGAGACCGATCTCATCGGTCGGCTCCGCGAGGCCGCTGAGACCGAGGCGATCAATGTCTTCGCCCGCAACCTGCGCGATCTCCTGCTCGCCGCCCCGGCGGGCGACACGCCGGTATTGGGGATCGATCCCGGCCTGCGGACGGGCTGCAAGGTCGCCGTCGCCACGGCCACTGGAGCGCTGGCTGCGACCGAGACCATCTACCCCCACGCCCCGCAACGCCGTTGGTGGGCCGCCCGGTCGCGGCTCGGCGAGCTCGCCCAAGCCTATGGGGTCACCCTCATCGCCGTTGGCAACGGCACCGCCTCGCGGGAGACCGAGGAGCTGGCCAAGGCCGTCGCCGCCGACGTGGGCGGGGCGCAGGCCGTGATGGTCTCGGAGGCCGGCGCCTCCGTGTATTCGGCCTCCGAGACGGCGGCGCGGGAGTTCCCCGATCTCGACGTCTCGCTGCGCGGCGCCGTCTCCATCGCCAGGCGGCTGCAGGATCCACTGGCCGAGCTGGTCAAGATCGAGCCCAAATCCATTGGCGTCGGGCAGTACCAGCACGATGTCAATCAGACCCAACTGGCCCGATCCCTGGATGCGGTCGTGGAGGATTGCGTCAACGCGGTCGGGGTTGATCTCAACACGGCGTCGGCATCGCTGCTGGCCCGCGTCGCCGGCCTAAACGCGAGCCTCGCGGAGCGGGTCACCACGCACCGGGACACCCATGGTCCCTTCCCGAATCGCACGGCGTTGAAGCGGGTCAGCCGCCTCGGTGACAAGACATTCGAGCAGGCGGCGGGCTTCCTACGCATCCGCAACGGCGACACACCGCTGGACGCCTCGGCGGTTCACCCCGAGGCCTATCCGGTGGTCGAGCGCATCGCCACCGATACCGGCCGGTTGGCCGCTGGCCTCATTGGCGCTAGCGAGCTCCTCGAGCGCCTCGATCCGAACGCCTACACCGACGAACGCTTCGGCGTACCGACCGTTAGCGATATTCTCGCCGAGCTCGCCAAGCCGGGGCGGGACCCGCGCCCCGCCTTTCGCACCGCGCGGTTCCGCGAGGACGTCACCAGCCTCGCTGATCTGGAGCCCGGCATGACCCTGGAGGGCGTGGTCACGAATGTGACTAACTTCGGCGCGTTCGTTGACATCGGCGTCCATCAGGATGGACTGGTGCACATCTCCGCGATGGCCGAGAAGTTCGTACGGGACCCGCACACGATCTGCAAGCCCGGCGATATCGTCCGCGTCGGTGTCCTGGAGGTCGATGAGGCGCGCCAGCGGATTGGCCTGACCCTGCGGCTCGCCGAGGCGGAGACCAGCTCAACGAACCGCGAGAAGTCGCAACCAAAGCCTAGCGCCTCGAATCACAAGCGCGAACCGAAGAAAGCGGCCGACACCGCTATGGCGGCCGCTTTTCGCCAAGGGAATAAAGACTAGTTTGGCCGCCATCGATAGCACGCGGCGCCCATAGCGACCCGCCCCGAGCCGATCTATACTTCGATCAGGGGCTGTCATCTGGGGGAAAGCGCCATGATCATCGATACTCAGCATCCGGAAGACTTGGGGCGTGACGAGCGCCTTCGCATCCTGAGCGACGAGTTCGACATCCGGGGGGTAACGGTCTATCTCCTCGATGTGATACCACTACTTGAGATGGCCTGGGCGCAGCACGCGCGGCCCGGACCCCCCGAGTATCGACTGATCTACGAGTACGCACTGCGCCGCGTCGCCGAGCTCGATAATGACGCCGATGGTGGCATCACCATCAATCCACGGCGGGTGAATGCCCTCCTGCACCGCTATTTAAAAAGCCACAACCCGCGTGGGCATCTGTGCCGGCTACGGCGCCTAGCAGCGCCGTTGATGTTCGATCAAAGCGATGCCGCTACCAACGCGCAGCAACGTCAGCGCCTGCTGGACTACTGCCTCGATGTCGGTGCGGCCAGCGTGGGGCATTACCCCTACGAAGCGCATGAGCGATTCGGCGCCCAAAAGAAGGCGCTGTTCCGGGAGATCGCTCAGTCGCTCGATCTACTGGCAGCGCCGTCGTGCTCGGCGGTCGGCGCGGCGCCACAGCCCGCGGCGCCCGCTTGAGGCACCGGGGCGAACCGCTCGCGTGCTGGGCCCAGCGGCCTCGGGGCGGTATCATACGATGCCAGCGCTGACACAGGAGGCGAGAGATGAGCGACAGCTCGAGGCACAGGGAACCACCGCCGCCACGGGAGCCCGACACGGAGGAGTGCTGCGGCAATGGCTGTGACCCGTGTATCTTCGATCTCTACGAGCAACGCCTCGAGCGGTGGCGCCAGCGCTGTCGGGCACGGCGCGATCAAGGCTCGGCGTTGCGCTGACCGCAAGCTAACCTGGTGAGCCCATGGCGCGAATCCTAGGCATTCCGGCGCTGGTGCTGGCGCTGGTATTGATCGCCTCGCCGGCGGCACGCGCGAGTGTTCAGCGCAACCTCATACCCATCCTCCTCTACGGCGGCCTCGCCGCCGCCGTGGGATTGGTGGTCACCGGCCGAGTCCATTGGCTGGTCGCCGGTGGCTGGGCCGTGATGGCCGGCCTCCGACGAATCCTTCCGTGGCTATGGCAACTCCCGTGGACACGCTGGCTATGGCAACGCTGGCAGCGCGGGCAACGACCGCGCGACGAGCAAGGCAATCAACGTGGGCAGGCGGGGGATAACGCCAGCGGCGCCCGCGCCGATTCCCGTCGCGGCACGATGTCGGCAGCTGAGGCACGCGAGACCCTGGGCGTTGCGCCCGATGCGGCTTACGACGAGATACGGGAGGCCCATCGGCGGTTGATCCAACGCGCGCACCCTGATCGCGGTGGCTCGGCGGGCCTGGCGCAACGAATCAATGAGGCACGCGCCGTATTGCTAGGTGAGACATCCCATAATGGCGCCGCGTAGCGGCGCGTGCTCGGCCTGTCACCGCGGTAACGCTAACGTCATCGCCACCTGGGGTTTAGACTAGAGCCGGTCATACGCAGCAGAGTCGCGCCGCCGCATGTACGAGCAATTCTACGGGCTGGACTATGACCCCTTCCGGCTCACGCCCACCGGCCGTGACGTCTTCGCGCATACCAGCTTCGAGCGCGCGCGCTCCTACCTGGAGTACGGCCTGCTGCGCGCCGAGGGGTTCGTGGTCATCACCGGTCCCCCGGGTAGCGGCAAGACCACCCTCATCCGCGAGCTCCTGCACAACGCGCCGTCAGGCACGCGCTACGCCCAGATCGAGACCTCCCGGCTCGGGGCCGATGACTTGCTACGCTTGGTCGTCGCCCGATTTGGCATCAACCCGGGCCAGAACGACAAGGCCAGCACCATCGAGGCGCTCCGGGATAACCTCTACCGGCATGCACGCGCCGGCAACAGGGCCCTACTCATCGTTGATGAGGCCCAGGATCTACCCGTGGAATCGTTGGAGGAGCTGCGGCTACTCACCAATCTGGTCCATCAGGACAAGCCACTGCTGCAGATTGTGTTACTGGGCCAACCGGGCCTTAGGGACCTGATCCGACGCCCCGAACTGGAGCAGTTCCACCAGCGGACGGTCGCCAGTTGCCGGCTCAAACCGCTCGAGGAGGCAGAGTCTATCGAGTTCGTGCGGTTTCGCCTGCAATGCGCGGGGTGGCACGGTGATCCCGCGATAACGATGGCGGCACTAAGACTGCTGCACGCGGCCGCCGAGGGGGTGCCGCGCCGGCTCAACCTACTCGCCTCTCGTCTATTGCTCCACGGTTTCGCGGAGGGCCAGCATCGACTGGGTATTGATGACGCCGCGGAGGTCCTCGACGAGATGGAGGATGAGGCCGTTGGCGACTGGCGCCAAGTCATCGATGCCCTCAGACGGGGTGATGAGGGCCAGGCGATCACACCGGAGACGGAGCCGCCAACGCCAAGCGCCACACCGGCCGATACGGTCACCCATAATGAGCCCAAGGTGGAGACGGCACAGCCCGAGGCCGACCAGCAACCAGCGCCCGAGCAGCCACACCGGACCAGCGCTGAGCAGACCCCCAATGCAGTTAACCCCGGTGCGGACGTCATCGTCCCGGAAGCAGCGCAGCCGCCCTCGTACCGAAGGCCCCCTGCGCCCCCGGCTAAGGGCCGCCAACAGCACAAGAGATCGAGCCCCGTGTCAGCCCTCGTCGTGGTATCCGTCGGCGTGGCCCTGGTTGCCGTGGTCATGGTTATCCTGGCAGCCACGCCGGCCGCCGAGGCCATCGGTGTGGAGCTCGGGGCGTGGTTTCGGGATATAAGCACCCGGGTTCTGGGTAACAACGGTTAGTACCGCCATCATCCGCGGCGATTGGAGGCAGCCAGCGCGTTGGGCATGATTCGAGGCTTGCTGGTGCTGTGCGGCTTGCAGTTGGCAGGCGCGACGCTTGTCCACGCGCTGGGGCTACCTCTGCCCGGTGCCGTAGTGGGCATGACGGCGCTGTTCGGCATCCTCGCGTGGCGCCGCGGGGTGCCCGCGGACGTGGACACGACCGCGTCCACGCTACTACGCCACCTGGGACTGCTATTCGTCCCTGCGGGCGTCGGCGTGATCGGGCAACTCCAGGCCCTGAGCGAGCATGCGCTTGGCCTGGCCGTCACCCTGGTCGGCAGTACGCTCGCCGCATTAGCTGTCACGGCCTGGGTCATGCAGCGGATCAGCGGCCAAGGCACAGGGACGGGGCCGCGGGCGGGCTCATGAACGGGGCCGAGCACTTGTTCTGGTTTACCGCGACGTTGGCGGCCTACTGGGCGGCCGACCGGCTCCATCAGGCCTGCGGGCAGGTTGCCTGGCTCAATCCCGTGGTCGTTACCATAACGGCCTTAATCGGGCTGCTGCTGGCGACGGATACCTCGTACAGCACGTACTTCGAGGCGAATCGGTTCCTACACTTCCTGCTTGGGCCCGCGACGGTGGCGCTCGCCGTGCCGCTGGTGCAACGGATCCGCGAGCTGGGCGATTGCTGGCGTTCGTTGGCGCTCGCGCTCGGTACGGGTTCGGTAACGGCGGTGCTGACGGCGCTCGGGCTCGGATGGCTGGTGGGACTGCCGCCGAAGATGCTGATCGCCATGCTGCCCAAGTCAGCGACCACGCCCATCGCCATGCCGGTGGCGGCGGGCCTGGGGGGTAACGCCTCATTGGCTGCCGTGCTCGTTATCATCACGGGGCTACTGGCAGCGGTAGCCGGCCTGCCGCTGATGCACCGCCTGCGAGTAACCAGCCCCATGGCACGTGGTCTGGCGCTGGGCCTGGGCGGGCACGGACTCGGGACGGCTCGGGCCTATCGCGATGGCCCAGTCACGGGGGCTTATGCGGGGCTTGCGATGGGGCTCAATGGCTTGGCGACCGCCATACTCGTGCCGCTGGCCGTCTGGCTGATCGGCCTCTAGGAGGAGCAACGCTGCAGGTCGAGATCGACCTGGACCTCGACGTCGCAGCCCACGCTCGAGCAATCCGACCACCGCCCCTGACCTACTCCGAAGGCCGTTCGATCAATGGTAACCTGCCCCGCCATGGACGCGGTGTCACCGTCGGTTCGCCATTCGAAGGGGAGGACCACGCGGCGCGTTGTCGCGCGGATGGTGAGATCGGCCACCGCCTCGTAGTGCGCCTCGCCGGCCGCGCCACGGATCGTCTTGGTCACGAAGCGGGCCCGGGGATGCGCCTCGCTATGGAACCAAGCTGATCCACGCAGTGCACCGTCACGCCGGTCGCTTCCAGTAGCTGCGCTCGCGGTCACTACCGAGACATCGAAGCGGGCACTGCCAAGCGCGTTGGGATCGAACCGCATATCGGCCTCGTAATCCCGGAACTCGCCGCGAAAGGCGTTGCCATTCTGTGTGCCGACGAAGCCAAGGCGACTGGTGTCATGATTAATACACCACGGCGAGGCCGCGGCCGGCAGTGCAAGGCATAGCGTCAGGCAGGCCATAAGCCATCGCATGGTTACATCCTCGGCTGGCGTCCGCACCTGAGGGACTAAGCCAGCGCGGGGCTGGTTCCGCGAGCTAACTCAGTCCGCGCGCACGCTTGATGGTCTCGTAGGCGGCTTGAATGGCCTGGGTACGCTCCTTGGCGACATTGATCATCTCCTCCGGCATACCGCGGGACATGAGCTTATCCGGGTGATGCTCGCTCATCAGTCGCCGGTAGGCGCGTTTGAGTTCGCTTTGATCGGCCTCGGGGTCCACACCCAGCTCGCGGTAGGCCTCTTGGAGCTTGTCGGCCTCTGTCTCCTGGGCGTTAGCCCGTCGATGCCCGCCCGCGAGCAGCGCCTCTAGCCGCTCGTATTCGGCCTCGGCGATCCCCAAACGCTGAGCGATGCCGAGCAATACCTCGCGCTCGCGCTCGTCGACTTGGTCGTCGGCCATAGCGGCCTGGAGCTGGATCTCGAGGAACACGCGGATAAGCTGGGGCTGACCGCGGCAAACCTGGCGGAAGGCATCGATCTCCGCGTCAATGTCGAAATCCGGCGATTTGCCCTCGCGAAAGGCGGCGATAGCGCGTTCACGCTGATCGTCGCTGAGCTGCATGTGATCCATGACAGCGTTCGCGGCACGGATCTCGGCCTGACTAACCTGGCCGTCGGCCTTGCTGACATGGCCCATGACCCGAAAGGTCGTGCGGAAAAAGGTCTCGTGCACGCGGCGGTAGCGACTCGCCATCAGGCGCACACGCGCCCGGCCATTGTCGAACCAGTGGCCAATCATGATGCCGGCAAGGGCCCCTAGCCAGTGCCGGAACAGGGCATAGCCGAGGATGCCGCCGATGAGCTTACCGAGCCACATGAGATGCCTCGTGCCGGTGATGGCGGGTCGGGCCGGCCGAAGTGATCGGGTGCCTGGAGCCAGCCACTAGATGACCCACGGTGTCGGGCGTTAGCCGCCGGGCCATGAGCTCATCCACCCCCGTGGCATCGGGATGCGGCCAAGGGTGGCCACGTCGAAGTCCATAGGCCACGTCCTCCGGATCCGTAGTCTCTGCCGGAGCGGCCAGGGCGTAGCCGCCGTCGGTCAGGCCATCATTGCTACCGTCCGTCACTCCGGGAACCCGTCAGTACCGCATCGCCCGAGCATGGCTGAGCCTAGTTGGCCTTGTGGATGGCTCGGCCATCGACCGCGAGGGCGGCCTCGTGCACCGCCTCGGACAGTGTTGGATGGGCGTGGATGGTGCGTGCCAGGTCCTCAGCGCTGGCGGCGTACTCCATGGCGAGGACCGCTTCTCCGATGAGCTCCGAGGCCTGAGGACCGACGATATGCACGCCGAGGATGCGGTCCGTCTCGGCGTGGGCCATGATCTTGACCATCCCAACCGGCTTATCCATGGCCCGAGCCCGCCCCGTGGCCGCGAAGCCGAACGTGCCCGTGCGGTACGGCGTGCCGGCGCTCTTGAGCGAGGCCTCGGTCTTACCCACCCAGGCGATCTCGGGGTCGGTGTAGATCACCCAGGGGATGGTCTCGTAATTGACCTCGCCGGGCTGACCCACGATGCGCTCGGCGACCATCATGCCCTCCTCGGAGCCTTTATGGGCAAGCATGGGCCCACGGACCACATCGCCGACCGCGTACACCCCGGGGATGTTCGTCTCGCAATAATCGTTGACGTGCACGTAGCCCCGCTCATCGGTAAGCAGGTCGACGTCGTCATGGGTGAGGTTGTCCGTATGCGGGCGACGGCCCACGGATACGACGAGCTTATCGACCTGCAGGTTCTGCTTACCGTCGGTATCCTCGTAGTGGATGCTCACCGTCTTACCCTTGCGCGAATCCTTGACTCGGCAGCCTAGCCGGATCTCCATGCCCTGGGCCTCGAACTGCTTGCGGGCCTCCTTGGCGATCTGGCTATCCACCGCTGCCAGGAAGGTGTCTTGGGCCTCTAACAGGACGACCTTCGAGCCAAGGCGATTCCAGACGCTGCCCATCTCCAGGCCGATAACACCGGCACCTATGACGCCCATGCGCTTGGGCACCTCGGTCAGTTCGAGGGCGCCATCGGAGTTAAGCACCTGCTCTTGATCCACTGGCGCCGCACCAATATCGATGGGCGTCGAGCCCGTCGCAAGGATGACGTGCTCCGCGTCCAGGGTTTGGGCCTTGCCCTTATGCGGCGTGAACTCAACCTTACGGTCAGCGAGCAGCTTGCCGTGGCCCTGGAGCCACTCGATCTTATTGGCCTTGAAAAGCTGCTTGATGCCGCCAGTTAGATCCTGAACCACCTTATCCTTGCGCTTAATCATCTGCGGCACGTCGAGCTCGACGCTGCCAACCTTAATGCCATGGCTAGCGAGCTCATGTTCGGCCTTGAGGTACTCGTCGGAGGAGTCGAGCAGGGCCTTGGAGGGGATGCAGCCTACGTTGAGGCAGGTCCCGCCAAGCGAGGGCTCGCCGTCCTTACGGACGAATTCGTCGATGACGCCCACGCGGAGACCGAGTTGGGCACAACGGATGGCGCCGACGTAGCCGGCCGGGCCGGCGCCGATGACAATGACATCGTAGTTACTGGACATAATGACTCCGGTTTGGGGCGCGTAGCGGTTGCCTCTATATCTCGAGCAACAGCCGCGCCGGATCCTCGAGCATCTCCTTGATGGTCACCAGGAACTGCACCGCCTCGCGGCCGTCGATGATGCGATGATCGTAGGTGTGAGCGAGATACATCATCGGCCGGACCACGATCTCACCGTCAACGACTACGGCCCGATCCTCGATCTTATGCATGCCCAGGATGCCACTTTGGGGCGGGTTCAGGATGGGCGTGGAGACCAACGAGCCGAAGATGCCCCCATTGGTAATGGTGAACGTCCCGCCGGTCAGCTCGTCCATGCCGATCTTGCCCTCCTGGGCGCGCTTGCCGAAGTCGTTGATGGCAGCCTCGATCTCGGCGTAGCTGAGCTTATCGGCATCGCGCAGCACGGGCACCATCAGACCACGCTCGGTGGAGACGGCGATGCCGATATCGTAGTAGCCGTGATAGATGATGTCCGTGCCATCGATGGAGGCATTAACGGCGGCGTGCCGCTTAAGCGCCTCGACGGCGGCCTTAACGAAGAACGACATAAAGCCGAGCTTGACGCCGTGGCGTTCCTGGAAGCGGTCCTTACAACGGGCCCGCATATCCATAACCGGCTTCATGTTGACCTCATTAAAGGTCGTCAACATCGCGGCGGACTGCTGGGCCTCGACCAGACGCTCGGCGATGCGCTGGCGCAGCCGCGTCATCGGTACCCGGCGTTCCGGGCGATCACCCTCGGCTGCAACGCCTGCGGCCGGGGCCGGGGCCGGTTTGTCGCTCGAGGTCTCGGCTGATTCAGCGGCGGGCTCCTGGCGCGCTGGTGACGGTGCGGCAGGCGCCTCGCTGGCTTGACTGCCGGTACCGTCCGCGACATACCGCTGGACATCTTCCTTGGTAATACGGCCATCGCGGCCCGTACCCTCGATCTTGGCGGGATCGAGATCGTATTCAGCCACCATCCGTCGCACGGCGGGTGATAGGTCCTCGGGGGGTGAGGCAGCAGCGCCCTTGGCTGGCTCGGACGTCGACCCGGGCGCCGACTCGGCTTGGGCACCTTGATCCGCCGAGGTCGCCTCACTGGCCGGCTTCTCGGGTGGCGCCCCGCTACCGCTGGTCACATCCACGGTCCCGATGACCTGGCCAGCCGTCACCGTCACGCCTTCCTTGATGGTGATCTCGGCAAGCACGCCATCCTCCGGAGCCGGCACCTCGAGAACGACCTTGTCAGTCTCCAGATCCACCAGGTTCTCGTCGCGCTCGACGCTATCTCCAGGTTGCTTATGCCAGGCGCTAATGGTCGCCTCGCTCACCGATTCCGGTAAGTTCGGTACCTTGACTTCGGTGCTCATCGACTTCTCGCTTGTTGGCTGATTCAGGGCCATCGGCCCGACGCGATGGGTAGTCTCGCCGCGCCGCGGCGGCGAGCGGCTGATTATTTGCTCAGGGCCTCATCAACGAGGCGACGCTGCTGCTCATGATGGACCTTGGCGTAGCCCACGGCGGGCGAGGGCGACGACGATCGGCCCGCGTAGCTGAGCTGTTGCTCGCGCGTCATACAGCGCCGCATCTCATGCTGGATCTGGTACCACGCGCCCTGGTTCTTCGGCTCCTCCTGACACCACACGATCTCGCGAGTGCCTTTGTAGCGGCGGCGCAACAGATTCGTGAGCTCTTCCTCCGGGAACGGGTACAGCTGCTCGATGCGGACGATAGCGACGTCATCGAGCTCGCGCTTACGCCGCTCCTGGAGCAGATCGTAGTAGACCTTGCCGCTGCAAAGGACTAGACGTCTGGTATCGCGAACCGGGATAGGGTCGATCTCGCCGATGACATTGTGGAACCCACCCTCGGCGAGATCATCCAACGACGAGGTGGAGAGCTTGTGCCGCAACAGGCTCTTGGGCGTCATCACCACCAGCGGCTTGCGATAGGGGCGCAGCGCCTGACGGCGGATCATGTGGAAGAACTGGGCTGGCGTTGAGGGCACGCAGACCTGGATGTTCTCCTCGGCACAAAGCTGGAGGAAGCGCTCAAGGCGCGCCGAGGAATGCTCAGGACCCTGGCCCTCGTAACCGTGCGGCAGGAATAAGGTCAAACCGCATAATCGTCCCCACTTGGCCTCACCGGAGGTAATGAACTGGTCGATCACGACCTGTGCGCCATTACAGAAGTCGCCGAACTGACCCTCCCAGATGACCATGGCGTTAGGCTCCGCGGTGGCGTAACCATACTCGAAGCCCATGACCGCCTCCTCGGACAGCAGGGAATCGATGACGGTAAAGTCGGTCGAGCGCTCGCCAACGGCCTTGAGTGGGGTATAGGTGGAGCCATCGCGCGCATGGTGCAATACCGCGTTGCGATGGAAGAACGTGCCGCGCCCTGAATCCTGGCCGGTAAGCCGCACCTTGGTGCCGTCCTCAATCAGCGAGGCGTAGGCAATGGTCTCGGCGAAGCCCCAATCGATGGCCAGCGCGCCGGCGGCCATCTTGCGGCGCGACTCAAGCATGCTGGCGACTCGCGAATTCAGCTCGAAGCCCTCGGGCAGCGCCTGTAGGCGATCCTGGAGGCGGCGTACGCGCTCCAGCGGCATCGTGGTATCGCAGGCCATATCCCAGCTGGCCTCGAAATAGGGTGACCAATCGACGCTGTACTCATTGTAGATGGCGTCGAGGGCCCCGGGCGCCACGACCTCACCCGCGTCCAGGGCCTCGCGGTAGGCGCGTTCCATGGCCTTAACATCGTCACCGTCGACCACCCCCTCCTCGGTAAGGCGATCGCTATAGCGCTGGCGCACGGGCGTATGGTTTTTGATCTTCGAGTACATCATCGGCTGCGTGGCCGATGGCTCGTCGGCCTCGTTATGGCCGTGCTTGCGATAGCAGATGAGATCGATGACCACGTCGCGCTTGAAGCGCTTGCGATAGTCCATGGCGACCTGGGTAGCGAAGACCACGGCCTCGGGGTCATCGCCGTTGACGTGGAAGATCGGCGCCTGAACGATCTTGGCAACCTCGGTGCAATACAGGCTCGACCGCGTGTCCAGCGGATTGGAGGTCGTGAAGCCGATCTGATTATTAATGACGACGTGCACGGTGCCGCCGGTGTAGAAGCCGCGCGCCTGCGACAGCTGGAAGGTCTCCATGACCACACCCTGCCCGGCAAAGGCCGCGTCGCCATGAATCATCAGCGGCAGCGCCTCGTCGCCTAGAAGATCATCACGGCGCTCCATGCGGGCCCGGCTCGACCCAACCACCACGGGGTCCACGATCTCCAAATGCGACGGGTTGAAGGCCAGGGCCACATGCATCGAACTGTCCGGGGTCTGGACATCGGCTGAAAAACCAAGGTGATACTTCACATCGCCCGCGGAGGCATTCTCAACCTCGGCCCCGCCCTCAAACTCAGCAAACAGGTCGGCGGGCGATTTCCCCAGGAGATTGACCAGCACGTTGAGGCGGCCGCGGTGGGCCATCCCCATCACGGTCTCGCGAATACCGGCCTCGCCCCCGCGCTGAACGATCTCGTCGAGTAGCGGCATGAGCGCCTCGGCACCCTCCAGCGAGAACCGCTTCTGGCCAACGTATTTGCTGTTGAGATACTTCTCGATGCCCTCGGCAGCAACCAGCCGCTCGAGGATGTGCCGCCGATGGTTGGTGTCGAGGTTGGGTCGAGCGCGCGGGCGCTCCAGGCGCTCCTGGATCCAACGCTTCTGCTCGGTGTCGGTGATGTGCATGAACTCCGAGCCGATCTTGCCGGCGTAGACCTCACGTACCAAGGCGAGGATCTCACGCAGCGGCAACCGATCCTCGGTAAACAGTGAGCCGGTGTTGAACTCCTTGTCGAGGTCGGCATCGGTGAGGCCGTGGAAGGCGGGGTCGAGATCCGGGACCTCAGGATCGGCACGCAGATCGAGCGGATCGACATCGGCGACCTGGTGCGCCCGAACCCGATAGGCATTGATCAGGCGCAGCACCGCCGCCTGTTTTTGCGCCGCCTCGGGATCCATCGACGTGCCCTGCGCTAGCGCGCCGCCGCCGGCGCGCCGGCTCTGGCCGATGCGCTCGAACTCCCGACGGATCGGGCTGTGAGCAATATCCTTGCCGCTAGCGCTGTCGCCGGCCTCTAGGCCGTGGAAGTAGGCCCGCCATTCCGCATCAACGGCCTGCGGATCACTCAGATAGGCCTCGTAGAGTTCCTCGATATAGGCCGCGTTGCTGCCATTGAGATAGGAGTTGCGGAGAAGCTGGTCAAAGGCTTGGTTCATGGGGATAGCACCTGAACTCGTCCGTTACGGCGGCGGGCGGGGTACTCCGTGGCGAAGTCGCCTCGCTCGCGAGCGGACTCGGACGCTGGCCCGAGTGGAATCCGTCTAGCGCCGCGGGAAGTATGTCTTAAAGACGACCCTGAAGATACCGGGTGTGGCCCGTAAGCGCAACAGTGACAAGGGCTTGGCGGTTATTTCGATGCCTTTGCGGCAGCGCAGTAGGGTGGCTTCAGCGATAAACTGACTGATTAGTCAGTTTCACCGGCCGGCGGCGGCGCCAGTAGGCCCGACAACAGAATACCGAGCTCGAACAACACCCAAATCGGGATCGCCAGAAGCACCTGTGAGATCACATCGGGCGGCGTCAGCAGCATGCCAATGATGAAGGCACCCACGATGACGTAGGGTCGCTTGGCCGCGAGGGCCTGACGTGTCGTGATGCCGGTCCGGACCAGCAGGATGGTGATGATGGGCACCTCAAAGGCGGCGCCGAAGGCGAAGAACAGCATCAGCACGAAAGACAGATAGGCGCTGATGTCGGTCATCATGCTGATGTCGTCACCCGTCTGGCCCGCGAAGAACGTGAAGATCAACGGGAAGACAACGAAGTAGGCGAACACCATGCCGATGTAGAAAAGGGCCACACTCGAACCCAGCATGGGCCACACAAAGCGCTTTTCCTGGCGATACAACCCCGGCGCCACGAAGGCCCAGAGCTGGTAGAGCACGTAGGGGATGGCGATAAAGAACGCCGTGAACAAAGCGAGCTTGAGGGGAATAAGAAAGGGCGTCGCCACCTCGGTCGCGATCATCTTGCCGCCAGCCGGCAAGGCGGCCTGTAGGGGCTCGGCTAGCGCCTCGTAGAGGGGTTGGCGTACGAAATAAAGCCCCAGGAAGATGACGCCGATCACCATGAGGCAACGCAAGGCCCGGGTGCGTAGCTCCAGCAAGTGATCCAGCAACGGGTGTTCGCTGTGTTCTTCCGGGGCTGACTCGTCGCTACTCATCAACGACGCTCGTTGGCATCGTCATCCCGGTTTCCGTCGGGTACGACGTCACTCGACGCGCCCATATCCTCACTGGCGCGTCCACTGGGTTCGGCCGCGGCGGACTCCGTCGTTATCCTACTAGGGGCCGATGACGCGGTGTCGCTCTCGGTAGCGGCGCGGTCAAGCTCGCCCATGGCCTGCCTAGTCTCCTCGATCTCTTGGGAGACCCCGCTGTGGACCTTGGAGGTTTCCTCGCGCAGTCGCCGCTTCGTCTCCTGCATCCCCGCGGCATTGACCTCACGCTCGAACTCGGTACGCACCGATGTGGCAATGGCGCGCGCCCGACCAATCCACAGGCCCAGGGTCCGCGCGACTGCCGGCAGGCGCTCCGGACCCACCACGATAAGACCGATCAGACAAACGATGAGCACTTCGAGGAAGCTGAAATCGAACATGGCGCTCCCCTAGGCCCAGCAGCGCACGCGCGACGAGCCCGAGGCCATCATTCCGGGCACCACGACCACGCGAGCACCTCGAGAAGCCGGTCGGCCTTCAGCCACCACGCTCGTTATCGGTCTTGCGCTCGGCCTGTGGCTGCTCGCTGTCGGCATCAGCCTCGGTAATTTTGGCTTCCGCTTTATCACCGGTGGCGTGATCGGCCTTACCTTCACCCTCGTTCATCGCGTCCTTAAAGCCACGAATGGCTCCGCCGAGGTCACCACCCATGTTGCGCAGCCTCTTGGTCCCGAAAACCACCACAACGATGGCAAGGATCAGAAGGAGCGACCAGACACTGAAACCGTACATAATAACCTCTCGGGCCTAGGAGGCATCGCTGCGAGACGCCTTTTCGTCGATACCCGACGTCCCGAAGCGGCGCTCAAGCTCCGCGACGACATCATTCGCGGTCAGGCCGAACTCAGACAACATTACGAGGCTATGAAACCACAGATCGGCGGTCTCAGAAACCAGATGCTCGTGATCGCCGTCGCGCGCCGCCAGCACGGTCTCGGTCGCCTCCTCGCCGATCTTTTTAAGCACCCCATCAAGGCCCTTGGCATGGAGCTTGGCGACGTAGGAGTTCGCCGGATCCTGTCCTTGGCGCTGTTGGACCGTCTGCGAGAGCCGTTCCAGGAAATCACGCTCGGTCATTGGCGTCGCCTCCGTAGATAGCAGCTGGGTCGCGCCGCGGCGACTCCGTCGATTCCCACGTCGTTTCACGGAGTTGCCGGTAGAAGCAACTGCGGCGCCCGGTATGGCAGGCAATGCCGCCCACCTGCTCGACGCTAAGCAGGACCGTGTCGCCGTCGCAGTCGAGGCGCAGATCGTGGACGCGCTGGGTGTGCCCCGACGCCTCGCCTTTGTGCCATAAACGCCCCTTCGAGCGCGACCAGTAGACGGCCTCGCCAACCTCAACGGTTCGCGCTAGTGACTCGCGGTTCATCCAAGCGAGCATGAGTACTTCACCGGTGTGATGGTCCTGGGCCACCGCGGCAACGAGCCCATCGTCATTGAACCGCACCTCGTCCAGCCAGCTCATCGCCGCACCTCGACGCCACGCTCGGCCATGTAAGCCTTGGCCTCCTGGATACTGTGCTCACCGAAGTGAAAGATGCTCGCGGCGAGGACGGCATCCGCACCGCCCTCGCTCACGCCCTCGACCAGATGGGCCAGACCGCCGACACCACCGGAGGCGATCACAGGAACCGGGATGCCATCACTAACAGCGCGTGTCAGCCCAATGTCGAAGCCTTCACGCGTGCCGTCACGATCCATACTGGTCAGCAGGATCTCGCCAGCCCCGGCCTCGGCCATGCGGCGCGCCCAGTCCACGGCGTCCAGCCCGGTGGGCGTCCGCCCACCGTGGGTAAATACCTCCCAACGTGCCGGCTCATCCGGCCCACTGACGCGTTTGGCGTCGACCGCGACAACGATACACTGGGAGCCGACGCGCGCGGCCGCCTCGCTAACCACGCTGGGATCATGGACCGCTGCCGTGTTGATAGTGACCTTGTCCGCGCCAGCGTTGAGCATGCGTCGGACATCCTCCACGCTGCGGATACCGCCACCGACTGTTAAGGGAATAAAGACCTCAGCCGCCACCGACTCCACCACAGAGATGATGGTCTCGCGCTCCTGGTGGCTCGCCGTGATGTCCAGAAACGTTACTTCATCGGCGCCGGCGGCATCATAGGCCTGAGCTATGGCGACCGGGTCGCCCGCATCACGGATATCAACAAAGCGCACGCCCTTGACGACGCGCCCGGCGTCAACGTCGAGACAGGGAATGAGCCGCTTGGCCAGGGCCATCGCTCAGCTCCCCGTATCGGCGCCGCCGAGATTCGCGACCAGCGCCTGGGCCTCGCCGAAGTCAATCTCGCCTTCGTACAGGGCGCGCCCGAGGATGGCGCCGGCGACGCCGTCGCCGGCGCCCCCCGCCAGTGACTTGATGTCGTCAAGACTGGTCACGCCGCCCGACGCGATGACGGGGATATCCACCGCGCGTGCCAGCTCGCGCGTCGCCTCGATATTGACACCGTCCATCATGCCGTCGCGGCCGATATCGGTGAAGACCAGGGCCTCAACACCCGCCTCCGCGAAACGCTGGGCCATTTCCTGCGCCGTCCGTGTGGACACCTGAGACCAGCCCTCGGTCGCTACCTGGCCGTTCTGGGCATCCAGACCGACGATGATCCGACCGGGAAACTCCAGGCAGGCGTCATCAACGAAGTGGGGCGCTCGGACCGCCTGCGTTCCGATGATGACGTAGCTGACCCCGACATCGAGATAGGTCTGGATGATATCGAAGCTACGGACCCCGCCACCGACCTGGATGGCGACATCGGGATAGGTCTCAACAATGCGCCCGATGATATCGGCATTAACGGGGTAACCGGCCACAGCACCGTCCAGATCGACGATATGCAAGCGTTGACAACCAGCCTCGATCCACTCCCCAGCCATGGCCACAGGATCGTCGGAGAAAACCGTCTCCTCGTCCATTCGCCCCTGGCGCAGGCGCACGCACTTACCATCCTTGAGATCAATAGCGGGTATTAGCAGCATCTCGACTTCTTGGCCTCGCGGTTGATGTACGGTCTTCGGCAGTGCCGTCCCAATGCAGGAAGTTGGACAGCAGCCTCAAGCCGGCATGTTGGCTTTTTTCCGGGTGGAACTGGGTTGCAAAGACATTGCCGCGGCCAATTGCAGCGGCAAATGGCTGGCCGTAGGTCGCTGTTCCATGTACGAGCGTCTCGTCAGCGGGCGCGACGTAGTAGCTGTGCACGAAATAGAACCAATCATCGTCATCGATACCCTGCCAAAGCGGATGCCCTCGAACCTGGTTGACCCGGTTCCAACCCATGTGGGGGATCTTGAGCCGGGAGTCACCCTCGGTAAGGCGGCGAACGTGGCGGACCTCGCCGGGGATGGCATCCAGCGCAGCGACGCCCCCGTTCTCCTCACTCACGGTCATTAGCGCCTGCATCCCCATGCAGACCCCAAGGAATGGGCGATCGGCCATAACCTCGGCGAGCACAGCCACGAGGTCATGCTCATGCAAGGCGCTCATGCAGTCGCGCACCGCCCCTTGACCGGGGAAAACAACCCGATCGGCCCGTGCAATGCGTTCAGCATCATCGGTGATAACAACACAGGGCGCGCCAACATGCTCCAATGCCTTGGCCATGGAACGCAGATTGCCCATGCCGTAATCAACGACCGCCACATCGGTCATGTTCGCACCTAACCCGTCAATGTGCCCTTGGTGGAAGGGGCCCCACCGGGGCTCCGGGGATCGAGTTCAACAGCCTGTCGCAACGCCTGGCCGGCCGCCTTAAACAGGGTCTCCGCGATATGGTGGGCGTTGTCGCCGCGCAGATTGTCGATATGCAGCGTCAACCAGGCATGATTAACCAGCCCTTGGAAGAACTCGTGGAATAGATCCACGTCGAAATCGGCGATTCGGGCCCGGGGGAAAACGACGTTAAAGCTCAACCCGGGGCGTCCCGAGCAGTCCACCACCACACGCGATAGGGCCTCATCGAGCGGGACATAGGCATGACCGAAGCGACGAATGCCGGCCTTCTGCTGTAGCGCCTGCGTTATTGCCTGGCCCAGCGTGATACCGAGATCCTCGACCGTGTGATGGGCGTCGACCTGGAGGTCGCCATCGGCGGCGACCTCGATATCCATAAGCCCGTGACGAGCTAGCTGATCCAGCATGTGCTCGAAAAAGGGTAGGCCTGCGTCCACATGGGAGTGACCGGAGCCGTCCAGATCGATACTGACACGGATCCGCGTCTCCCGGGTATCTCGTTGTACGGTAGCCGAACGCCCTGCCATAACTGACGCGCCGTCCACAAAAGGGGATGCGAGCATACCACGCCGCTGCGTTCATAGGGACACGCGGCGTTTAGGCTGAGTTCAAGCCTGTAGCCAGAATGTAACGGGCCCCTGATTCACGAGGTCTACGGCCATATCGGCGCCAAACGGTCCCCATGACACGGGCGAGTGCGCCTCGACCGCACGCTGGCACAGATGGTTGAACAACGCCTGCGCCGTGGCGGGTGGCGCCGCGGTCTGGAAGCTGGCGCGCGTGCCTTTGCGCGTATCCGCCGCGAGGGTGAACTGGGGAACCAACAACAAGCCGCCACCCGCAACCCTAAGGCTTCGGTTCATGCGTCCCGCCTCATCGCAGAACACCCGATAGCCGAGAAGGCGCTCGAGAAGGCGCTCCGTGCGCGCCTCATCGTCGTCGCGCTCAATGCCGATCAGCACAAGCGCGCCAGCGCCTATAACGGCGTCGGGGACGCCCGCCGCGCTTACCTGAGCTCGTGTAACCCGCTGTAATAGACCGATCATTCGAGCCATCCTCCCAAGCTGGCGCTTCCGTGTCAGTGTTTTCCTACAACGACCGTCGCCTTTTGCCGACAGCCAGACCACGACGGGATAAGGAGAATCAAAAACGTCGCCAACGGACGGGGTGACGACGAAGGCCAGAGAAGGCGCAGAAAAAGGAAGCGGTAGGGATACCGCGCTTTGACAGGGAAGCGCGCTGCGAATCGGACAGGAGTCCAGCCCCCCTCACCCCCCCGACCCAGGGATGGGCGCAGCGCCAGTAACTCCAGCCGATGCAGTAGACGGTGCCGGCGCAGGGACGCGCCGGATTTTTTTGTCACTCCCTAGAGCTCACCCGTAACGACCCGGCCTGAGGCCTTGGCTAGGCGTAGCCACAACTCGTGCGTTCGAGCCATGCCGTTACTACGGGCACCGCGGCCGAACCGGCAACGGCGC
Source organism: uncultured Ectothiorhodospiraceae bacterium (assembly GCA_913055565.1). Taxonomy (GTDB): domain Bacteria; phylum Pseudomonadota; class Gammaproteobacteria; order Nitrococcales; family Nitrococcaceae; genus CAJXKP01. The sequence goes on from CAJXKP010000020.1 coordinate 32,781, forward strand.
CACTCGTCGGGACTCGGCCTTAGGACTTCTTACCCGAGCCGCTCCCGGAACCCGTGCTCTGAGCCCACTCCTGCATGGTCTTCTGAGCCTGCTCAGCGGCCTTTTGCCAGGCCTTGACCACCTCCTCGCCGCCCATGCCCGCGGGCATCTCACCGGAACTCGACTCCATGCGCTTGATGTTCTCCATCCATGTGTTCCACAACTGGCTCTGGGCGTCAGTCCAGCCCTTCATGGCCTGTTGGACCTGCTCCATCCACTGCTCCGCCATCTCTTGCTGGGCGCCGCTCTCGCCGCCCTGATTCGACAGGCTCTCAGCCCACTCCTTCTGGCGTTGCAGTGCCTCGCGCACCGCCTGCTCCCAGGCATCGAGCTGCTGGTGATACTGGGCCTGGACATGCTCGGCGCCTGGCGCCATGCCCTTGACCGCATCCATCCATTGATCCCAAGCGCGGCGCTGGGTTTCCGTCCAGTTGCTGAGCATATCTTCCATCTGCTTATGCCAACTCATCTCGCTACCCTCCGATTGTGTCGGTTCTTATTGGCGACATCCGTAGCCCGACCGCCACGCGAGTCGCGTTGCCTGTCGCTTCTAGCCCCCTGTACGCCGATCGATCTTCCGCAAGCGGGCCTCCAGCACCTTGACCACCTGCATATCACCGCGCTCCCGCGCGGCATCCAGGCCGTCCGCGTAGGTCTGGCGGACCTCGTCATCGGGAACGCCGGCCCTTGCCCGCGCATCGCCCAGAGATTGCCAAGCCGCTGAATAGGCGGGATCCAGCGTTAGCGCGCGTTGGTAATGGCTGATCGCCTCATCCCAGCGCTCCTCGCGAAAACACGCATTACCGAGCGTAAAGCGCAACATCGCGCTTTCCCGACCCTGCTCCAGCATGCGCTCAAGCGCTTCAATATCCATAGCGCCAAGTGTAAGCGCCCGCGCCGGGTTAACAATAGCCGGCGCGACCACGCCGGGACGGCGTAGGCGTTAACGGCGCCAGAAGGCGGGGGTAAACAACACCAGGAGGGTGAATATCTCCAGCCGACCCAGGATCATGGCGAGACAGGCGAGTAACTTGGCTCCAGGTCCAACGCTAGCAAAGTTGGATGCCACGTCACCCAGGCCAGGCCCAAGGTTGTTCAACGATGTCGCCACGGCCGAGAAGGCGGTTACTTGATCTAGACCCAGCGCCATCATCGACAACATCATGATCACGAAGATAGCGACGTAGGCGGCCAGGAAGCCCCACACGGCCTCGATGATCCGTTCCGACACCGGCCGATCCCCCATCTTGACCGGGATAACGGCCTGCGGGTGAATGAGACGCAGGATCTCGCGCCGGCCCTGTTTGAGTAGCAATAGCACCCGGATGGCCTTCATGCCCCCCGTCGTTGAGCCCGCGCAGCCACCCATGAAGCTCATGAATAGCAATAACACTGGCAAGAAGGCGGGCCACATATTGTGATCCGCGGTGCTATAGCCCGTGGTCGTCGCGAACGAGACCACCTGGAAGATACCGTGATGCCACGCCTCGGTGACCGCATAGTGTCCCTGGGCGGTGCTATAAACCACCAGACCAACCACCACGAACACGCAGCCCGCCGCCAACATGCCGAAGTAGAAGCGCAGTTCCGGGTCACTGGTCCAAGCGGTCAGACGTCGCCAGCGCCACACGGTGAAATGCAGCGCGAAGCTCACCCCGGACAGCGCCATAAAGAACACGGCGATCATCTCAATAAGGGCACTATCGAAGTAGCCCATACTCGCATCGTGGGTCGAGAAGCCGGCGGTCGCGATCGTTGTGAAGGCATGACAGACCGCGTCGAACAGGCTCATGCCGGCAGCCCAATAGGCCAGCGCGCAGGCGAGGGTCAGGACCAGATAGATGTACCACAGGCCCTTGGCCGTCTGGGCGAGCCGGGGCGTGAGCTTGGCATCCTTGACGGGGCCCGGGGTCTCCGCACGATAGAGCTGCATACCGCCGATACCGAGCATGGGCATGACGGCCACAGCGAGCACTATAATCCCCATGCCACCGAGCCACTGGAGCTGCTGGCGGTAGTAGAGAACGGAGGCAGGCAGTGTATCGAGGCCCGTAATGACCGTCGCGCCGGTGGTGGTGAGCCCTGAGACGCTCTCGAAGATGGCATCAACAACCGGCAGGTGCGGCTCGGGGGCAATCGCCAGAGGGATCGCGCCGGCCAGGCTGAGCGCGACCCAGAACATCGCCACCACGAAGAACCCATCGCGCGTGCGCAGCTCGCGGCGGACTCGGCGCACGGGCAGCCACAGCAAGGCCCCCAGCGCGAGCAGCACGCCGGCCGCCGTAATGAAGGCGACCAACCCCCCATCGCCGACAACGAAGGCCACCGCCGCGGGCGGCAGCATGGTGGGGCTAAACGCCACCAGCAACATCCCCAGGATGCGGCGGATGATATCGAAATGCATGGGTCAGCTATCCGTTCGGTCGCGCATGAGGCCGCCAGCCGGGTTCAGAGGAAGGTCACACCGACCTGGAACAGGCGCTCCACCTCCTGGAGGCGGCTCTTGTCGACGAGGAACAGGATGACGTGGTCCTCGGACTCGATGACGGTATCGTGGTGCGCCATGATGACCTCACCGCCGCGGACGACGGCACCGATGGTGGTACCGCGGGGCAGCCGGATCTCGTCGATACGCCGGCCGACCACGCTGGAGCTACTGACGTCACCGTGAGCGACGGCCTCGATGGCCTCCGCCGCCCCCCGGCGCAGGCTGTGGACGTTGACCACATCGCCGCGCCGGATGTGGGCCAGCAGGCTGCCGATCGTGGTCTGCTGCGGGGAGATGGCGACATCGATGTCCTCACTGGATTGGATGAGATCGACGTAGGCCGGGCGATTGATAAGCGCCATCACCATGCGCGCGCCGCGGCGCTTGGCCAGCATCGCGGACAGGATATTCGCCTCGTCATCGTTGGTGAGGGCGCAGAAGACGTCCGTGTTCTCGATGTTCTCCTCGAGCAACAGATCGGCATCGGCGGCATCCCCGGATAGCACAATGGTGTTCTTCAGCTCCTGCGAGATCCGTTGGCAGACCGTGCTGTTGTGCTCAATGAGCTTGACCTGATAGCTCGTCTCCAGCGACTGGGCCAAGCGCTTACCGATATTCCCGCCGCCCGCGATCATGATGCGCTTGACCGGCCGTTCCAGCCGCCGAAGCTCGCTCATCACAGCGCGAATATCCTTGCGGGCGGCGACAAAGAAGACCTCGTCGCCGGCCTCAATGATGGTATCGCCCTCGGGGATGATGGCGTGCCCCCGCCGGAAGACAGCCGCCACGCGGGTGTGCACGCCCGGCATGTGATCCCGCAGGGCGCGTAGCTGCTGGCCCACCAGTGGGCCACCGTAGTGGGCCCGTACCGCTACCAGCCGCACCTTGCCCCCGGCAAAGTCGAGGACCTGAAGGGCGCCGGGGTGCTCGATGAGCCGCTTGACGTACTGCGTCACCAGCTGCTCGGGGCTGATCAGTACATCGATAGGCAATGCGTCCGGCGAGAACAGCTGCGGGCAGGACAGGTACTCGATGGCGCGCACGCGGGCGATCTTGGTCGGCGTGTGGAATAGCGTATCCGCGACTTGGCAGGCCACCATATTGGCCTCGTCAGAGTCGGTCACCGCGATGATCATGTCCGCATCATCCACGCCCGCCCGGGCCAGCACCTCGGGATAGGTGGCACTACCAACCACCGTGCTCAAATCGAAGCGATCCTGCATGGCACGCAGCAGGCGGGCATCGAAATCGATGACGGTGACGTCGTTGTCCTCGCTGGTGAGATTCTGGGCCACCGTGCTGCCGACCTGCCCCGCGCCAAGGATGACGATCTTCATTCAGACTCCCAGTCCCGTTGCGCCTACCCGACTCCACCGAATGATGCTCGCTGACTCAACCGCTCTCCCTGGGATCGATGCCCAGCGACCGCAGCTTACGGTAGAGGTGGGTCCGCTCCATCCCGGTCAATCGCGCGAGCTGCGCGACACTACCAGCTGCGCGCTGGAGCTGATACTGCAGGTAATCACGCTCGAATGACTCGCGCGCCTCCCGCAACGGCATATCCAATAGCTCTTGACGATACGCGCCACGGCCCGAATCGATGGCCGCGCCCGGCGGCCCAAGCGCGGCCTCGACCTCGTCAACCTCGACCTCGATGCCATCGCCCGCGGTCAGAAGACGGTGCACCAGATTGCGCAGCTCGCGGACATTGCCGGGCCAGTGGTGGTTGCGCAGGCGATTCTGCGCAGCAACGGTGAAACGCCGATACGGCAGGCCCTGCTCGTCGACCAGGCGATCGACAAAAAACGACGTCAACTCCGGGACGTCCTCGACATGCTCACGCAACGGCGGAATGGTCAGGCTATGGACACCGAGCTTGTAATAGAGGTCCTTGCGCAAACGCCCGGCTGTGACCGCGGTGGCCAGGTCCTTGCAGCTAGTCGCGATGAGCCGCGCGGTCAGCGGTAGGGTCCCACTAGCGCCAAGGCGCTGGAAGCCTTCGGCCGTGACGGCCGAGGCTAGTCGTCGTTGCGCCTCGTCATCGAGGTCCGTGACCTCGTTAATGATCAGCGTCCCCAGCGCTGCCGCTTCCAGCCACCCCTGTTGACCGCCAGCCTCGCCGTAGAGCTCCCGGGCAGCATCCGCGCCGTGCAAGCTGCCACCGGGGAGCTCGAGCAGCGGCCCCGGGGAACTGGCGCTCAGGGAATGGAGATACTGCGCAAAGCAACTCTTGCCGCTCCCGGCCTCGCCGTCGATGATAACGCCGCCGTGTGCGCCCGCCATACGGGCCACACGCGAGCGACAGGCCTCGATGACCTGGCTTCGACCCACGGGCGTGATGACCTCAGCGGCGGCGACGTCAAGCGAGGCCTCCGCCGTTGTCGACGATTTCAGCGCATCTGCCACCGTCGCGAGGAGCTTGCCCATCGACAGCGGCTTCTCCACGAAGTCGAGCGCGCCGAGTCGTGTGGCCTCAACGGCCGTCTCCACCGTGCCGTGCCCCGAGATCATAACCACCGGCGAGCGCATGCCTGCCCCTGCCCACTCCTTGAGCAGACTAATGCCGTCCTCGCCGGGCATCCAGATATCCAACAACACCAGGTCGGGCTCCTGAGAACCCACCAGCCCACGCGCCTCATTCGCGCTCGAGGCGGTCGCCACGCTGTAGCCCTCATCGCTCAGGATCTCGCGCACGAGTTCGCGAATAGCCGGCTCGTCATCGACGACGATGACATGGGCTGTACTCATCGCCTGGCCCTCCATACGGCCGTGTCGGCCAAGGTTCGACGTACCAGTCGTCTCAACCGGCCCCATGTTCACTCGAGCCCGGCAGGGCAGCAACGACACCCGCTACCGGCAAGGAGATAGTGATCTCGGCGCCTGCGGCCGTATTGCGGGCCGTAATCGAGCCATTATGCTCCTCAACAATCTTCTTAACGATGGGCAGCCCGAGACCGGTTCCCTTGGACTTGGTCGTCACGTAAGGCTCGAAGAGCTCGTTGAGCACCTCGGGCGCGAAACCGGGCCCGGTATCGCGCACTACCAGTTCCACCCCCGCCACCGTTGCACCCGAATCGCGGCGCCGTTCCTGGGTGACAAGCGTCACCCGGCAACTCGACGGCTCGGGAACGGCCTCAATGGCATTGCGTATCAGGTTGTTCAGGAGCTGCCGCAGCCGACCGCTATCCGCATAGACGGGTGCCGGCAGCGTCGTCAGTGCCAGCTCAATCACGGGGCCGTCAACCTGCCCCTGATAGAGCTCGGCGACATCCTCGACCAAGGCGTTGAGATCCAGAGCCTTACGTTCGAGCTGCGGCGGGCGGGCATACTCCGAGAAGGCATTAACCATGGCCTTAAGGGTCTCGACCTGTTCGATGATGGTTCGGGTAGCGCTGCCCAGAACCTCGGCCTGGCTGCCCTCCAGGTGATCACCGAGCTTGTGCTGGAGCCGCTCTGCCGAGAGCTGAATGGGGGTGAGCGGGTTACGGATCTCGTGCGCCAGCCGCCGCGCGACCTCGCCCCACGCGGCATCGCGCTGGGCCTGGATCAGCGCCGTCACGTCGTCGAAGACTACGACGTGACCGCCGGACAGGCGACCGCCAGGCAGTTGGGTGCCACTACACATCAAAACCCGCCGGCCCTCGGGGATGTCCAGTGTCAGCTGCTCGCGCCAATCGTCGTCGCGATTGACCGCCCGCGCCCCTACGCGCTCGGCGAAGGGCACCAGGTCAGCATGACTCGCCGCGATCGCGGCCAGGGTGTTGCCAACCTCACCGGCGAAATCGCGCGACAGGATTTGATTAGCCGCCTTATTATAGGTCCGGAGTTGCCCCTCTTGATCGAGGGTCAGCACCCCGGACGAGAGCCGGGCCAAGACGGTCTCCAGATACTGGCGTTGGGATTCGGCGATCACCTGCTCGCGACGGGCCTCATCACGCGCTTGAGCCACGCGCCGGCTCATGTCGTTGAACGAGCGCACCAGGAAGCCAAGCTCGTCGTTGGCCGCCCGGGGCAGTTGCGTCCCGTAGTCGCCAGCCGCCACCGCCTGCGTGCCCTCCGCCAGCGAGGTCACCGGGGCAACAAGGCGCCGCGCCAAGTAGAACGCCGACCACAGGGCGAATAGGAGCGAGCCCAGCAGAACCAGCGACAGGGTCAGGCCAAAACTATCCTTGAGCTCCTCGCGAAAGGCGGTTACCTCGCCGTATTCGGCCCTGATCTGACTGATATCATCAGCCAGCCGATTGAGCCGGGGCGAGACAGGGAACAGTGCTTGAAGGACTCGTTTGTCGCCTGGCCTCGAGGGATTAGGAGCCGGCACCACGACGCGAATCTGGCGGCGCCCGCCCTCGATCTCATCGAGACCAACGTAGGGCCGATCCTGGCGCGCGCGCGAGCGCAGACCAGCGCCGGGGCGCGGCGGCAGGATGCCTTCCGCTGTGCGGGTGCTCGAGGCCAGGATCTGGCCGTTGCTGCCAAACAGCGTCAACTCCGAGGCCTGCACGCGCTCGCGCATATCACCCAGGATTACCGGCAACATCCCCTCACGCGAGTCGTCGAGCTGGCCGATCTCGGACTGGACACGATCCAGGCGATCGCGCTTGCGCAGCTCGATGGCGTCCTTGAGGGCCGACTCCACGGGTACGTCGAACCAGCTATCGATGCCGTTTCGCAGGAAACGCATCGAGAAGCCGTAGACCACCAGTCCCGGGATGACCGCGAGCAGCGTGAATCGCACCAGGATCCGGCGGGTGAGCAGTGCACCGGGCTCGCCCTGGCGAAGCGAGCGCCACAGGCGCCGCAGATTGGCGGCGATCAGGCCGAGGAGGAAGACCAGCACCGCGCCGTTGAAGGCCAGTAGCCAGAGATAGAGGCGCCCGAAACGCTCGGAATCCTCGGTCGCCTGCGTCAACAGATACAGCGACGCCAGCAATATCAGGCACAGAACCAGGCGCAGACCAGCCTGTTGACCGGCTCGACTCAGCACGCCGCCCCCCAATGCACCCCCGCGCTAGCGGTGCCGGGACTAGCGACCGGCACCCGTGCCATCAGGTCTTGCGCAGACATGCGTAATAGAAGCCGTCCATGCCGCCATTCCCCGTGAGTATCTGATGCCCCACGCCCAAGGCCAAGCCCACCCCCAGCTCCGGCGGCTCCGGAATAGCGTCACCGCGCAACCCCGCGAGATCGGCGACGACATCCTCATTCTCGGCACGCATCACCGAGCAGGTGGCATAGATCATACGCCCACCCGCCGCGAGCAGTGGCCACAGGGCCGCCAGCAGGCGACGCTGCGCGGCGGCGAGGCTGGCGATATCCGACTCGCGTCGGAGCCATTTAATATCCGGATGCCGGCGTATAACGCCCGTTGCCGAGCAGGGCGCGTCCAGCAATATGCGGTCGAACAGGCGACCGTCCCACCACTGCGAAGGTTCGCCGGCATCGCCCACCACCAATGAGGCCCGCCCCCCGAGGCGCTCCAGATTAGCGCGAACCGACGCCAAGCGAGCGCCGTCGTTGTCCAGAGCCGTGATCGCCGCATCGGGGCACAGGGCATGGAGATGGTCCGTCTTACCACCGGGGGCGGCACAGGCATCCAGCACCCGGTCACCGGGCTGGGGGGCAACTAGGGCGGCAGCGTATTGGGCAGCGCCATCCTGGACACTAACCTCGCCGTCGGCGAACCCTGGGAGTTCATCCACCGATACCGGCTCGTCCAGGGTTAGCGCATCGGGCAGTCCCTGTAGATCGTGAGCGCTATGCCCAGCGGCCGCCAGGCGCGCGGCGTAGTCCGCCGCTGAGATCAAGCGCCGGTTGAGGCGCAGGGTCATCGGGGCCTGGGTATTAGCCGCCTCGGCGAGGGCTGGCCACTGATCAGGCCAGTCCCGCTGCCACGACTGCAGTAACCAATCGGGCAGTGACCAGCGAACCGCCGCTGCCCGATCGACATCAGCCAAACGCTGGTCTCGCTCGCGCTGGAAACGCCTCAGCGTGCCGTTGAGGAGCCCGACGGCCCACGACTTGCGCAGTGACCGAGCCACCTCCGCGGTCTCCGAGACGGCGGCATGATCCGGCGTCGTCGCCGAGCTCAGTTGATACAGGCCCATGAGCAGGGCGACATAGATATCACGATCCCGCGAGCGCAGAGGCTTAGCCAGCAAGTTGTCGGCAATAGCCTCCAGGCGCCGACGATGACGAACAACCCCATAAGTCAGAGCCTGGGCCAGGGATCGATCCGAGCCGGCAAGCCCCTCCAGACAGCCGGGCAGGGCACTGGTTAACGAGCGGCCATCGCGCACCACCGCGAGTACCGCGTTAACACCAGCGTAACGAGGCCCTATGGTCACGCTTCGAACTCATCGCCAACACCAACGCCGTAGCCGTTGATGAAGGCGGCGGCCGGCTGACGCTGCTTGCCCGCGGGCTGCACCTCCGTCAGCCACAGGAGCCCATCGCCGGTGGCAACGCCGAGGCCACGTCCATCCGCGGCCACAATGGTCCCCGGCGAGGTGCCGCCGTCGCGCTGCCCCGTATCCACCTCAGCCGCCCAAAGCCTCAATCCCTCACCGAAGAACTCGGTATGCGCAACGGGCCAGGGATTGAAGGCCCGGATCTGGCGCTCGATCGAGCGCGCCGGCTGAGACCAATCGACATGGGCCTCCGCCTTAGTGAGCTTGGGGGCATAGGTAACCCCTACCTCGCTCTGCGGCGTCGCCACTAGCTCGCCGCTGACATACGCCGGCAAGGCCTCGCGCGTCAGCTCGGCACCAAGCCGAGCCAGTCGCTCATGGAGGGTATCGGCCGTATCGTCGGCGCTAATCGCCGAGCGGCGATGATCGATAACGGGACCGGTATCCATGCCAGGCGCCATCCGCATCAGGCATACCCCCGTGTCACTGTCGCCCGCTAACAGGGCGCGCTGAATCGGGGCAGCCCCTCGCCAACGCGGCAAAAGCGAGGCATGGATGTTTAGACACCCGAAACGTGGTACGCCCAGGATGCCTTTAGGCAGGATCTGACCGTAGGCGGCTACGATCATGGCATCGGGAGCTAGCGCCTCGAGTCGCGCCCGTGCCGCCGGCCCCTTGAGGCTCTCCGGCTGCTCTACCGGGATCCCTCGATCCATCGCCGCCGCCTTGACCGGACAGGCGCGGGCATGACGGCCTCGTCCCGCCGGGCGGTCGGGCTGGGTATAGGCCGCCACGATGTGGTGCCCGCTAGCCGCGAGCTGCTCGAGCGCCGGTACCGCGAACGCGGGGCTGCCGGCATAGACGATTCGCAGCGTCTCAGCCATCAGGGTAACCATCGCCGGGGCCGAGCCCATGGCTGAGCGTGGCGGCCAAGGGCGGCGTCGCTCGGGCGAGGCGAGGCTGTTGGGGAATCCGTTGCGACACGCGAGCCTTGCTGATACCGTTCAAGTCAAACACGAGCTAATACTAAACGATCGCGCCCGGGTACGGCCAAGGCAGCGAGAGTCCGGACAAGGAAGCGCTATGCGCACTAAGCCTATCATCTGGATCCTGATCACGCTCTGTTGCAGCGCCGCCCTCCAGGCCGCGGAGGATTCGGCATTGCGGGACGATCACCCCGAGCGCTATACCGTACAGCCGGGCGACACGCTTTGGGATATCTCCGACCGCTTCCTGACAGATCCCTGGTTATGGCCGGAGATCTGGTATGAGAATCCAAAGATCGAGAACCCGCACTTAATCTACCCGGGGGACGTCATCAAGCTAACCACCGTCGACGGCGAGCCGCGGCTTACCACGGAGCGCGGTGGCGGCACCGTTAAGCTATCGCCCAAGGTGCGTACGGAGAAACTAGACGAGGCCATTAGCACCATTCCGGTCAGCGCGATTCGGCCATTCCTTACCGGCCACCGGCTGGTCTCTGCCCAGGCCTATGAAGGGGCGCCCTATATCCTGGCCGGCTCGGAGAAGCGCGTCATCAGCTCCACCGGGGATCCGGTCTACGTGCGCAGACTGCCCGCGTCGCCGGCGGAATCCTGGGACGTCGTGCGCAAGGGCGATGCATTAGTGGACCCTGAGACCGACGAGGTCCTAGGCTTCGAGGCTACCAAGGTCGGCACGGCACGGCTATCGAAAACGGGTGACCCGGCTACCATGGTGATCACGGGCGTGACCCGCGAGATCCTGCGCGGGGATCGGCTGTTCCAGGCCAGGGAGAGCGGGCTGCGCAGCCAGTTTACGCCGCGAGCGCCGGAGAAGCCCCTGCAAGGCCAGATCATGACCGTCATGGACGGCGTTAGCCAAGTGGGGCAGTTCGACGTCGTCGCCATTAACGTTGGCACCGAGGATGGGGCCTCGGTGGGCCATGTCCTGGGGGCGTTCAAGCGCGCCCGGGTGGTGGAGGATGACTACAGCGACAACGAGGGCGAATCCGTCAAGCTGCCCCCCGAGCGGGCCGGTGAGATGATCATCTTCCGCACCTTCGAGAAGATGAGCTTCGCGTTAGTAATGGAGGCCACGCGCGCCATTACCACCGACGACTTCGTCAAGACGCCCTAGCAGCAGTCCGGACCAGCGATGCAGGATGCACACGCGGCCTGGCTGCGCCTATGGCGCCTGCCGGGGGTTGGGCCGGCCACCGCGCGAGCAATCAACGATGACTTCAGCCATCCGGCGCGGTTCTTAGAGGCGTCGCGACAGGTTCAAAGGCACTATCTCACCGAGCAGGCCCAGGACACACTGGACCGGGATGAGCAAGAGACGGCGCTGGCAACGGACCGGGCGTGGCTGGCCGAACCCGACCATCACCTGGTCTGCTGGGGAGACGACAACTACCCCGACGGCCTGTCCGCCTTGCCTGATGCCCCGCCGGTGTTGTTCGTCCACGGGGACCCCCAACTGCTCACCGCGGCCCAGCTCGCCCTGGTCGGCAGCCGCAAGCCCAGCGAGACAGGCCGGCGCAATGCCTACGAATTCGCCGAGCACCTGGCAGGCTCGGGGGTAGTGATAACCAGCGGCCTGGCACTCGGTAGCGACGCCGCCGCTCACCAAGGCGCGCTGGATGGCGGCGGCACCACCATTGGCGTCATGGCAACGGGGCCGGACCGTCTCTACCCCGCACGGAACCGCGAGCTCGCCACGCGTATCGCGGCCAAGGGAGCGCTGGTGACGGAGTTCCCGACCGGCGTCGGGGTGCGTCGCCACTACTTTCCCCGCCGCAACCGGCTGCTTAGTGGCCTATCGCTCGGCGTTCTGGTTGCCGAGGCGGGGCAGCGCAGCGGCTCCCTAACCACCGCTCGCCATGCCCTCGAACAGGGTAGAGAGGTCTTCGCGATCCCCGGCTCGATCCATAACCCGCTGGCCCGCGGCTGCCACCAGCTCATTCGCGAAGGCGCCAAGCTCGTCGAGGTCGCCGGTGACGTCCTCGAGGAACTGCCGCCCTTGCGGGTGTCACCACGGGAACCGCCGCAGGCGTCGCCCGCAGCGAGCAACGGTGATACGCTCGATCATAGCTATAGCATGTTGCTTGATGCGCTAGGTTATGACCCGCAACCCCTGGACCTATTGAGCCAACGCACTGGTTTGACGGCCGATACGCTGTCCTCCATGCTCCTGTTGCTCGAATTGCGCGGCCTGGTGGCTAGCTACCCCGGCGGCCGGTACATGCGCGTCGACGGATAGGCGAGTTAATGAAGGAAAACGTCTTCGATGTACTGATGTATCTCTTCGAGAATTACTTCTACGAGGAGGCTCACATCGATCCGGATCGCGAGGCCTTGGAGGCAGAGCTCTCGCAGGCCGGGTTCGCTCGCCCGGAGGTAAGCAAGGCCTTCGATTGGCTGGATGCGCTCTCGGACTCTCGCCACCTTCCCCAGGTGACGGCGGCAACGGCGAGTCGCGTCTTTACCGACAGCGAGTGCCAGCGCCTCGATCTCGAGTGCCGAGGATTCCTGGTATTCCTTGAGCAGGCGGGTATCCTCTCGGGCAGTAGCCGCGAGCTGATCATCGATCGGGTCATGGCGCTCGATGATGAGCCCATCGATCTGGATGCGCTGAAATGGGTCATCCTGATGGTGCTGTTCAGTCAGCCCGACCAGGAGGAGGCCTACGTCTGGATGGAGAGCCTTATCTTCGAGAGCCCCGCCCAGCTGCTCCACTGAACGCCGTACGGGTCGCTGGCGCGCGCCAGCGCATCATCAGCCGACGGGCCTCGCCCGACAACGCCAACTGAGCCCTTGGGGACATGAGCAAGAATCTCGTCATCGTGGAGTCGCCGGCCAAGGCGCAGACCATTAGCAAATACCTGGGCCAGGACTTCGAGGTCATGGCCAGCTACGGCCATGTGCGCGATCTGATCCCTAAGGAAGGCGCCGTCGATCCGGCCGATGACTTCTCGATGCACTACACCACCATCGAGAAGAACCAGAGGCACGTCGATGCCATCGCCAAGGCGACACGCAAGGCGGACGGCATCTATCTCGCCACCGACCCGGACCGCGAGGGCGAGGCGATCGCCTGGCATCTCCAGGAGCTGCTCCAGGAGAAAGGCGTGGTGGCGGACAAGGCCGTCTATCGCGTCGTCTTCCACGAGGTCACGCAAAACGCCATCCAGGAGGCCATCGCGCATCCCCGCGGCCTATCCGAAGACCTCGTCAACGCCCAGCAAGCGCGCCGTGCCCTCGATTACCTAGTCGGTTTTCAGCTCTCGCCGCTGCTATGGCGCAAGATCACCAGCGGCCTATCCGCCGGCCGGGTACAGAGCCCGGCGCTGCGCATGATCGTCGAGCGCGAACGCGAGATCGAGGCCTTCGAGCCCCAGGAATACTGGAGCATCGAGGCCGACGCAGCGCGCGCCGAGCAGCCGCTCACGGCACGCCTGTGGCAGCTCGACGGCGACAAGGTCGAGCAATTCAGCATCACGGCCGACGAACAGGCTAAGGACGCCCAGCAGCGCCTGGCCCAAGGCGCTGGCGCGGATGCGGAGGGCGCGGGCGGTGAATTGCGCGTTGCCAAGGTCGAGAAGAAGCAGCGTCGGCGGAACCCGACGGCCCCGTTCATCACCTCGACCCTGCAACAGGAGGCCTCACGCAAGCTCGGCTTCGGCGCCCAGCGGACCATGCGGGTCGCCCAGCAGCTCTACGAGGGCATCGACACCGGTAGCGGCACGGTAGGTCTGATCACCTACATGCGCACGGACTCGGTGAATCTCTCCGGGGAGGCCATCGGTAACTTACGCGAGGTCATCGCGGAGCGCTTCGGCAGCGACAAGCTCCCGGACTCACCCCAGCAGTACCGAACCCGCGCCAAGAATGCCCAGGAGGCCCACGAGGGCATCCGACCGACGGACGCCAAGCGCTACCCGGAGGGCCTCAAGGGCCACCTCAGCGACGATCAGCAACGGCTCTACGACCTGATCTGGAAGCGCTCCGTCGCCTGTCAGATGATCCACGCCACCCTGGACACCGTCTCCGTTGATCTCGCCGCTGGGGACGTCGGCGTCTTCCGGGCCACGGGCTCGACCATCCGCGAGCCGGGCTTCATGGCGGTCTACCTGGAGGGGCAGGACGACCCCAACAAGCCGGCCGAGAATACCGAGCGCGTGCTCCCACCCCTGGAAGAGGGTGAACACGTCGCGCTGAACGCCATCCGGCCGCAACAGCATTTCACCGAGCCGCCACCGCGATACTCCGAGGCCACCCTGGTACGAGCCCTGGAGGAATACGGCATCGGGCGCCCCTCGACCTACGCCTCGATCCTGTCCACGCTCCAGCAGCGCAACTACGTCACGCTGGAAAACCGGCGCTTTATACCGACCGACACCGGCCGAATCGTGGCCCGGTTCCTGACCGATCACTTCGATCGCTACGTGGACTACGAGTTCACGGCGCGCCTAGAGGATCAGCTGGACGCCATTTCGCGAGGAGAGCGGGAGATGGTGCCCCTCTTGCGCGAATTCTGGGAGCCATTCAAGGAGCGCGTGGATGAGAAGCAGGACATCTCGCGCGCCGAGGTCATGCAGGCCCGGGAACTGGGCACCGATCCGGAAAGCGGACGACCGGTATCGGTACGATTGGGCCGCTACGGGCCCTTCGCACAGATCGGCACGCGCGACGACGAGGAAAAGCCCCGCTTCGCCAGCCTCCGGGATGGCCAGAGCATCGATACGATTAGCCTCGACGAGGCACTAACGCTATTCCAGCTGCCCCGCGATATGGGCGAGACCCCACAAGGCGAGCCCATGCAGGTCAGCATCGGTCGTTTCGGTCCCTATGTCCGCTTCGGTAACCAGTTCGTTTCCCTGGGCAAGGACGATGACCCCTATACCATCGAGCGCGAGCGGGCGCTGGAACTGGTCGCGGAGAAGAAGGAATACGAGCGTAACCGCACCATCCAGAGCTTCGAGGACGACGGGATTCGCGTCCTCAAGGGTCGATACGGCCCCTACATAACCGATGGCAAGAAGAACGCCAAGGTGCCTAAGGACCGCGAGCCGGAGTCGCTGACCCGCGAGGAATGCCAGGAGCTGATCGCTAACGCACCGGCCAAGAAGGGTCGCGGCAAGGGCGGCGGGCGACGCAAGAGCCAGTAACGATGGCCAGCGCCGAGACGCACACCTTCCGCCTCCGGATGGCCACCCGCCGGATCAAGGCGGGGGGCGTGGTAGCCTATCCCACGGAGGCGGTCTTCGGCCTTGGCGCCGATCCCGATAACCCAGCGGCCGTCCAGCGGATCCTGGACCTCAAGCGGCGCCCCAACGACAAGGGGCTTATCCTCATAGCCGCCACACCCCAGGCCCTCGAGCCCTACATGGCATCACTCGACGCCAGCCAGTGGAGCCGTATGACGACCACCTGGCCGGGCGCGGTGACCTGGCTGGTACCGGCGGCTAACCACGCGCCCCCGCTCGTAACCGGCGGCACCACTCGGATCGCCGTTCGCATCCCGGATCACAGCTTGGCGCGCCAGCTTTGCGCCGCCTGGGGTGGCGCACTGGTCTCAACCAGCGCCAATCGCGCCGGTCGGGCCGCCATGCGCACGGCCACAGCGGTGCGGCGCCGGTTCGGTACCGAGCTGGCGATGACCGTATCCGGGGCGGTCGGGGGGCGCCAGCGCCCGACCGCCATTTATTGCCTCACCTCAGGCGAGGCGGTACGGCCTGGCTAGCCCGCGTTGCGCCGCTAGGGGCGAAGCGGCTAGGCTCGGCACCACTGATTAGGGAGATGCCCCGGCATGAGTGCGGTCGAGCCGGAACGAGTTCGGAATTATCTCGTCGATCTTCAGGATCGGATCTGCGACGGTCTGGCCACGGCGGATGGCACGAGCGCCGGCTTCCATGAGGATTGCTGGCAGCGAGAGGCCGGCGGCGGGGGGCACAGCCGGGTCCTTAAGCACGCTCGTGTCCTCGAGCAGGCCGGCGTTAATTTCTCGCATGTCGTCGGG